>JALVIH010000054.1 GCA_027028625.1 bacterium | reverse complement strand
TAAGCCAAAGGTGAAGAAACAGAAAGGGCTTGCCTAGCTCTTGAGTTGGTAAAGTAAAGGTTGGTTGTTCCTTCAGTTAGATCATCAGTTGTCTTGGAAGCAAAGGAAGTATTAAACCTAGTTTCTGTCCAATAAAGGTGAGATGCACCTTCACTCAAGTCATCAGTTGTTTTGTTGGAGAAGGCAGTATTAAATCTGGCTTGAGTCCAATAGAGGTTACTTCCTTCAGGAAGATCAGAGGTGGTGGCTGAACCAGAAACTAATCCTGATGATGAAGCTTTAAGGATGCCAGTAACAGAATCAAGGGTCAGATTACCATTAAGGGCTAGATCATCATTAATGGTTGTTGCTCCTTCTAAGGTTGTATTCCCACTTACACTCAAACTGGCTAATGAGGATGTACCATTTACATTAAGGCTGTTATTGATTGTAGCTGAGGATAATGATGAAGCACCAGTTACTGTTAACTTAGGAGCAGTTAACTCACCAAGATGATTGATAGTAAGGTAATGGTTAGGAGAACCTGCTTTTAAGGCTAAGGTGTTGGTTCTAGTTGAGGTAAAGGTAGCTACTGTTGTTGCTGATGAGGTAGCCGCTATTCCTTGATTAGTATCTTTGGGGGAAAGGATACCATTGCTCTTAGACCAATAAAACAAAGAATCAGGATTAACAAACTCTAAAGCTGATGAGGAGGAGTTGATTCTAATTAAGTAATGAGAATAGGAACCATAAGAAGAAGGAGTGTCTTGGAGACTAAGGAAAGAGGTAACATCATCAGCTGAGTTGGTGTCCCAATTAGAAACAGATAACCTTAAGACCTGGCCTGTTTCTTTATTAAAGCCTAATAATGAGACATTGCTATCATCAGCTGAGGTTGATGAAGATGAGGTTAGTTGATGAAGGTAAACCTTATCTTCTAAGGTTAAGGGGCCTTTAAAGGTAGCTGCTGATTGAAGAAGAAGAGAACCTTTTAATAATGTCTTTCCTTTAACAACCAAGGAGTTCAGCTTGACATAGCTTAGGTTCTGAAAGGCAGAGGTTAATAAGGATGGCAATGAAGATGAAGAAGAAAGTAATAGTTGTTGTTGAGTACCATTCTTATTATTATTACCATTGCCATTGCCTTCTAAGGTGCTGTTCTTGTTATTGATACCTTGGTTATTGTTATTGTTGTTATTGTTGTTATTGTTGTTAGAAGAAGAACCAAGGTTTAATCTTCCTTCTTTTCCTTCATTATTATTCCTTCCTTGGGAATGGAAAAGAGGAAGAACCAAGGCTACCTTCTTTTTACTAGCTGCTAAAAAAGAATGAAGTTGAGAAGATTGGGAAGCAAAGACAGCTAATCCTCCAACAATGATTATCACCAACCATACAATAACTGCTGAACCAAGGACATCAAGGAATCTTCGCATATATATTGAGTATGAAAAAAGAACTGAGAAATGTCAAGAATTAGAGCTTGGAATAAATCACTCTCCCGAAGTGTGATTTATCACTCTTCGGGAGTGTGATGAACTCGGAGCTTGGAACTACTTCGGCTTTCTCCAAGACATCCACTTGCAACTAGGATAATTACTGCAGGCATAATAGCGGCGGCCTTTCTTTGTTTTCCTAATGATTACCTCTCCGCCACACTCTGGACACTTCAAGCCTGTTTTCTCAACATATTCACGAGTGTAGTCACATTTAGGGTAGTTACTACAAGAAATAAACTTACCATACTTTCCTATCCTGATTACCAACTCGCCTCCACACTTAGGACACTTCTCTCCTATTTTCTCAACCTCAATCTTTACCCGCTCCGCCTTCGTTTTCACCTCATCCAGCAGGGGTTTAAACCATTTCCAGAAAGAACTCAGCAACTTTAACCACTTTTCCTTACCCTGGGCAATAGCATCTAAACCATCCTCCATCTTGGCAGTAAAGTTATAGTCCATTATCTTGGGGAAATAACGCAAAAGAAACTCAGTAACAGCTTTTCCCAAGTTAGTTAATTTAAATTTCTTCTCTTCTTTTTCTACATATCGCCGCTCCTGGATCTTGCTTAAAATGGGAGCGTAGGTTGACGGCCGACCAATTCCCATTTCCTCTAATTTTTTAATAAGGGAAGCATCAGTATACCTTTTAGGCGGAGAAGTAAACTTCTGCTCAGGAAGTAACTTCTCTAAAGAAACACTCTCCTCCTCCTTTAGATGAGAGAAAAAAGGCAGTTCTTTATCTTCTTTTTCATCTCTACTAAGCTGCCGCCAGCCAGGAAACAACGTTCGTACTCCTCGCCGCCGAAAGAGAGCATTATTACCCTCCCCCACCCCTTCTATCTCAACCACCAATCGCTCACCTTGCCAATCCGCCATTTGGGAGGCTAAGCTCCTTCTCCAGATTAACTCATATATCTTTTTCTCGTCTCGAGAAAGAGACTGAATCGGCGCCGACTGAGGCTCAACCTTTATCTTCGTAGGACGAATGGCTTCATGAGCCTCCTGGGCCAGTTTACTCTTGCGGCGGTAGACATTCGGTCGAGGCGGCAGATACTCCTCACCATAGGTTTTTTTAATAAACTGCCTCATTTCCTTTATTGCTGACTCAGCCAAGTTGAAAGAGTCGGTTCGATGATAGGTAATTAATCCCTTTTCATAAAGGGATTGGGCCGCCCTCATTGTCCTCGAAGCATTAAATCCATACTCTATTGACGCCGCCTGTTGGAGTGCCGAAGTGATAAGAGGAGGTAAGGGATGGGTTGTAACTTTTTTCCTTTTAAGAGCGGATATCTTATATTTACTCTTCTCTAACCAGGTTAAAAGTTTCTCCAACTCAGCTTTGCTTCCAATCTTGATCTTTTTAGCATTAACCTTAACCAGCTCAAACTTATCCAAAGATTCTTTATTCCTCAAAAACTGGGCTTGGAGCTGCCAGTATTCTTCTGGTTTAAAGGCCTCTATTTCTTTCTCTCTTTCATAGATTAAGCGCACCACTACCGACTGGACACGCCCAGCCGATAAGCCTCGGCGCACTTTGTACCACAAAAGAGGAGATAGCTTATACCCTACTAAGCGATCTAGTAAACGACGGGCTTGCTGAGCTTGAACTAAGTTTTCATCTATCTTGCCGGGGTGGGCTAGAGCCTTCTTAATCGCTTCTGGAGTTATCTCGTGGAAAGTAATCCTCTTTATCTGAGGAACCTTCTTCAACTTATCATGGAAGAGATAATCCAGATGAGAAGCAATAGCTTCCCCTTCTCTATCGGGGTCTGTCGCTAGGATAATTTCATCTGCCTTTTTAGCTGCTGAAATAAGAGAGGTAATGACTTTTTTCTTATCTTCTAGATATTCGTATTGAGGTTGGAAGTTTTGGGAAACTAATATCCCTAACCTTTTTGTTGGCAGATCCCGGATATGACCATAAGAGGCGAGGATCTGAAATGAGTCAGGCAAGAACCTTCCTAATGTTTTTGCTTTAGTAGGAGACTCAACCACAACTAAGCTCTTTGACATACTTTTGATTATACACACTATATTAATTTTCAATTATCAATGATCAATTTCCAAAGAAACAGAACTTAGGATTCAGAGCTCAGAACTCAGTAGGAAAGAAAGCACTAAATCCGAAACCTGCCTACCGGCAGGCAGGTCCTAAGCTCCAAATAAATCCTAAATCCTAAACAAATTCGAAATCCTAATTACTAAAATCCCAAACCTTGTCTATAAAGTCATCCTGAGGAGCTGGGGCGACGAAGGATCTAGCGAGCGGAGCGAGCGCAAAGGAATTGGCACTTAAATTTTTTTAAGTCCTTACTACGGGTTATTAATTGTTTTCAACCTAGTTCATCCAACCTAGCTCTTAGTTCCAATCCCCTGCGCCTTCGGCTAGATCCAGACAAGTCGGGATGACTCGTTAACAAACTAAGTTCCAAGTTCTAAGATCTGAGTTCCAATACAATTTTGATACAATTTGACTATAATAGATACATTGAGGTATACTTTAGTCACTATGATGGGTGACGACATCCCTAACCTCCTCCAAAATAACGAACCTAGCAAGGTTTCTTCTCATCCTCAGGCAACTAATGAACTAAATGACTTAAACAACTTACCTCCTCTCCTCACTGTAAGAGAGGTAGCTAAAATTCTCCGCGTCTCCCCCATCACTATTAAACGATGGACCAAACGAGGGCGACTGCCAGCTATTAGAATAAATTCTCGTGGCGACCGTCGTTATAGAAAAGAAACTATTCTCTACTACCTGGGAGCCAAAGTTCCCCAAGGCTAAAACCACTCATTTCTTGAAATACTTCCCTACAGGGTTCAAACTGACTAAATCCTTCAACTCCATCTCACTCAGAAGTTGAAAAAGTTTATCTAGAGGCATCTTAACCCCTTGACTTATCTCTTCCATACTTAAAGGCTCAGCTTTCTCCTCAAGAAAGCTTAAAATTTTTCGCTCCTCATCCCCTAAACTAACCCCCGGCCCCAAGCCTCCTTTTTTCTTACCTTGATGAGAAATTGCCTTCAACTCTTTAGAAAAATCATCAAAGGAAATAATTGGTTTAGCTCCTTGTTGAATCAAAAAATTAGGGGCCCAGGAGTAAGGATTATCTATTCGTCCAGGGAAAGCATATACTTCGCGGCTAGCATTAATCGCTTGAGATGCGGTAATAAGAGTGCCACTTTTATTAGATCCTTCAACTACCACCAGGAACTTAGAGATGCCGGCTATTATCCGATTCCGTCGGGGAAAACTTCCCCGATTTATCTTACCTTGATCGAACCCTACCTCAGTTAAAACTACTCCGTTTTCCTCAACTATTCGCTTAGCAAGTTGGCGGTGGCTGCTAGGGTAAATATTGTCTAACCCCGAAGGAATTACCGCAATCGTTCTTCCTCCACTCTCTAACGTAGCCAGGTGGGCTATGCTATCAATACCGAAAGCTAAACCAGAGACTACCGTCCAGTTATTCTCAATCAGCAAACTAACACATCTCTTGGTCATCTTCTGTCCATACTCTGTTGGTTTTCGACTGCCAACCACTCCAGCTGTATAGAGCTCAAAAAAGGAATCTAACTCTCCCAAAACAAAGAGGACCAAAGGGGGTGAAGAGATATTTTGGAGATAAAAAGGATAATTATCATCCCCAAAAATTACTATCTTCGCCCCAAACTTTCTAATTTCCTCATTCAGCCACTCCTTTTTCAAGCTACTTTCTTTTTCACTAAGAAAAGCACTCAAAATAGACTGAGGTTTTTCCTTAACTAACAACCCCCTCAATTTTCTAGGCGTTAAAACCCCGAAATTCACTAAGGTAGCTAAAGCTAATCGCTCTTCCTCATCCTCCAACCATCCAAATTTTTTAATCATTGTCTTTTAATCTCAGCAAATAATTCAATATCTCTTTAGCTATAGGAGCAGCTTGATAAGAACCCTCTCCTGCATTCTTGAGAAAAACAGTAATTACATAACGAGGCTTATCGGCAGGGGCAAAAAGAGTAAACCATGCATCTGCTTCCTTACCTTTCCCTTCCTCTGCAGTTCCTGTTTTTCCAGCCACCTTAACTGGATAATGAAAGAAAACAAAGGCTGTTCCTCCTGGTAAACAGGCTTCCTTCATTCCTTCAATCACCGTTGACCAACTCTTATCACTAATCTCCAAAGTTTCTGATGAAGGCTTTACTGCCTTATTAAGATGCAATTTGACTTTCTTGCCCTTGAGAGCAAAAATCAAGGTCATTCTAGCTACTTGAAGGGGAGTAACTTTTAAATCTCCTTGACCTATAGCCAAGTGGTAAGTATTCCCCAAAAACCATCTTTCCCCTCTAACTATTTTCTTCCAATGGGGAGTAGGAACCAGACCAAACACCTCATCCGGCAAGTCTACACCACTACTTTGTCCTAACCCCAACTTGGCAGCATAATCAGCTATAGCTTCCGGACCAACCAAGGCTCCCACTTTATAGAAAAAAATATCATTTGATCTAGCTAAAGCTCGGATGACATTTAACTTCCCTTCCTTTCGACCATACTCTGTCCAATACCAGTTCCTGTAGATATAGTTTTTGACTTTAATAAAACCTGTGTCTTCTATCTCCGTTTTTAAATCAATCCTTCCTTGATCTAGAGCTGCCAAAGCAGTAACTAGCTTAAAGACAGAACCGGGGGGGTAAGCTTCTTGATAAGCTTTATTGATCAGAGGTTTTGTCTCATCCTGGAAAATATCTTTAACTATCTTTTCTCTCTTTTTCTTATCCTGAGGATAAGAACCACTCAAAGCATTAGCTGAAAAAGAAGGATAACTTACCAATGAAAGAACACCACCACTCCTATCAAGAACCACTACTGCCCCAACCTTCCCTTCTTCTTTCAACAAGTCAAAAATATATTCTTGAAGTTGAAGATCTAATGTTAGCTGAAGATCTTTTCCTGCCCGAGGGGGATACCAAATATTGTCTTTCACCGCTACCCCAGGCTTCCCTTGAAGATAAAGTTCATATGATTTTTCTATTCCCCCTTGGCCAACAAAACTATTAGCTGTTAAACAGTATCTCCTTTGCTCAGGAGAACAATAATGCAGATCTAACTCTTTTTTACTAACCAAGTTGACATAACCCAGCACCGGGGCAGTAACCGAGTCGAAAGGATAGTACCGCAGATAACGTGTAGGTAACTTTTTATTAGTTAAAAAAGAGGACTGAGTCGCCTCTACCCCCAAGAATGAACTCCAAAACATCTCTGGATAACTGAGCCATCTACCATTAAGATAATAAATGGGGCGGTTTTCAACTAGAAGTTTTCCTCGAGTGTCAAATATCAAACCCCTAGGAGGAGCCAGCCAATGGAGATTCTGTTCTTTTAAGCGAAAAAGCATCCAATTAGAAGAAAATATATCTTTACCCAAGACAAAAGAGACTATTAAAATTAAAAAGAAAAAAACAAAAACTATTCCTTTTAAATAGCTTTGCCACAGGCTTTTACTAAAATCTTGTCTTTTTTTCTCTTCCTTAGACCGCCAACGTCTCTTTGGGAAGAAAGAAAAACTAGCGATAAAACTTTGCATTTCTTTTGAGGCCATAACTTATTAAGAACACTGTCTCGAGAAAAAAGCCAAGAAGGCTGGTAAGAGGTAAGAAGAAAAACAAACGAACGATAACACTTAAAAGAGTCGCCAAGAAAACAATTCTAATCCCTTGTTGAACCCGGTTAAGGTGCCACCAAGAACCAAAGAGAAAATAACAACTAAAATCAAGAAAATTAACTATCAACCAACTAAAACCCAAAGGAAAACCAATCAAGTAATCGACTATAAGAGAAAGAAAAAGACCCAACCACCATTGAAGTTCACTTTGTAAAGAAAAAAACAAGAACCACCAGAAAGGATAAAATATCAACTTCCAATAGTTCCAGGAGAGCAGAGCTAAATTAAGGCCTATTTCGAAAACTAGAAAAAGAAGAACCATCGACCACCAGATATTTCTCCTAATGAGCAAAAATGGCAAATACCTCAACTGTTTCCTTTGATTAAATTTAAAGGTTTCTTCCCCAGTGGTTTGGTTAGAAAAATATCCCATCAGTTACCCCTCCTACCTACTAAAATCACATCCTTATCTATCTGAATATCACTTTTCCAAGAAAGTTCTACCGACCACCGTTGGTAAACAGCATCATTTCCCTCCAAGCGATAAGTTCTCCCGATAGGGGGAAAATTACTGTACTCTGCCGAAAGAAGATAAATAAACTGACCTGGCTTCAACTCTGTACCTCGGAGAACTTGATCTAGGATAAGCTGACCTTTTTCCAGCTTCACCACCCCTCCGGTGATAAATTGACCTTTTTTATCAGTTACCTTCACCCGTAGAGGAAAAGGCGGCTGAAACCATAAGTTAAGAGTAATAAAATTAGTTTTATCCCTGTGCCAATCACCTACTAACCAATTTTCAAAAACAGCTACCCCTCTGGATGGCAGGTTCTGGGCTTGTGGAGCCTCCACCACCACATTCCCTCCCCGGATAACTATTATTTTCCCCTGAGCCGAAAGATAATTCTTACCCAGGCGGTTGGAAAAAGTTGCCAGCTGGGGAGCCGGGGTCTGGATATGGCAACTACCAAGAAGGGAATGATATTTTTCCCTTAGTTTCTCATTTTCTATCTCTAAAGCTTCTTTTTTGGTTAACAAAAACTTATAAGCAGCCACCTCTTTTTCCAGCCAACTGCTAGGCCGGATAAGAAAAATAAAAGATGACCGCTCTCTCGGCCACGAAAGGGCTAGAAAGAAGAGAAAAACTAAGCTACTGATGAGTAACCTTTTCTTTCGAGTTGAAAGAAATTTAAGATAAAGATTCATTTTCCTCCTAAAACCTTAGAAAAAAGTTTTCATATTTAGCAGGCCGAGCTAAAACTTCTTTCAAACCCTGGCCAACCAGGTCATCCGGATGAGCAAAAGTATTAACTACAACCTTAAATTCATCAGTTAGAAAGCTAGCTAAACCTAAACTTAATGTCCCTCCTCCAGCTAAAAATAGGCCATTTTTATTTACATCACCCACAAACTCTGGGGGAAGTTGGTTAAAACTAAAACGGAGTTTAGTTATAACCTCCCCTAAGACTGAAAAGGAGACTTCCTTTATCTCCTCTTGGGTTAGACGAACACTTCTCATCTTTCGCCTTTCTAAATCATATCCATACACGAGAAAAACCTTCTCTTCTCCCAATCTGGTTTTAAGTTCCTCCATAGACTGCCAACTTACCCGAAGGCTGTGACGCCGACGGAGGTAAGACACGAAAGCGTCGGTTATGTCCTCACCTCCTATAGGAAGATAGTACTCAAAAACCTTTCCCCCTAGAGAAAAAAGAGTAATATAACTGGTCTGGCTACCGAGATATAAAAGAAGAAAACCCTTAGGCAAGAAAACATCTATTCCCATACCAATTAAAGCCAGAAGAAGCTTATCTAGAAGAAATACTTTATTAAAAGCTATTCTCTGAAACAATTTGCTTAAAAACCGTTGTTCAACGACACTTATATGAGGACTATAACTAACATAAGCAGTAGAGTCTAACTGAAATAATGATTTAACAGAAGAATCTAGATATAGATGGGAAAGGTTGTTTTCTAAAAAAGCCAACATCTTCTCTGGTTCTACCACTCCTCCCCTTTTTAAAGGACGAATTACCGAAATGTCTGGAGGCGTCTTCCCCCACATCTGATTAGCTGCTTCTCCTACCCCAATTACTCTCTTTTGCTTCTTGTCATAAGCTACTACTGTCGGCACCTTCCTAGTTCTCTTCCCTGTTAGAAAAGTGGTGGACCAGCTACCCAGCTTCACCCCTACCCTCCAATCCAGCTGTACAGGTAACCACTTCATATTCTTATTATCTAATCTTGTTTTTAAAAGTCAAAGTTTAGCGCAAACTGAGGTTATAAAGATTGTAGAAATTGGTCTGGGTTGGATTGAGGGATGTCAAAACAATGATATCTTTCCCAGTTGGCGCAGGAAATATATTATCTGGTTCACAAGCCCCAGTAAAGACAGTGGTTAGGTTACCTCCATCATACTCAATCACCGAAACCTTTCCTTTTTGGCCAATAAGAAGGTGTTGGGAATCGGCCATCCACCAAAACTTGGTCTCTTTTTCCACCTCTTGCTGAGGAAAAACTAGATAATTTTTATCGTTTTTAATATCGTAAACATAATAATCCCCCTTTTCTAACTTTCTGTTCTCTGGCAAGTGACCATAATCTGGTAAGGGAGGTTTAATAACCGGCTTTAATTGGGCGCTCCCCGTCGCCTGATAAAAAAGGAGGTTGTCATCAGAAGAAACATCGATCAACTCAATATTTTCGGCTAGAACAGAAGAAAGAGGTGGCTTGATTTTTTCGAAGAGAGCTTTTCTCTGAATTTCTTTTTGTTTTTGCCATAAGTTAAGGATGCTTTTCTTCTGGTAAGAAATGTCTAAAAGAGGGAAATTATCCTGCCAGGAAGTTGTCGAAAGAAGAAAGACTTGGTTAGCAAATATAGCCATAATCTTAGAGCCATCAGGAGACCAGATAAGTTTTTCTACTTTCCCAAAATTAACAGTGGAGGAGTTTTTGGCTATCAGCTGCGATTTTTTCTTACTTAAAATCCCCCGAGGCGATAAGCTGAGAATATACACTCCTGGTTGAAGCTGCCAATTATTAATGGCCTCAGAATTTGGCAGGATATAAGCAATTTCATTGCCACTGGGGCTGAGAACTGGTTTGAGGACTCCTGCATAAGTAATTTTTGATAAATCAGGAGAAAGGGGCCAAAGAGTAGCTACTATCTGGGTAACCAAACCGTTTTTAATAATAATCTTCTTATTCCACGACTGATAACCAGGCTTGCTAAGACTGACCTCATACTCGCCACTGGGTAAGCTTAGGCTGAGATCAGTCGCTCCACTCAACTTACCATTAAGATAGAGTTGAGCAGCCAAAGGTTGACTTTTAACCACCAACAACCCAGTCAACTTTATTTTTTTCTTATTGATGTCTAAACGATAACCTTGAAGGAACTTAACTCCCAAGACAGTAAGACTCACTAATAAAGCTAGAGAAAAGAAGGCAATAATAACTCGTTGGTGAACAATCTTCATTTTCTATATTTTAACTTAAAACCGCCTTGAAGTAATCTAAGTTCTCCACAATCTGGCCACTTCCACGAATGATAACCAACTCAGGATTATCAGCCAGATAACAAGGAATAGCCACTCGAGAAGTAAGAAACTCGCTTAAGTGACGGAGGAGGGCTCCACCACCAATAATAACTATGCCTTTATCCATAACATCAGTTATCAATTCAGGTGGAATATCATGCATTATTTCAGTAATTATCTTGAGAAGAACTTCCATTTGGCTGGCAATAATCTGAGATATTTCATCAGCAGAGATTTTTACTCGTCGAGGGAGATCAGTAAACTCATCCCGACCCCCTACTTCCATAAAAAGTTTGTCTCCTTCAATAAATAAGAGATCTTCCTTGCTTGCCTTTTTTAAATTTTCTTTTTCAGCCAAAGTCAAAGGAAGAGGCGAGCCTAAGGTAAGTTTTATCTTTTCAGCTGTTTTTTGGCCTATTATAAGCTTATGCTTCTTCAAAAAATGATCTACAATAGCCTGATCTATATCTCCACTTCCCCATTCAGCTCGGCGAACTGCAATAACATTTCCCATTGAAATCAAGCTTATCTCACTTATTCCTCCACCAAAACTAAGGATTAGATTTCCTTGAGGTTCAGCTAAGGGTATCTGTAAACCCAAAGCGGCGGCTATGGGTTGGTTAACTAGATGAACCACTCGAGCTCCACTGGCTAAAGTAGCCTCAATCAAGGCAGTCTTCTCCACAGGTGTTAAAGAGGCTGGAACTGGAATAAGAACCTCTGGTTTGATAAACCAGTTTACCGATGTCAGGAGTTTAAAAAAGTAACTAAGGAATAATCGGCTTAGATTATAGTCAGTTATCTTCCCTCGTTGAACTGGTTTGGAAAGATGAATATCTGTCGGCGTCTTTCCTAACATTTTTTCAGCTTCTTTTCCTAAGGCTAAAACACGATTATTTTCATCTACAGCTAAAAGGGTGGGTTCGGTTCTTACTACTCCTTTACCTGCTAGGTAGAAGCGACTTTTACAACTGCCAAAATCTAGAGCTAACCGCGGTCCAAACTTAAACATAATCTATTATACAGTCATCAAATCTTATCCCCAAGGGTATCTACTTCTTTGGTTATCTCCTCAATTTCCTTAAGGACAGATTTGTTAAGAGAGATTACCTCTCCTACCAGCTCCTTCTCTTGGGGATTAAACTGAGGCATAAGGGTAGTTAATTTGTCGATGGCAGCTACCAGAAGAGGTTTAATTTTAAGTTCTAATCCTAATAAAGACAGATCCTCAACTTTTGTCTCTGTTTTGGCTAGTTGTTGATAATTTTTCCGTAGTTTAGCAACTTCCTCATATTTGTAACTCAAATAATAAGCTAAGGGAGTTATTAGAAGCAGAGAAAAAAGGCGGATGAAGTAATGTTTCAAGCTCCCCTCTAAGGGAAGAAAACTAAAAAAGAGGAAAATAACTAAGGTATAGATAGCTACAGCTTCCTTTTCTAGTAACAAACCTACACTAAATAGATAAAAATATATCAAAAAGAACCAAGGGGAAACCACCCCTCCAGTGGAAGCAACTAAGAGAAGAGTCAGGCCGCCTACCAATGATATATCAATTAATCGCTGGTAGTGTGCCTCAAAAAGCGGCTGATATTTTGGAGGATGAACTGT
This sequence comes from bacterium, assembly GCA_027028625.1. Lineage (GTDB taxonomy): Bacteria > Patescibacteriota > Microgenomatia > JAADGY01 > JAADGY01 > S014-63. The sequence goes on along the minus strand of JALVIH010000054.1, from coordinate 6,604 downwards.
TTTGATTCTATGGCTCAGGCGAAGAACTAAAAAATAAATGATCAAGAAAACAAGGGAAAGCTGAAGACTGTAATAAGAGGTGTGAGGAGAGATGGACCAGAAATAAACTAGGATGGAAATAGCAATAAAGAAAATGGCATGAAGAAAAAGATGGTAATCCACATATTTCTCTAAAGTCGTCATTCTAAATTAAATATAGCACTACTCTAGCCTAGTTATCAATAATTGGAGCTTGGAGCTTAGAACTCAGAACTCAGTTAGTTAACGAGTCATCCTGAACGAATGTGAAGGATCTAGCGAAGCGCAAAGTCGCTGGCATCCAAGCTTGAGTAAACACTCATGCGCCTATCGGCTAGATCCTTCGTCGCCTCAGCTCCTCAGGATGACACAGAGAGGAGGAAACAGCTCGCTCAGAACAATACCAAAAGGAGGCTTACTTTATAAACTTTATGAACTTTATAAACTGAGCTCTGAGTTCTAAGCTCATCACTCTCCCGAAGTGTGATTTATCACTCTTCGGGAGTGTGATTTATTCCAAGTTCTGGGTTCCGTATTAGGGTATAATAACTTTATGACTCGGGCGGTAGCTCTCAGTAAAGGAAATTTTATTGAGATAGACAATAAGCCATATATGGTTCTAGATAAGGATTTCTACAGTCCAGGTAAGGGGGCCGCTGTTGTCCGCTTGAAACTGGAAGACCTCTCTACTGGCCAGATGGTAAAGAAGGTTCTCCGCAGCGGGGAGAACGTTAAGGAAATTTATGTCGATAATAAAACCCTTACTTATCTTTATCAAAATGGGTCAAACTATGTCTTTATGGATCAGGTAACCTACGACCAGTACGAAATTCCAGCTCATTTAATAGGCGAGAAAAAATATTTTCTAATTGAAAACACAGAGTACCAAGTTGCTTTCTATCAAGACAAACCTCTGAACATTCGTTTCCCAGCCAAAGTCACCCTAGAAGTCATCCAGGCCGAAGCTGGAATTAAAGGCGATCGAGTCTCCGGAGCCACTAAAGAGGTTACTCTCTCCACTGGATACAAGATAAAAGTCCCTCTCTTCATCAATAAAGGAGACAAAATCTTAGTTAATACTAAAAGTGGCGAGTATATCAAAAAAGTATAAAAATGAAGCTCTCCGCCCATCAACTAATTAGTTGGGCATTTATTATTCTTTTTTTCCTTACACCTCTAGTTTTCTGCCCTTATAACTTTGAACTTTTTGAGTTTAATAAAACAATCGTTCTATTCTTATTGACAACCATCATTGTGGCCATTTGGCTCCTAGCCTCGTGGGAAAAGAAACGCTTAATTATTTCTAAGCATCCTCTAATTTACTTCTATCTTTTCTTTCTTATAACTCAAATCATCTCAACAATTACCTCATCTGACAAATACCTCTCAATTTGGGGCTACTATTCCCGCTTTCATCAGTCCCTCCTCCATTCTCTAGCTTATTTTCTTCTTTTTACCGCTTATCTTACCTGGATGACTAAAAAGGATAGCCAAAAAGTTATATTTAGCACCCTCCTCTCTTTATTCCTAGTTTCTTCTTATGCTTTAGGACAGCATTTAGGTATCGACGCTTCTTATTGGGTCCAAGATGTTAAAAACCGGGTCTTTTCTACTCTTGGGCAACCCAATTGGCTAGCTAGCTTCGTTTTGTTAGCCTTTTTTATGGTTTCTTATAACTATATCAAAGGCTATCAGAGGGTATCAAAGTATATAAAAATACTATTACTAGCTCTCTTCTTAAGCGCTCTTTTTTTCTCTAAATCTCGATCAGGTTTTCTAGGCCTTCTAACTAGTTTAGTAATTCTTGGCCTAGCTAAACTATCAGTATTTTTTAAAAGAAAAACTAAAACACCATTTGATTCCAGCAACCAAAACCTCTTAATCTTATCTTTAGTTTTAACCCTTCTTTTCAGTGTCTTCATCTGGAACCCCTTCCTCCCTCATCCTTTACATCTCAGCCAACACTCTCAACAAGTAAAAACTAGCTCTTCTTCAAAAAGAACTTCATTAAAGATAACCCCTTCCTCTAAAATAAGGGAGATTGTCTGGCAAGGGGGAATTAAATTATGGAGGCTGAATTGGAAAAATACTCTCCTAGGAACTGGAGTGGAAACTTTTGCTTTCAACTATTACCTAACCAGGCCTAAGGAACATAACCTAACCTCCGAGTGGGACTACATTTACAACAAAGCCCATAATGAGTATTTAAACTTTCTAGTCACTACCGGACTCATTGGTTTTTTAAGCTACCTTCTTCTCATCGGAGCTAGTTACTTTTATTTCCTAAAAGACCCTAATGAGTACACCCCCTCGTTTGTCGCTGGTTACACCGGTTTCTTAGTTACTAATTTCTTTGGTTTTAGTGTCGTTCCTACAGCCACTCTCTTTTACCTCTACCCTGCTGTTTTTCTCAGCCTTAGCCGAACTGAGAACCCTCCTCACATTCTTCTCTTCAGTTCTCTCTCTAAACTCAGCAGTAAGCTTTTTTATTTCATCATTCTAGTCAGCACTATTTTAATTCTTCATCTAATCATCAATTGGTGGCGGGCTGACTATTTTCTAGCTAAGGGAAATAAATACCTCCAAAGTCGCTACTATCCTCAGGCTATTAATTACTTCCTTAAGGCAACTCAACTTTCTCCTTACCACCCTCTCTACAAGATTCGCTTAGCTTTAGCCCTCAGTTACCAAACCTTAGGATACTACGCTAAAGAGAAGGAATTATCTTCTTATCTGGCTACCAGTTCATCTAATAAAAAACTTAGGATTCAACCTCTTGTCCAACAACTCAACAGTTTGATTCAGACCAATGAAACGCTTATCTCTAACCTCATTAATCAGGCTATCTCAACCTCGCCGACCAACTTGGAGTATAAGAAGACAAAGGTGAAGATAGAAGTTATCTTGGCAATGCTCAATCCCAATTACTATCAAAAAGCAGTTGCCGACCTTAAAACAATGATTCAAAAAGCTCCCACCGATCCTAAGCTTCCTTTTAACCTAGGAGTTATCTACGAAATGATGGGCCAAAAAGAGTTAGGAAAGAAATATGTCCTTCAAGCTTTATCCCTTAAACCTGATTACTCAGCCGCTCTCCAAGCTCTCCATCACCTGAAGACTTCTAAGCAAAAGAAGTAAATTAACCTTCTCGAGAAGCATTAAAAATTATACCTATACATAAGCCTTTTTGTCTTTTTAGTAAAATTAGCACTAAGTATATTTGAGTGATAAAACAGAACCCCCTTTGTTCAAGCTGTTTCTTAATCATTTTTTGTCTGTTGTTCCTATAACCCTAAGACCTTAACCACTAATATCCTTTTTATTAAGGATTCCCATAGTTCACTACCTCGAAATGACTACTCAACTGCTTTTTTATTCTTCTAACAATAACTATAAGAATTATAAAAGAGCTACAATAGAGCAATTAACACTCTGCACATACTAGAACAATTTAAGAAGAAATATAAACAGATACTTTAGTGATAATTTTGTTGTAAACTTTTACTCAAAATACTCAAAACTACAATTTTTGCTCTTTAAGATAACCTCTATCTTGATCCAATACTAGAGGAATTATGATTATTTCTATCAAATCACCTCCATCCGCTAACGCAGGCAATAAAATTAATATCCTATAAAATTAGAACACACCAACCCGAGCGAATCTTCAATAAATATTCCTATAATTAGAGTTCAGATCTTGGAACTTAGAACTCAGAGCTCGGAACTCAGATCTTAGAGCTTGGAGCTTAGAACTTGGAAAAAAGCACCAAACCTGCCTGCCGGCAGGCAGGTCACAAATCCCAAGTATCCAAACAAATCCCAATGACCCAAATCCAAAACCTTCTCTTAGAGTCATCCCGACTTGTCGGGATGACTCGTTAACTAATTGAGTCCTAAGTTCTGTTTTTTGGTCATTAAGATTTGGAAATTGTTTGAAAATTGAAAATTGATCATTGGAAATTGGTTATTTTTACTGAGTTTTGAGTTCTGATAACTGAGTTCCGATAATTAAAATTAAGATTTTAAAATTTGATTTGAATAAAAATTAAAAATTTCAAATTTTAAATTAATTTTAAATTAACCCCCCAGTTCCTAGTTCCAACTGTTATAATTACCTATGGTTGGGGGAATTGAGGAACTGGAACGGATAGAAAAGACTCATCTTCAGATCTCCAACCTTTCCCAATCCCTCAAAGATTTCCTTAACCGCCTAAGAGAGGATAAAATAAGCCTTATTTTCTTTATCTTAGCCATCTTTTCCTTCTCCTACGGCCTCTGGCTATCATCCGCTTCCCTTTCCTCTTCCACCCATAAAGCCTCAGCTAAGCCGATCGTCGTTGATATCGGTGGAGCTGTCAAAAATCCTGGGGTGTACACCTGTAAGCAGGGAGACCGAGTAGTCGACTTAATCGCCAAGGCTGGTGGTTTAGACAGTCGAGCTGACATCTACTGGGTTGACTCTACTCTTAACAAAGCCCGTTTTCTAGTAGATGGAGAAAAAGTTTACATCCCCTTCCGCTTACCAGGGAGAAAGTTGATCTCTGACAAAATCAGCCTAAACTACGCTACCTTGGAAGAACTGGATGCCTTGCCAGGGATAGGAAAAACTACAGCCCAAAAAATTATTAACAATCGCCCCTACTCCCGGCCAGAAGAACTTCTCCAAAAAGGCATCGTCAGCCAAAAGGTATGGCAGATAATCAAGAAAAGGATATCATTGTAGGCGAAAGCGGCTGGTCTAAAGGGGTATATCTCTTTATTCTCCTTCTTATTTCTCTCTTCTTCTACCGTTTACTTAGCAGCCGTCCGCCCACTCTTAAAGTTGGCCAAACTTACCAGCTCAAGTACACTTTCCACTATCCTCTCACCTCAGGGTTTTGGTATAAAAATATCTACATTCAAGCCTCAAAAGAGACCACTCTGCCATCAATAAAGGTTGGTTACAATTACCAGTTAGGCGTCTATATCGACGCTGTTCTTGATAAAGGCGTCTACGAAACTAAATATAAGGGATTTCTTGTTAACATCTCGGCTGAAAGGGAGACTCCACTTGCTTTCTTCTGGCAGGAATTAAACAAGCTAAGCTCCAAGTTCTCTGAGAGGCTTGACAATCTTTTCCCTTGGCCGACCAGCGCTTTGATGAAGGGGTTAATCTTCGGCCAAAAAACCGACCTTCGAGAATACAAGTCTAAGTTCCTCAAGACAGGGACCATTCATATCGTCGCCGCCTCTGGTTTCAATGTGATGCTTGTCTTCGGCATCTTCTTTTACTTCTTCGTCTTATTCCTCCCCCGAAAGTATGCTTTAGTTGGCACTCTTGGCTTCATCTGGTTGTACGCTCTTCTTATCAGCCTCCAACCACCTGTTTTAAGAGCGGCTACTATGGCTAGCTTTCTCATTCTTGGCCAACTTTTTCATCTCCAAACCAACTCTGGCTATATCTTTCTGCTGTCTATCCTTTTTCTCCTCATCCTTAACCCATCTCTTATTTTTTCCCTCTCTTTCCAACTCTCTGTTTTCTCCACCCTAGGCCTCATTGTCCTGGCTAAACACCTAATCAACTTCCTCCATTTCCTCCCTGCTGTAATTCGCGAGGATGTAGGAGTAACCTTCGCTGCCCAAATCTTCACTTGGCCTCTAATTAGCCTTTACTTTGGCCGTTGGAATCTAATCACCTTCTTGGCTAATGCCCTCATCCTCTGGACCATTCCTCCTCTCACCATAGGAGGAGCTGCCCTTCTTTTTTATTACCTTCTCCCTTGGCATCCCCTATCCCATCTTTTTAGTTTTTTCCTCTGGCTGCTAGCCAATTATCTCTTTAAGGTGGTGGAGTTTACCTCTCATCTTAACTGGCTAACTCTCCGGCAAAAACTTAACTACCCCCTTCTCTTAAGCTATTACCTTTTCCTCTTTATCCTCCTCCGTTTTATCAGAAAAAGACCTTCTTCCTTATCTTCTCCTGAGCAAGACTACTCAAAAGGAGCTATTCTTCTTTTTTCTCTCCCTTTAATCATCACTCTATTCACTACTCCCCTCCTGCCTCAAGATGAGATCCGCATCTCTCTTCAATCCAACTTCAAAGCGGTCAGCCTTTACTCCCACCATCGGAGGATAATCATCCTCCCAAAACTCAATGGAGGGTGTTATCCTTTCTTCTCCCAACTTCTCTACCCCTGGGAAAGAAAGGTTGACCTTCTTGTCCTGCCTGAGAACCAGAAGAACTACTCTCTCCTAAACGACCTTCGGCACAAATATCGCCTTCACCAAGTCATTACTTTAGACCAAGACTACCTTAGCCAAGACTATCTTTTTCAGCTGGCTAATAAAGATGGTAATTTAATCATAAAAACGCCAAAATTGCGGCTATTTTGGGCCTTAACAACAGTTTCTAATCCTTATCCAATGTTAGAAAGCAACTTGGTCATCGCCCCGCCCTCCCAACTAAAATTATTCTCCTCAGTTGGCCCGAGGAATGCCATCCTCATCCCCAGCAATACCCCAACTTTTAGGAGAATCCTCTTGAACAATTTTTAATTTAAAATTTTTAATCAAATCAAATTTTAAAATCTTAACTTTAATGGCG
>JALVIH010000053.1 GCA_027028625.1 bacterium | reverse complement strand
ATTAGGATTAAATCAGCTTAAAAACCATCAGCCAATAGAAATTAAAAATTATAGCTTTACCCCTACCGCCAAGGTTTTTCAACCAAGCCAAATAACTGTTTTCGGTGAAAAGGTATGGATTCTGACCCCCCAGCAACCAGCTTTCCAAAGAGCGATCCAATCTATGATTAACTCTTAAAGCGAGAAACGGCTTCTAATTTTAAGAAGAAACTTCCGCAGACGGTTAGCTAAGATAAAAGAACGGTACTTAAGAGGGTTAAGAACCAAATCCCAACTGCCAATCGTTTGCCAATATTTAGCTCCATAGCTGAGTTTGAAACGGGTAAATCCAGCCCAGGGATGATTGGCCGCCGCTCCCGGAGGAGCCGCCCCCCAGAGGTCAAAGATTTCCTTTTTACTTTTCAAACCATACTCTATCGCCCGCCAAGCTAATAAATTTGAAGCCATCAGACGGCGGTATAAGTAATCCGAAGCACCATAAGGATAGTAAAGAATGTTCTTCCAATCAAATAACCACCAAACAGCAATGGTTTTATCTTGGTAAACTGCTTTCAAAATTTTGATTACTTTTGTTGTTCTAAACACTCTAAATAAATCAAAATAATAATCACTTGTGTGTGACAGAAAATTATGCCGTTTATTAGTTTTTATCATCAGATTAACAAAATCAGCCACTCCTTGTTCAGTAGTGTCCTCAACTACCCTTACTCCTTTTCTCTCAGCCAGGCGGATGTTATAACGAGTTTTAGGATGTAAATTTTTCCATATTCTTTCTTTACCTAATCTAAGGTCTAGCCGCAAAGTGTACTCAGGAAACAAAGGTTGGGAAGAAAAATAAAGGGGGAAATTACTATCCAAGGAGTTAAAATATTCTTTATTTTCTTTAGTTGCTGGCAGATACGGTTCTAGTTTTACTAAAAAAGCACCTTTTCCTTTAGCTAATCGATTAAGAAGTTCCATCTCTTCCAAAGTAATTTTCCCTCCCCGGGGATAATAAAGAAGAGCCTGGCCCAAAGGCAAAGGATGAACAAAGAGTTGTAAGGTTCGTTTAATTACCCCCTGGCTATCTATTCCTACCAAGCGGATTGCTTTAACCCCCCGCCGTTGTTTAAACTCACCCCATTCCCAGAGCTGAAGGGGGTGAGTAACCAGGCTATTAAAAACCTCTTTTTCTTTCTCTTCAGCTTTTCTATAACTTAACTTCATCTTCTATATCTCCTCTACCTCAATAAGTTCATTAGGAATTTCATTAACAAAACGGGAAACAAATTGATTCCGATAGCTGCCCTGATACATTCGCCGACCGGCATAACTGAGATAAAGTTCCTTTTTAGCCCGAGTCAAAGCAACATAGAAAAGGCGCCTTTCTTCTTCCAACTGCTCCAAATTTTGAGTTAAAGAATGAGGAAAGATACCTTCTTCTAAACCAGTCAAAAAAACTACATCAAATTCTAAACCCTTAGCGGCATGAACAGTCATTAAATTAAGCTTGCCCTTTTGGGTCTGATGGCGGTGATTGATGACTTCATCACTAGCCCCTAATAAACTTGCCTGTTGGAAAAAGTCTTCTATTCGCGGATGCTCACTAGCAAAGTTGAGAAGCTCATCAATATTATCCAGTCGGGCTTTATCTTCCGGAACCAGAGGCGAGTACAGCTGGCGATAATTAGTAACCTTAATTATCTCTTCCAACAAAGCAGCCGTTTCTTGATTACGGTCAACTGATGACAACCAATTAAGAAAAGCAGTTAACCGCCGCTTGCCCAAACGCAGGCTGCGCTTGTAGGCAACTTCATCGTTTGGATTATAGAAAAGACGAAGATAAGAGAGAAGGTCCTTAATTTCTTTCCGTTCAAAAAAACGCCAACCTCCAACTATATGATAAGGCAGCTTAGCCTTAATCAAAACTTCTTCAAATAAACGAGCCTGATTATGGGTTCGATAAAGAACCGCCATTTTATCAAGATCAACCCCATCGGAAAAGAGTTCAATGACTCGGCGGATAACTACCAAAGCCTCGTGAGGGGCGTCAACAGCGGGTAAAAGAATTATCTTCCCCCTACCCTGTCGAGTGGGGAGAAGGTTGAGAGTTGGATGGGTGGTATTATTCTTTATCACCTCACTGGCTGCTTGCAAAATCTCTGGATAAGAGCGGTAGTTGAGAGGCAACTTAAAGATCTTAGCCTGAGGATAATTCTTTAGGAATCGATTGATATTCCGATAATCTGCCCCTCGAAAGGAATAAATAGATTGAGAAAAATCACCCACCACGAAAACGTTTTTCTTTTCTTTAGTTAATAAATGAAGGAGTTGGTACTGAATATTGTTAGTATCCTGATACTCGTCAACTAGGAAATAACTGTACTCACTCGCCACTTGCTGGAGTGTTTCCTTTTTCCTACTAAGAAGAAAATAACTTTCTAAAAGAAGGTCGCTAAAATCAAAAGCATTATTCTTCCTCAGTTCTTCCTGATAGGCCTCATAAAGTTGATTAATAGCTTCCTTTTTGGGATTATTATCTTTAAGATAGGCTGTCTCCCCTAAAAATTGGCGTTTAACCAGACCTAAATAATAAAGGGCTTCGGTTGGCTTTAATTGAGTGAGCTTGAGTTTTTTAATTAAGGTTTGGATTAGGACTTTGCTATCCTGGTTATCAAAAATAAGGTAACCCTTGCTCCTTCCTTGCCAAGGGGCAAAGCGGCGAAGAAGCCAGGCAGCAAAACTATGGAAGGTACCAACAAAGCCCAACTTGACTTGATACCCTAATAACTGATAAACCCGCTGGCGCATCTCATTCGCTGCTTTATTAGTAAAGGTTAACAAAACTATTTCTTCCGGTTTAACATTCCTTTCCTTTATCAAGTAAGCCACTCGGTAAGTTAAACATCGAGTTTTACCTGAACCTGCCCCAGCTAAAACAACCGCTGACCCATTAAACCAACGGACAGCCTCCTGTTGCTCCTGATTTAGATCTTCTAAATTAAATCCTTTCATCCCTTAAGTTTACCCTTTCTTCTCTCCTCCATCAATACCTGGATTGGATACTGGAACTAGGATCTAGGAGCTAGGTTGGAGGAACTAGATAATTAGAACTTGGAACTCAGAATTTTGTAAAAACAAAGAAGGATATAAGAAAGACTATGTATTGTTTTTTTGTGGTTTTAGGTAAAATAAAAATAGTTAGAAAGTTAAAGGAGGAAAAATGACTAGAGATAGAAGTGAAGGAAAGAGTTGGTGGGATAAACCGGTAAGTAGGAGGCAAGTTTTAAAGTGGGGAGTAGGAACAGTTGGTGCAGCACTCACCGATCGAATGTTTGGAATTTCACGGCGACTCAGAGAACAGGGAACATGGGTGCTAGAGGAAGCAAGACAGGCGGTAATTAATGAACTTATACATTTAGGTGTATCTAACCAGTTTAATATATTGGCTGCAGCTGTATATGAAGATAAAGCGAATAAAAAGTATTGGTCACCAGAGGCCTTTACTCCCACTGTTAGTATTGGATTATTGCCTGTTTTGGTTAGGGAAGGTTATGTTTTTGGTGAAAGCTATGATGAAGAGTGGGAAAAATATGCACAAAGGGCTCATAATCTTTCTGCTCCGCTAGTTAGTTTTACAGAAATGCCTCCTAAAGAGGTAATAGATATGTTACAGAATATGTCAGATGACTCTTCACTCAAAGAAGCACTAGTACGCTTATCTCCTTTTATGTTTATGTCTGATACAAAGTGGAAAAATGTTTTAAAGACAGTCCCAGGTGGAGAGATTCCAGCAAAAAGTTTAGAATTAATTAGAGAGAAACTTGGACTCAGTAAGGGAGTGGTAGCGGTGTTCCGTGAAGACAGGAGTAAGGTAAATAAAAATGGAGAATGGGTTTTGCCCTCTACTATGGATTTGAATGGTAGTTATGTTTGGTATTGGGTCTGTTCTGATTGTATCAACGAACCCAAACAACTTACAGCAAGAGAGGCTGTTGAGAGAATTATAAATAAGGACTTAAGGAGAGCAAATATAGAGCTTTCCAGTATTCCCCTGCCCCCTAAGATGCAAGCTTTAAGATTACTGCATACATCCTCAGCTCTGAGGGAGGGGATGAGAGAGGGAGATACAGTGGTGTTTGATGACTATTGGGATTTAGCAGATAAAATAAGGAAACAAGGGAAAGAAAAAATTTATGATTTATCAATTTATGGACGTTCCGCTCCTCCCCCTGTCGTTGCAAAAAAGATTGGAGGCCAAATGATTCGGACCTTATATCAATAAACCTCCCCAACCTAGAGGTCGAGGATCAAGGAGGGTAGATTTAGAAATGAATATTTTCCCTTGTAGGGTGAAGGGGCGTATTTACATTACCCTTTTGGAGGCCCTTTGCCCCCCAACTCCTCGGGATGATTCCCTAAAAAAGGTTCTATTTGGTTGTTGGAATTTGGATACTGCCTGCCCCTAATCAATGGGGGTTTGTGTCCTTGGTATTTGTGATTTGGTGTTTTCTTTCTTACTGAGTTCTAAGCTCCAAGTTCCAAGTTCTAACTACCTAGCTCCTAGTTCCAATCCCCTGCGCCCTCGGCTAGATCCCGACAAGTCGGGATGACTTTGCGAGAAGGTTTACTTTATAACTTTACGAACTTTATGAACTCTCTAACTTTACAAACTAAGTTCCAACCTCCAACTTCAACGGCTTGTCTTGTTCGTAAGGAAGATTCAGTTTAATAGCTATTTCTGCTTTAGTTAGTTCTTCTCCTAAATAAGCCGCTTGGGAAGTTAAACCTACTAAGTCCCAGTCAGCAATCTGATAATAAATATCCATCGCTCGTTTCCCTTCTGTCTGCCAAATCAAGGTTTTCATATCATGGCTAAAGAGCTGGGCTCGGATTACTTTCTGGCCAGTTTTATCTTCCGTCACTTGAATCAACCAGTTGCCTCGAGGATCCGGCTCAAAACGATACCCTTTAGGATACTTCAGCTCCTTAAGATACCATCTCTCTAGTAACCCCTCCACCGTCTTAAAATCATCAGCATAAATGTGGGCTGAGTGGCTGATAATCGTCATCTTACCCAAAGGATAACCGCCAGCGTCAGCAATCTCCTTCTGTAATTTCCGCAGGGCAAAGGCGTTTAAGGGCCAAGCATTAAACATATCATGAGAACGGAAATGGGCCGTCAACCAAAATTTGTTGTCTTGAACTCCACCTACCACTTGGGTCAAACAAGGAGTATCACCCTTATCTACTCGAGTCCAGTCATCAGCCGGATCAGGAAGAATAATCAGCATCTTTTTGGAGTCTGGCCGCCGTTGAAGTAATTTCTTTACCTCTTCTACTTGGTTCACCACCCCCCGATAGTTGCGCATCCTTGCCCCATAATTGTAAGCTGTACCCTTAATTCGCCTAGCCGTCATTATTTCTGGGTAATAACGAAGAAGATCTTTTTGGCTGAAGGGCAGATATTCAGGGAAGTAAGTGTTTTCCGGATCTTCTTGAGAAATCACGGCTATCATATTAAAGACCTCGCGCAATTCATTTGAAGATGAGTAACGGGTCTTTTTAATTCGGCCGTATTTGTTAATAACATTAAGCAACCTCAACCAAGTTTGGGCAACAGTTTTGGCCTCGACCCTAAATCCTGTTTGTTCTGATGGCCAGGTGCTAATTTTAGTTTTCTCTGGTGGAAACAGCCTCGGGCGGCGGCTAAAAGGTTTTTGCGGAGGGAGTCTCTTTATGGTCCGGACCACTTCTTTAAGTGGCTTACCCCGCATATCAATAACCTTGACCTTCTGGCGAAACTCATCAATTGCTTCTTTAGGAATCGTTTTCTCTATTTCTCCATTAGCTGATTTAATCCGATAATCTTGATCTACACCCTCCTCTATTAGCTTTAAAAGAGAGACGCCAGATAAAGACATATCCGCTCCCCAAAGAATAAGGTAACGGATAACCGGGTTAGCAAAGATATTCCGCATCATATGGTTTATGCCGGCAGGAGAATAGAGGTTGCCAATAGTGTTGTAATCTACCCCTACTCTATCAAGTTGTTTCTTAACCACATCCCGTTCAGTCCACAAGGTGACAATGCCAATGTTATGATCTGGATTCTTAACCCGGAGAATGTCCCGGTAATAGACCGGCCAAGGATCCGTTCTTACCTTCATCCTTCCCCTGTTTTATTTGGCTTTTGGTTTGCTGGTTGGCTGAGAGGAGGGGGTAGCGGCTGGCTTTTGAGTAGGCTGAGAAGTCACCCCTGCCTTAGGAGTAGGTTTGGCTGAAAACTTTATTTCATACCCTTGAGGAAAGAGAAGATTACCCTCTCGAGTGACATAAGAGGTATATGTGCCGTTTTGGCCAGGGATTTGAATCTTAAACTTAGCCACACTCCCAAAAGGCTGCATCTCGCTTACTTTTACCTTCACCCGACCTTCAAACATCTCCTCATCAACATATTTAGTTACCCGTTTAGTCAAATCATCCATTGACAAATATCTCTTTTTCCTATCTAAATAATGACCGACCTGAGTTAAGGCAAATCCTACACTCAAACCTAATAAGAAAACTAAAACTGTCCGCAAGGTAGTTGTTTTGTTCATACTGCTCCTTTGATCATTTAATAAGCTCTATTCTTTTCTACCATCAAACCCCGTTCTTGTCAAAAATAATCGGAACTTAGAGCTCGGAACTTAGAACTTAGTTTGTAAAGTTAGAAAGTTCATAAAGTTCGTAAAGTTATAAAGTAAACCTTCTCGTAAAGTTATCCTGAACGAGCCGCCAGGCGAAGTGAAGGCCCCCCTTCGGTAGGGGTAAAATCTAGCGAAGCGCAAAAAGAACTTAGGTCCCACGCTTGAGATTACTCTCGTGCGCCTATCGGCTAGATCCCGACAAGTCGGGATGACGCGGGGGAGAGGGAAACAGCTTGCTCGGGATGACGCGGAGAAATGAAACATAACCTCTCCACG
>JALVIH010000052.1 GCA_027028625.1 bacterium | reverse complement strand
TTTTAGACTTAATGAAATTTTTTAGTTGGTAATTCTCTCAGAACCTCATCTGTAATTTTATGTCGTAAGGATAAATTCATACCTTTATGGATGCGTAATAAAGTTTTTAAATAAGCAATGGAACCGTCTAAAGAGTTGGTAGTATTAGACATAATGTGACTACTATAACAAGCAGAACATCTTTTTTCTGTTTCATAAAAACCTCCTAATACCCAAAGTATGCCCCGAAATCACCAACTAATTTTTTTCATTAAGCCTATTTTTACTTAGACTTCTTTTAGGTTTTTTCCACCCTACTCTCTTTTCGGTTGGGAATTAAAGTGTAAATGGAATAGAGGAAACTGTTTTGGGAGCCTTAGTCGAGGTAAGAAACTAAAACTTTTGTTCCATCCTTCCAAAAGAGATATTCTAATAGTCCAGCCGTAAGACATCCAGCAGCTACCCATTTTGCCTGTCGTGGTGATGGTTTTAGTTCTGGATTGGGAATAGACGATGAGTCGAGGTAATAGGCACCATAGCCGAGACAGAATCCTGTAGCAGCAACAGCACCGTAAATAGCATATATTTTTGCTCCAGATAAGACGAGTCTTTTCAGAAGTCCTTTTTTTGTTTCCCTAGGAATAATAGATATCACTGTACCAGGTACAACAATTGGAGCTGGTAGGGCTGGAGGAAGATCAGATGTATCGAATGATCTCAAACGGGGACCACTTATTTCTGCCACCCCTCCCCTGCTAAGTTTTCTCCACCCATTTTCTATTAAATCTTTTAAAGGCATTTCCTTAAAGTCGCTGCGAGTAGGTTTAAATGACACTCTTGTTCCTGATGGGAGGATGGTATTCCAGTTTAAATCAGGGTACTTTTCAACTAAATCAGGATTTTGTCGCTTGAAGGCTTCCAAAGTTTGGTCAGTTGGCAATAATATTTCCTTCTGGCCGATTCCTAAACTCATAGTGGTAGTTGCTCCGAGTTTATAAAGCACTTCAGCTACAGTTTCTGGTTTGGCTACTGTTAATTCAATCTTTAAGCTGATTTGCCCATTGACCCCATTTTCTGGTGTGGGCGTACTTAACCCACCTATTACTGGAGGAGTGTTAGAAGGAGTGGTTAATTTTTCTAGAAGCTTTTCGATGGGATGAGAGAATTGGTCTAGTCTGGTTGGATTAGAAAATATAAAACGCGCTTCTTCTTCGTCTTCTTTATTAAAAACTATTGGCATGGGCAGAGTTAGAGCTAGACCAGTGGGGAGAGGTTGATTGGGTTTGGTTGTGATTTTATTGTAGTAATAAAGTACTCCCACAGGTATTCCAAAGATATCTGCTATTTCCTGCGGAGTTATATCTCCTTTTACTGTGTAACTCATTGGGAGAATGGTGGTCATCTTTCCGTCTTTTTCTAAAAAAGGAATGTTGATAGTTTTGTTGATAGGAAGAGGAGCTTTATTTGGCCAGGGCCCAAAAAATGGATTGGCTTTGCGCAGGTCTTCAACGGAAACATTCATTTGTTTTGCTATTTTTTCGAACGTATCTCCTCGTTGGGCCTGCATACGTATGCCTTTTGGTAGTATTATTTCTCCTTCTTTAGTCACTAATTGTGGCACTTCTACAACATCACCTGGGGATGGTGGTTGGGGATTGCCGCCATACGTATTCAGAGCCTGGATTAAGAAGGCCAGAGAACCGTATCTTAAAGCCAGACTTTCCCAAGTGTCCCCTAGCTGGACTTGTACTCTTATTGCCCGTAAAGTTACTCCTTTTGGCAGTACCAATTTTTCTAGTTCGAGAGGGTGAGATAGAGGTATTTTGGGATTTTGAATCTCATCTGGAAACTCAAGCGTGATACCATAAAGTTCCAAAAAAGCCCTTAATTGGATGGGGAGGTCTCCTTGGCGCAAGTAAGCTGCAGATAGTTCTGTAGGCCTAATAATTTCACCATCATCTGGTCCAGCCGCTTCCGCCGTCGGAGTAACTTGTTGCATTGCTTCGTCAATGATCTTGATTAGTTCCTCAGGTAGATCTTTTTTAGAAACTCAATAGCCTCATCTGGTAATTGTAGTGCTAGGTTTTTTATTGCCTCTCGTACTTGCGGTGTGGGTTGATGGGTTGATGGAATCTCATCTGCAACAACTCTAGGATGTTGAAGGCCTTGAACAGTGTAAGTTCCAGGTTGATGAGGAGGAACTGTTGGGCTAACAGCAGCCAATCCACTGAGGCCGAGCCTTGTTACCTTTCCTGCTAGTCCTAAAGAATCGAAATGGGGAGAAGGACTAGAAGATGAGTATTCTTGAGATAGATCTAGTGGTGAGGCATCTATTGTTCGTATATTCCCATTTCCACCAAGCCTTCTGTCTGGATAGGTTTGTATCTCTATGCCTGGTTTAATTTGAATGAAACCTGCAATTGCCTCCATTGTTTCATCTTGTCTTCTTTGCCATTCTTCTCTTGCTTTTGGAGCTAAATTAGGATTGCTTAATGCTCTAACAGATTGTCTAAACAATTTAGCAGTTTGTCTGAATGCCCTCCATTCTCCATCAGTCATCTCTTTCATCTCAAAGGGGGTTAATAGAGGGAGTGTTATTTGTACTATTGGGCTATATGCTGCAGTAAGAATAGCCATTTGAGAGAGGTCTTCCCAAACACCCTCCCCCATTATTAGTTTTTGAGGTTCTAGAGATGACTGTTCTAGTCTATTCTGTACATTCCAAACTCTTTCTTGATGGGCAACCCTTAATGGTGGTCTATTTACCTCGGTACTCATTTTGTTCTTATAACATTTATTATAATACCATTTTGCTAGTGTTGTATATTATATCCCAAAATATTCAACCTCCGAGGTTGGTTATCTCTGTTAACCTTGGAAAGGTTGATAGTTTAGTTGGTGTTTTTGGAGATAGAAAGCAAGCAATGTAAAGGGGTTTATAACTTGTTATACTTAGTCACTGATGGTGAGAAGAAAAGGAAGTGCGACCAGGGCAGTTGATACTTTTTCTGATTTTCATCAGGGAGTTGATGTTGGAGTTAGAGAAAAAGAAATTCTCCTGGCAGTAGCTAAACAAACAGGCTTTATCCCCATAAAGCTCCTTTGGCGTTCAGATTATTTCGGCAGTGGTAAGGTCGGGGCTTTTCACTATCTTGGTACATTTAAGAAGAAAAAAGCTGTTTTGAAAATTCAGGCAGCTAGACCAAGAATTTCTGAAGCGGTTATGATTGAGAAGTTCTCCCGCCAGAATAGGTCAAAAATAATCCGACCTCCTCATTTATTCTTTCACCAACCGTGGCAGGCTAAATTGGGCTATGAGGTTTTAATCCTTGAGTATGTAGATGGCCCAAAAGTTGTGGCTAGTGGCCAACTCCAGTCGCGAGAGAAAATTCAGGAGTTTTTTAATTTTTACCGGGCATACAAAAGGAATTGTCTTAATCATCCTTGGTTGCCTCGGACTCAGCAGTTGCCCCCGCCAAAGCAAGGAGTTGATCAGTTGGTAGCTACGGCAGAGAAGATCAAACCCAATAATCCCTATCGCCGGCCGCGGGAAGATTATCAATTGGCCCTTGAAGCAGCCAGATTACTGGAAAAAGTTTGGCAGAGGGAGAAACTAGTTTTTCAGCATGGACATTTTTCAGTGGAAGATTTGATTAAAGCTAGAGATGGGACAGTAGTTCTTTTTTCTAATCTTTTTTGGAAATGGAAGTGGCCCTTTTATGACGCTGTTTTCGGCTATCATTGGTTTATGTACAGCTTGGCTGAAGTGAAGGAGATTACCCCTCAGCAAATTGAGAATCAACGCCAACTCTGGTTAGAGGAGATTTACTCGTTAGCGGATGGTGAAGAAGAAAAGAGGTTGATTTTAGCGGCTCTTTTGGAACGAGCAATCTCTGGCTTGCTTCTGGACAGTTTTTGTTATATAGATGAAAAGAACCCCGTTGCGGAGTATCTCGTAACCTCCACTCGTCATCAAGTTAAGCACCTAATGAGTCAATTAGGGTAAGTGGTTCTTTTAAAGTGAAGTTTTGAAACAAATAAGGCGAGCATATCATTGAAGAGGATATTATACTTTAACTAAGGTGCAGGCAGGTATGAAGGTAACAATTAGGGTTGCAACTATAGATGATTTAGAAAAGGTCCAGGAACTCAACCTGAAACTTTTTGAAAAGGAATATAGAGATTACGATCCTCTTTTGAATTTAAACTGGACTTTTGGAAAAGAAGGAACTAAATATTTTCGAGAGAGAATCTTAAGGAATGATGGTTGTGTTTTAGTTGCAGTTGTTGAAGATGAGATTGTTGGTTATCTATGTGGAGGTATTAAGAAAGTAGAATCCTACAGAAATTTACCTAGCGTTGCAGAGCTGGAAAATATGTTTATTTTAAAACCTTTTAGATCTAGAGGAATTGGTAAGCAATTGCTGAATGAGTTTGTTAGATGGTGTGAGTCTAAGAAGATTAGTAAAGTTAAAGTAGAGGCTTCTGCGTCAAACAAGAAAGCTATTAAGTTCTATAGAGCTAATGGCTTTAAGAATTATACTTTGATTTTGGAACGGGATTTAGAGACCGCCGAATAAATGAACTTTTCTGGCTTTTTGTCCATCTTAGTCCATCTCATACATTTCTAAAACATTCCCTTCACTATCACGGAATTAAAAGAGCTGTAGGACAGTCACGTACAAAGAATTGAGTTTCATAGCAATTCCCTTTCTTACCTCCCGAACTTGCCAATAAGTTGGCCGGAGGCGAGGAGATGAGGAGCTATAGCCTCTAGAAGTTCGGCTTTTGTAGAAATGTTAGCTGGCAGAATGGCGTCTAAAGCATAGACCTTGAAAAAATAGCGATGGGGATTACCAGGTGGTGGACAAGGTCCGCCGTATTTTTGATAGCCAAAGCTGTTGGTAATTTGTTTGCTGCCTGGTGGTAAGCTGTCCTCAGCAATAGAAGTGGTTGGAGGGATGTTATAGACTATCCAGTGGTCCCAGGTCCCCATTGGGGCGTCTGGATCTTCAACTATTAAAGCTAAGCTTTTAGCTTGTGGAGGTAGATTCTTAATTTCTAAGGGTGGATTTATATTCTGCCCCTTGCAGGTGTATTTGATGGGAATAAAATTCCCCGACTTAAAGGCTGGTGAAGAGACAATGAGCGAACTTCTTAATTTTGGTTGGAGATTTGTATTTGTATTCGAAGGACTGCCGAACATTTTTAAGGCTAAATAACCAATTAAAACTAACAGAGTAAAAACCAAAAAACCTGCTTTTACTCTCATACTTTATTTATATCACTTTTAAAAATCAACCTCCGAGGTTGGTTACCTCTGTTAACCTCAAAGGGATGAGATAGAGGTGGTAAGATAGGGAAGGATGAAGATATTAATGGTTACGCCGTCGTGGCCGTCGGAGTTACACCGAATTCGCAGCTTGAATTTACTTAAAGCCTTTAATCAATTAGGGCATCAAGTTTACCTTTTTAGCCTTTTAGTCCATCCGGAGGAGAAAAAGTTTGTGGAGTCGGTAAAGAGAATGGTTGAAGGATACTTCTTGTTTGAGTGTTCCTTCTCGCGAGGAATGAAAAGGATTTGGCGAAACTTTTACCTTTGGCCCTTTTACCCTTGGGAGTACTTGTTTCTTAAAGATAGAGAAGTTAAGCAAAAGATGGAAAAATTTGCCCAAAAAGTCCAGCCTGACCTTTTGTACGTTAAGCGCCTTCGCAGCCTAGCTTTTGCTGGCCAACTTCTTAACTACTACCCTACCCTCTTGGATACGACTGATGCTATGAGTTTGTTTTACAAAAACTATCGGCAAGTGGCAGGATGGAAGGAGAAACTGATTGGTTGGCATGAGTATTTAACCTACCAGCGTTTGGAAAAGCAGACCAAGAGTAATCATCCCGATTTAACTTGGATCGTCGCCAGCCGGCGGGACGGTCAGTACCTTCAAGAAAAAGTTGGAGTAAAAAGAGTGTGGGTTTGGCCGAATGTAGTTGACTTGAAAAGAAAAAAACAGAGGGGAAGAACAAAGGGAAAGAAAAAGTTGCAAGTAGTTATTTCCGGTTTAATGGATAAGGCGATAAACTACCGCCCAGCCCTGGAAGTAATCGAAAAGATTTGGCCTCAAGTTCATTATCGTCTGCCTCAGGCTGAGTTAATTATTGCTGGTCCGCATCCAGTGGTTGAGTTGAAGAAGAAGGCTGGTTGGAAGGGAGTTAGGGTTGTGGGTTATTTACCAGACTTGAGTGAATTTCTGAGCCAGGCCAGTCTTTATTTAGCTTGGGGAACAACTCCGGCGGGCAGTCGGAATAAAATTCTTCAAGCAGCTGCGGCTGGTTTGCCTATTGTTGCCCATAAAGATATTTTGGAAGGTTTAGAAATTGGAAGAGGAACAGTAGCGGTAGTAAAGAGGGTAGATAAAGCTGCTGATAAAGTAGTTGAGTTATTGTCTAGTCCTCAAAAGCAAGAACTGTTCCGCCGAAAAGAGTTAGAATGGGTTAAAAAGAACTACAGCCTAGATAGTTTAAAGAGGACAATAGAGAAAAGTCTGGAGGCTTAGAATGAAGATAGGAGAAAAAGGAATAGTTGGAATTTTTCTGGTTCTTGGTTGGTTGTTACTTAGTCTAGGTTTGGCTTTTGCCTACTTCCTTCGCCAGCGGGTTTTAACTGGGTGGTATGATGTTATCCAACCGCCTGAGATGTATGGCTATCTCCTCCTTGGTTCATTGTTTCTTTTTTCTTTCTTGGGCTGGCTGAAAGGCATCTACAATTGGCAGTTAATCTTTAAGCGAAAACGGGAGAGGTATTTCTGGAGAGTTTGGGAGAGTGCTTTTCTTTTTGGCATTCTTCTAATGAGTGGAAGTTACCTGGTCAAGTACGACTTTTCCCGAATAGTAGTCCTAAGTTGGTGGTTGTTTCTTTTAGTTTTTCTACCTCTTCTTCACCTGTTTATCAGCAAGCAAATAGCCTCAGCCTTCCAACCCTCATTCTTGATAATCGGCCGGAGTCAAGTCAGTGACCGATTAAGACGCAGTTTAGTGGCTGACTTTATTTTTCAGCCTAAGATAGAAGTTAGAGCTAATCTGCCTTCTAGTCTAAAAAAAAGTTATGATGAAATAATTATCACTGATTCTAATCTTTCGCCGGAGGAAATTTTCTCTTGGTTGGAGAAGCATCAGTCGGAGATTAAAAAGGTTAGTTTGACTCTTAATTTTTTTCCTCGTATCTTCACTGACCCCAGTTTGCATCTTTATTATGATTCCCTACCCCGCTTAAGTTTTACCCCCCCTTCAACTATCTACTCCTGGCTGAAAAGAGTTGGCGATATTATTTTATCCTCTTTTCTTTTGGTCCTTACCTTTCCTCTTTGGTTAGTAGTAGGATTCTTTATTTTTAGCCAAAGTGGCCGCTGGCCGATTATCGGCTTATGGAGAGTTGGTTATCAAGGTAAACTCTTTAAGATGTATAAGTTCTTGACAATGAAAGGGAAACCAAAGGAAGCTCGATCGCCCCATTCTGCTCAAGACCCGCGGATATACTTTTGGGGCCGCTGGCTACGGCGGAGCAGTTTAGATGAGTTGCCTCAGTTGATAAATATCCTTAAAGGAGAGATGAGTTTGGTTGGACCACGGCCGGAAATGAAGATGGAGGTGGATAGATACCGCCGCTGGCAAAAGATCCGTCTTCAAGCTAAACCAGGGTTGACTGGACTTTGGCAGATTTTGGGGCGGAAAGATCTGCCTCTTAAGAAAAATATTGAGTATGACCTTTATTATGTGGCTAACCGAAGTTTATTATTTGACCTTTGGATTCTCCTTCGGACGCCGTGGATAGTTTTGACTGGCCGCGGAGCTTATTAATTGTCTGAGTCGTTGACCAATTCGGCTAGCTCTTGAACTTTTTCTTCACTCCTACTTAGCTCTTTGCCCTCTTCTCTTGAAGGAATTTCTTCTTCCTTTTTAAGTTGATTCTGGTCGTTAGGCGAGTTTACTTGAAGGTAAACATGGAGCTTTTCTTGACTGGCCTTAATCTGTAATAAGCGACGAATAGCTTTAATAGTTCTTCCCTGGCGGCCGATTATTAAACCAGCCTTTTCTGGCTTTACCTGGAGTTGGTAGTTAATTACCCCATTATTTTCGCTTTGGCTGAGTTGATACTCATCTTTTCCAATAAAAGAAGAGATAAGGAAGTTGAGAAAATCAGTTAGTTCCGACATTTGTTTTTACCTTAAAATGTTTAAATAATTTTCTAATGCCCTCACTTAGTATAACTCCTTGAGACAACCAATAAGTGAGTTTTTTCTGGTCGAGCTTAAAGCCATCCTTCTCATCAAGGGGGTTATAGTAACCTATCTTGTCTCGGAATTTACCCAAGACTTTAGATCTTTTTTCTGCAACGACTAGATGATAAAAAGGCAGTCCTTTTCGACCGCTTCTCCTTAGTTTTAGAGTTAACATAAAAGAATTGTAACATAAGGAGTTTAAGTTGACAATTATTCTTGCTCTGCGTTATGCTATAAATAATGACAATAAAGAGACTAAAAGGACAAGCTTTAATTATTGGGCTCCTTTTTGTAGTAGTAGTTTCAACTATTGTCTTGGCTTTAATCTCGCGGAGTTTGAAGGATGTTAAGATCTCTACTGAATCCCAGAAAGAACTGCGTTCCTTTTCGGCAGCAGAAGCTGGATTGGAGAAAGTGCTTAATAATCCTCAGGCCTTTTTAACCCAAGGAGAAACACAGATAAATGTGGGTAATGTTAATGTTAGTGTTATTACCAAAAAGGCTCAATGGAATAAGTATATTGTTTTTACTTTTCCTGATGGTTTAGCTCAAGATGATGTTCGCCAATTTTTCTTAGTTCAATATGACGACTCGAACCACTCTTTAGACGAAAGTAAGTATTACAATGTTGGGAGTATTGACCTTCTCTGGGGTCGGGTTAAGAGTAATGGGGCACCAGCGGAGAACCAACCAGGTATTGAGGTGACTTTTTATTATAAAGATGGAGATCAAATTAAATCCAAAAGATATGCTTTTGATGCCCAAGGTCGAGGTAACTTCTCTACTAATGTTCAAAGTGTTGGAAGTACAACTTATCGAACGACATTTGGCAAAAAGAGGTTTGCTTATCGAGCAACAATTAACTTTGGTTTAAATTCAATAAGTTTTGGTTCACGTTTTGCGTCTGTTAAGACTCCTTTATTTTTAAGAGTAAGATTCCTCTTTAACGGTCAGGTTCGTCACCCACTTGGATTTGCGGTTCCAAGTGATAAAACAGGAGACTATTACTACCCAACTCAGGGGTATAAGATTACTTCTCAGGCCGGTGGTGAAGCGGCTAATTCATCGGTGCAGCGATTGGAAGCCTTTAAATCATTCCCTATCCTCCCAGCCATATTTGATTATGCTTTGTATAGTGGAACCAGTTTGGAAGTTGACTAATAGTAAAAAAAGGAGGAGGGATGGCAATAGGTATTGATTTTGGATCACAGGTTTTTAAGGCGGCCCAGCTCCAGTTGATGGAAAAAGAAGGGAAATATCAATGGGTGAGTGGAGGAATGGAAGTCCATCAACTACAGTGGTTTCTTAAGCGACAAGCAGAAATTAAAGAGGCCAAGAAATTTTTGAATAATGTCTGGTCAAAATATAAATTAGGTGGAAATAATATTAATACTGCTCTGAGTGAAGGGGAGATTTACAGTCGGACTTTAGTTATGCCGTCTCTTTCTGATTATGAGCTTAACCAGGCTTTAAAGTTCGAGTTGGAGCAGTACCTTCCTCTAAAGGTGGATGATGTTTATTACTCTTTTAGCCGTTTGGGAAAAGTGGAGAAGGATAAGAAAGTCCGCCAGCTTATTTTTGTGGCTGCAGTTCCCCGGAAGAGAGTTGATGAGATTTTAGATTTAAGCGTTGACTATGGCTTAATTATAGAAGTATTGGAAAACTCAATGGGGGCTTTAGCCCGGTCGGTTAGTTTTGGTAAAAAAGAACCGGTCTTAATTATTGATTTAGGTCATAGCCAGTTTAGCTTGGGTATTGCTAAAGAAGGTAGGCTTTATATAAGTCGGAAGATAGACCTTTCTGGCCAAAGCTTGGATCGTTTAGTGGCTCGGACTCTTAATATAGATGAGGTTCAGGCTAATAAGTTAAAGATGACCTATGGTTTGGATAAAAAACAGTTTGAGGGCAAGTTGGCTGGTATTTTAACAATGGCCCTGGATCAATTAGCAGAAGAGATAAAACGCTTAATTGCTTTCTTTGAGGATAAGATATTAGCTGAAAAGGTCAAAGAAGTAATTGTAGTTGGAGGTGGGGCCGCCTTGCCTGGGATGAGTGTTTATTTAAGTAGTCAGGTTAACTTAGAAATAAGCTTGCCTACATTTGAAGATTTTATTCTTAATATGCCTGAAGAAGTGAAGAAATATCCTTATTTCTATGCCCAGGCAGTAGGTTCGGCTATGAGGAATAATGATTAATTCCTATGACCACCATAAACTTTGCAACCATAGCTCGGTCAACCAAGAAGAAAAAGATTGAAAGGGAAACTCAACTTCTCTTGTATCCGCTGGGAATACTCCTCTTTCTTTTTGTTTTAGGAGGATTAAGTACTTTACTCCGTTTTTCTTTAGTAAGAAGGATAAAAACTTATCAAGCTCAGATTGAACAATACAAAAAGAACATTAAAGCAAGAGAAGCTGTAGAAGAGAAGGAGTTTTATTATACTTTGGCAGTTCGGACTACCCTTTCTTTGCTAGATAAGCGGTTTAATTGGTTGAGTTTAGTAAATAAGAGTTTAAACCTAACCCAGCAATCTGGCCATTGCCAACTTATTAGTTTAAGCTTGGATAATAACGAGAAAGAAAGGTTGATTTGTGGGGTGGCTAATCTAGTGAAAGTTTTAAATCTGGAGAAAGAGCTTCGTTCTACCCCCTCTTTAGCTAGTTTTAAAGAAGGAAGTATGAATGGTGTGAAGCGAGATGCTAATGGTTTGTATAATTTGGTTCTGAATCTAGAGTGGAAAAAAGAAAAATGAACTTCAATTTAAAAGATAACCAGTTATTTGATCCTTCTAACTTAAGTAAGAAAGTCCTTCTGCTTTGGGGGGTCTATGGTGTGATTGGTTTTGCTCTGCTATTTCTTCTTTTCCTTCCTAATCTAAGGAATTATCGTCGGGATAGAAAGCGTTTATCGATTATCCAATCTGAACTGAAAAAATATAAAAAGAAAGCCAATCAGCTTTCAACAATAGATGATCAGCAGTTAGATCTAAAAGTAAATAAAAGTATAGATATATTACCTCTTTATCACTCTGCCCCTCTTATCATAAGTATCCTGAGCGAGTTGGGGAAAGAAAATAATCTTTTGCTAGGTGATCTCAATTTTTCTCCTGGCCGTATAGCCAGCAATAGCCTGAATTTAGCACCTCACCAGGCTAAGAAGGTAAACAAAAAGAAGGTAGCCAAGCTACCCCAGCGTTTAGGGGTAAAAGAATTGAAGTTGGATGTAAGAGTGAGTGGTGAGTTGAGAAATGTAATTCACTTTCTTTCTACCCTGGAGAAAATAAAACCGTTAGTTGTTATTGATAAATTGAGCTTCAACTTTACTTCTTCTAACCCCTCCTCGACTACTGTAGAAGGAGTAATTACTCTTTCATTCTATGCTGTTAATCCCCCTTCATTTCTTCCTTCTCTTGATGATCCCCTCTTTACTCCGAAGGTTAAGGAAGAGGAGCGGTTCCACACTCTTCTTCAAGAGTATCGAGGTTTTTCTTATACTATAGCTACATCATCCTCATCTGGAGGAAATAGTGGAAGAGATAATCCTTTTGCTTTTTAATTAAAATGGCAGTTATTCTCATTTTCTTAAGTTTTGCCTTAGGAGCTTCTTTAGTTAGTTTTGCTAATATGTGGTCTTACCGTCATCCTATTGATGGAACGATGCCTAAGAAATTACTCCGGGCTCGAAGGTCGTTTTGCGACTACTGCCACCGCCAGCTAAGTTGGTGGGAAAATATTCCTTGTCTTTCATTTTTTATTCTTAGGGGGAAAACGCGGTGTTGTCACTATCCTTTATCTTGGCGTTATCCTCTAACTGAATGTCTTGGTGGAGTGATGGGTATTTTAGCCTTAGTGGGAATAACGGCTAGAGGGATATTAATGGCCCCCTCTTTGTTTTCTAGTTGTCTTTTTATTTTTCTTCTTCTTTCCACCCTCTTTTTTTCTCTCCTTATCTTCAGTTACGATCTTTATTATCTTTTTATACCTTTGTACCCTTTATGGGGACTGTTAATTAGTTCCGGCCTGTTTTGGTTGTTTTTTGGATCTCATAGCTTGCTAGCTTTAGTAGGAGTAAGTATCAACGTTCTTTTGATGCTTTTTCTCTTTTTGATAACTAAGAAGAAAGGTTTGGGGTTGGGTGATGTATTTTTAGTTATTTTTCCTCCTTTTTTTCTGGGGGCAGTAGGTGGAGTGATGTCTGTTTGGTTAGCTTTTGTTTTAGGAGCATTTGTCGGGTTATTTTTAGTTATCATCCATCGAGGGGTGGGTCTAAAGTCACTTATCCCTTTAGGACCTTTTCTTATCTTCTCTTTCTGGCTTAGTTGGGCTTTTAATTGGTGGCATATCTTGTTACAATGGAGTTAGGAAGTTAAAAAAATGGAGAGTTTATAAAATTTGTAAAGTTATAAAGTTTAAGGAAGAGAGAATGAGTTTAACTCTGAAAGATAAGAAAAGACTAGCTGGATTCACCTTATTGGAGTTGTTGGTGGTAATGACTATTATTGCTATCCTAGCAGCAGTAGGTTTGAGCAATTATAGCCGTTCGTTGAGTCGGGGACGTGACGCCCGTCGTCGGGCCGATTTAAAAACTCTTCAAAACGCTTTGGAACAGTATTACTTAGCCAAGGGGTCTTATCCTGGAGATAGCAGCGGTAGTTTACTTCGGGATAATAGTGATTTATTAAACTATTTTAGTGATGGCCAGCTACCGACAACTTTGGAGAAAGGGAGTTATTGTGATGTCAATCAAGCTGGTGGTGATCAGAGTCCAGGGAGAGTTTTTACCGACCATTACTGGTGTTGTGAGAAATTGGAACAAGCAAAAGGAAACGCTAATTTAGCCGATGGCGGAACTCAACCCACACCAGCCGCTAGCGGCCAATATTACTGTATTTACAATTTGCAGTAAGTGAGTTTTTATCAATTAAAAATTTTTGAAGCGAAAAAAGAGCTGTGAAAGAAAAAAAAGGAAAACTGCCAGGCTTTACTTTTGTTGAGATGTTAGTGGTTATTACTCTTATCTCTCTAGTTACAGCGAGCATTGTTATCCGTTTAAATAAAGCTTCTGGTTCTGGACGAGACAAAAAGAGATTAGTAGATATGAGAACTATTCAATCAGCCTTAACTTTGTATAGCTCGGATTGGGATGCTTACCCAACGACTCTAGATTTTGGAGGTAGTTTGACTGATGGTAGTGGTGATAGAACTTATCTTCAAGAAATCCCCCAGGATCCTTCTTATCCTACTCAACACTATTATTACTCTTCAAACGGAACGAGTTACGTCTTATGTGCAACGATGGAAGAAGAGGAGAATATTCCTAGTTCCGGCGATAGTCATTACCCCCCTTCTACCCTTTCTGGGGGGGAATGTGGAAAAGATTGTAACTATTGTCTCCAAGGTCATTAAAAAATGAGAATAAAGAACAACTTCTCGGGTTTTACCCTTATTGAAGCTCTTATTACTATTGCCTTAAGCTTACTCCTTTCTACTGTTGGTTTGATAGTTTACAAGAATTATTATGAACACCGGGTGGTAAAATTGGTGGCCAGTAACTGGGCTAAGGAAGTGAGATTACTAATTAAAAAGAATGAGAGTGCCTCTATTTTGAAAGAAGTTAGCGGTTGTCAAGGAGCCTTTCAAGGCAGCCAGATTCAGACCACCGCCGCCAGTCCAGAGTACACCTTAGAGGTAAAGTGTTCTACTCAGAATGCTGATGTGGTAACCTATCGTTTAGATGATTTGGTTAGCCGCCAAGAAGTTGTTTTTCAAAACGGAGTAAAATTGGAGATACTTCCTCTTAGCCACGGTTTAAAACAAGCGGTTAACGTTGGTTTTTGTTTCAAAACATTAGATAAATGTTATTATCAAGTTAAAGTAGATAAAAATGGCAATCTGGAAGTTGAATCGATTTAAAGGATCAACTTTCCTAGAGGTTTTGGTGGTGGTTTCCATAACTGCTTTTGTCTTGGTGGCGATGATAAATGCTTCAATTGTAGCCATTGTCCAAACAAGATATGCCCGAAACAAGATGCAAGCCAATCGTTTTACCCAAGAAGGGCTTAATTGGTTACGAGCCGAACGGGATAGGTCAGCCAGTTGGGATGAGTTTATCCAAACGGCTTTTGGTAGCAAATGGGCTGATCTGGCTGATGGGGCAGAAAAGGAATATTGTTTGTATCAGTTGAATTTTTCAACCCCTTATCAGTCAGGAAGTTGCTCATATATCCCTAATACTCGTTTTAAGCGGAGGTTAAAACTGACCATTGATAAAGCAAATGATCTTCTAAAGATAGAAATAGCCACTGGTTGGCGGGATGGTTTATGTAGAAATTTAAATGATTATTTTTGCCATCAGGTAAAGGTGGTTACCCAACTAACGCCATGGCAAGATTAGAAAAACAACTTACTGGTTTTACTTTTATAGAGCTTTTGGTAGTTATGGGGTTGATGGCTATCTTAGCCCTCTTCATTTCTGGCAGTTTAAGTAACCTAATTAATATTTCTCAGCAGACTAGCCGCCAACAGTTGGTTAAGAATGAAGGGGATCATATTATTGAAGTAATCAATAGAATGGCCCAGAGCAGCCGTCCCTTAGATTGTCTTGATAATAGTTATCTCACCATTCTTAATCCGGATGGGGGAACAACTCGTTTCCTTATAGATGGAACCAATATCGCTTCTCGAAGTGCGGATTTTGGTGAAAACATTGAGACGTCTACTAAACAGATACCTCTAAATGATTCTCAAGTTAAAGTGAGTAATTTTAAGCTTGACTGCAGTCATTTCAGTCGTTATACCTGGGGAAGTTGGGTGACCCTTAAATTTACCCTGACTGATACCCTGAGTTCTCACAGTCCGGTCTCTTACTCTTTTGAGTCGGTTATAAATTTTCCCAACCATTAATCTATTGACTTAAGGTAAAATGAGGTATGATGGCTAGTCGTCTTTGGGATCAGGAAGTTCATCGCAGAAAAATAAAAGTCAGGAATTATCATCGCCGTTTGGGATTAAGGAATACCCCCTTTTGGTCTCAGCTGGCAATTATTCTCCTTTCTCTTTTTTTGGTTTTAACCCTTCTGGGTTTTTTAGGAATTTCTCTCCTTTTTGCTTATTACGCTAAGGATTTGCCTAATCCAAATAAAGTTAGGCGGCGGAGTGGTTTCTCTACTCAGATATTTGATAGGAATGGAGTTCTTCTTTATAGCCTTTATGCCAATCAAAATCGAGAGCCAGTCAAATTGTCAGAAGTTCCTCTTTATCTCCGTCAAGCAACCATAGCTGTTGAGGATAAAAACTTCTACCACCATCCTGGTTTCGACCTTAAGAGTATTGTTCGAGCTTTTGTGAGCACGGTTCTTTTTGGCCATCTTCAAGGAGGTTCGACTCTAACCCAACAGCTAGTTAAGAATGTTCTTCTATCTTCGGAAAGAACCCTACCCCGCAAGGTAAAGGAGTTAATTTTAACCATCCAAATAGAGAAGAAATATACCAAAGATGAGATTCTTCAGATGTATCTTAACGAAGCTCCTTATGGTGGCCAGGCCTGGGGGATAAAGGCAGCCGCCCAGCAGTATTTTGGTAAAGATGTTAAGGATTTGACTCTAGCTGAAGCAGCAGCTTTAGCTGGTTTACCCCAGTCGCCGACTCGTTATTCTCAAAATATGAAACTTCTCAAGGCTAGGCAAAAACACGTCTTGCGGCGGATGGTGGAGGATGGTTACATAACTAAAGATCAAGCGGAAAAAGCCTATCAGCAGCCATTAAACTTTAAGATGCGAGGTAATGTTATTCGAGCTCCTCATTTTGTTATGTATGTTCGGAGTTTACTGGCTAAAAAATACGGTGAAGAGAGAGTTCTAACAGCTGGTTTCAAGGTAAAAACTACTCTGGATTACCAACTTCAAAAGTTTGCCCAGGATACAGTAAAGGAAGAAATAGAAAAAGTGAAAAAGTTGAACATTACCAACGGGGGAGTTGTTGTTATGGACCCGACTAACGGTCAGATCCTAGTGATGGTTGGTTCTTATGATTATTTTAGTCAAGACTATGATGGTCAGTATAACGTCACTTTAGCCCTCCGCCAGCCTGGTTCGGCTATCAAACCGGTAACTTATGCCACTGCCTTTAAAGAAGGAATGTACCCCTCAAAGATAGTGGTAGACGCGCCGACTACTTTTGTTTCTCAAGGTGGGAAGGATTATAAACCGGTTAATTATGATGGAAAATTTCATGGGCCGGTTTCCTTTAGAACAGCCTTGGGCAACTCTTTGAATATTCCAGCGGTCAAGGTTTTAGCTATGGTTGGGATAAAAAATATGTTAACGACAGCTAATGATCTTGGTTTAACTACTTTAGCTCCGACTTCTCAGAATTTAAAACGTTTTGGTTTAGCGGTTACCTTAGGAGGTGGAGAGGTTCGTCTTCTAGATCTATCAGCGGCCTACAGTTCTTTTGCTAATGGAGGGTACAAGGTAAAACCGGTGGCCGTTTTGGAGATAACTGATGTTAACAATCAACTTATTGACAAATTCGAACCGCCTCAGCCTAGCCGTGTTTTGCCAAAAGGCGTTGCTTTTCTTATAAACTCTATTCTCTCAGATAATAAAGCTAGGTTATTGACTTTTGGTTCTCATAGTTCCATTTATATCCCTGACCGTCAGGTAGCTGTTAAAACTGGGACTACCAATGACAAAAGAGACAACTGGACGATAGGATGGACGCCAAATATTTTAGTGGGTGTTTGGGTGGGTAATAATGACAATTCGCCAATGAAACGATTAGCCTCGGGTATTACTGGAGCTGCTCCTATTTGGCGGAAAATTATTTTAAAAACGTTTGAAAAATTACCCAAAGTTGAGTTTCAAAAACCGGATAATGTGGTTGAAGAGGAGGTTGATAACATTTCTGGTTATCCAGCTCATGACAACTTTCCTTCTCACAAGGACTATTTTATTCAGGGCTCGCAGCCTTTAGGAAAAGATCCTATCCACACCTACATCAATGTTTGTAAATCAGACCCAACTAAGCTAGCTGGAAAGGCGGCTGTGGAAATGGGTAATTATGAAAAGAAAGAAGTAATTATCCTCAAGGAAAAGGACCCCTTAAGCACCGATGGGGTTAACAGGTGGCAGGAAGGAATAGATTGGTGGGTAAGCCAACAGAACGATCCGCGATATAAAGTCCCGACAGAGTACTGCCAAGAGCCGGTTCTGATTAACTTTGACGATTATAAAGATAAAGAAGAAGTAGATGTTAACGACATAACTCTTGGATTTAAAGTTATTACATCTGAGAAAATTAAAAAGGTAACCCTCTATCTGGATGATCAGGAGAAAGAAAGTTGGTCAGAGCCTCGATCGAAGTATTCGGTCAATCTACATTTAGAGGATGGACGGCACACAATTGAGGTAAAGGTGTGGCTGGATAGTGGACGGGAGGATCATAACTATCTTCATTTGAGTGTTAATCAACCGTGGACCGAGCCTACGCCTACTCCAACTCCTACCCCTATCTTAACTCCTACCTTAACTCCAACTCCTACTCCTCAACCAACCCCTACCCCTTAAGGGAGTGGAACTAGGTAATAGGGTCAGGCTTTTATTTTTTCTAAGGCTTTCTGAGCGGCTTTTTCAGTAGCTTCCTTTTTATTTTTCCCTTGAGCTGTAGTTATTAATTTTTTGTCCAAGTAAAGGCCAACGGTAAATTTATCTTCTCCCTCTTTTTCTTTTTCCTCCAGAACATCGTAACGAGGAGTTACCTTATACTTTTTTTGGGCTATTTCTTGGAAGTATGATTTGGCATCTTTTACTTCTTGAAGATTAATCCGATTAGGCAAGTTAGTAAGGAGATGCTTTTTAATAAACTCAGCTGCTTTTTGATATCCTTGATCAAGATAAATGGCGCCAATAATAGCCTCAAAGAGATCAGCCAGAATATTTTCGTTGTTATTTCCTCCTTGGAGTTTTTCTCCTTTACTTAAGAGAAGAAATTTTCCTAGATGGAGTCGGCGGCTTAGTTTGGCTAAACTGGAAGTGCAGACTAAAGAAGCCCGAAGATGGGTGAGATCACCCTCTGGTCGATCTTGGTAACGGTGGTAAAGGAAATCAGTAACTACTAATTCCAGAACTGCATCACCTAAGAACTCCAGTCGTTCATTAGAGATTAAATTTTTATTTTTTACCTCATTAAGGTAAGAACGATGTCGGAGAGCGGTTAAGAGAAGTTCTTTATTCTTAAAATTTATGTTTAAAATGTTTTCTAATTCCCTTAAATTAGGTTTGTTCAGCTGCTGAGCCATTTTTCCTCCTCAACTATTTTGCCTAAAACACCATTTATGAAAGAAGGTGAGTTTTGGCTGCCATAGGTTTTAGCTAGTTCCACAGCCTCGTTAATAATGACTTTATAAGGAGCGTTTTTAGTTAACAACTCATAGATGGCTAAGCGGAGAATGGCCAGATCTACTTTATTTATTTTTTCCAGAGGCCATTCAGGAGCATATTTGGTAATTAGCTTATCGATAGTTGGCAGTTGGTCCTGGATGTCCTTGGTTTTTTCTTTCAGAACCTCTTCGTTTTCGTTTTTGAAGAGAAGCTGATAAAGAGTTTTAAACATCCGGACTCTCCAGAGATGTTTGCGGTTAATTTGAGTAGCCATTTCTTAGTTTAGCGACCACAAACAGGGCAAGCTTGATGGCTGGGTTTTAAGGCACCGCAGTAAGGGCAACGGACGGTCTGGGGCAAAGTTTTTATCTTTAAAGCCGCTCGTCTTTTTCCCTTGCGACCGGTTGAGTGTCGTCTTTTTGGAACTGGTGGCATTTTTCCTCCGTCTATTTACCTAACTTCTAGTAGAGGGTAGGTTAATTTAGTATTATGTCCTTAATTTTACCCTGAAGGTAGAATTCTTGCAAGCGGGGATAGCGGTCAAGATGGGCAGCTATTTCTTGGCTATACTTTTGGGCTTTACTGAGGAGGTATGGGTTAGTAAGGAAAGGTAGAAGCTCGCTTGGGAAACCGTGTTGGGCTAAACCAAAGATCTGTCCTGGTCCGCGAAGCTTGAGATCATACTCGGCTAATTGGTGGCCGGAGGTTATTTTGGTTAATAGTCGAAGGCGTTTGGTGCTTTGGGTAGTTAGTTTGGTAGGTATCAAGAAGCAGTAGGAAAGTTGGCCTAATCGCCCTACCCTTCCTCGGAGTTGATGAAGTTGAGCTAAACCAAAACGTTCTGCTCCTTCAATGATGATAATGTTAGCTTGAGGAATATCAATACCTACCTCGACAACAGAAGTGCTGATGAGAGCTTTAATTTTTCCCTCTCGGAACTCCTTGATGACCTTTTCTTTCTCCTTAGCTTTGAGGCGGCCGTGAAGAAGGCCAAAATAAGGGAAATTAGGATACTTTTTTTGAAGTTGTTGGTAGAGGGCGGTAACCGCTTTAATGTCTTTCATTGTTTCTTTCTCTGAGTTTTCGATAAGAGGGGTGATAATAAAAGCTCTCTTTTCAGGGTGTTGAGTTAGTTCCTTTACTAACCAATGGTAAGCTTGATCAACTTGGTGAGGTTTCAAAAGGTAGGTTTTAGTTTGTTTCCCCTTGTTAGGAAGAGGTTCGAGGTAACTTAGATCAAGATGGCCAAAAAGGGTAAGGGCTAGACTGCGGGGGATAGGGGTTGCCGTCATTGTCAAGATATGAGGAGAGGGGTTGGTTTGGGTTAGTTTGCTTCGCTGGCGGACACCAAAACGATGTTGTTCATCGACTACTACTAAGCCAATGTTTTTAAGATTCTTCTGCCAAAGGAGAGCATGAGTGCCGATTAAGATATTCCAATCTGTACTCTTTTCTTTGTGGGATTGGGTGTGTAAACCTACTTTGAGGTTAGGAGGTAAGTAGGAACGGAATTTTTCGGCTGTTTGTTTAGCTAAAACTTCAGTAGGGGTCATCAAAACCGTCCGCCAGCCGCTTAAATAAGTGGCGTAAGCGGCAGCGGCGGCTACTAAAGTTTTACCGGATCCTACATCACCCAAGAGAAGGCGGTTCATCGGCCTCTTCTTTTTTAGGTCGAGAAGGATTTGAGAGATGACCTCCTTTTGGGAAGGTGAAAGCTGAAAGTTACTCTCTTTTTCTATAATCGGAAGAACTTGTTGAGGTGTAATTGAACTTTGGAAAAAGCTGGTTTTTTCCTGCCACTCTTTGCGTTTTAGTTGGCTGCCGATTTGGTAGGCTAGAACCTCTTCGAAAAGGAAACGTTCTTTGGCTTTTTTCCCTTCTTGAATTGAGCTGGGCTGGTGGAGTTGGAAGAGAGCTTGGGGTAAGTGAGGATAACCCTCTTGGGTTAGGATGAAGTTAGGCAAGTATTCTTTAAGGAGAAAACTGGCCTTTTGGAGGTAAAAGATTAAGATACGGCGGATCATTTTGTTGGTCAGGCCTTTTGTCTCTGGGTAAATGGGGATGATGCCCAAACTGTGGATGGGAGGTTTGGAAGTGATGATTTCATAACCGGCCGCCTCTAGACGGTAGCCTGGATAATCCAGTTGAAGTTCACCCCAGAAAGTAGCTTTCAAGCCTGGCTTAAGGGTCTTTAGCAGATAAGGTTGATTGTAAAAAATAACCTTAATTGGCTGGTGCTGATAAGAGAGAGAAAAAATTTGAATAGGTAAACCACGGGCACTGAAGCGGCTTTGGCTTTTTTTTATTGTCCCGGTGAGAGTAATTTTGCTAGGAAGAGGAAGTCGATTAAGAGGTGTTTGTAGGAGTCGGCGATCTTCGAAACGATTCGGTAGAAGATAAAGAAGATCTTTGAGGGTTAAGATACCTAACTTTTTGAACCTTTTAACCAAAGCCGGACCAACTAAATAGAGCTCGTCTAATTTTGTATCTAACCTTAAAGATAGCTGCTTAGTGGAAGGCATTTAGAAAAGGAATAATCGAGCCAATAATTAAAGAGAGTGCCATTAAGATGGTAATGGCAATAGTAATAATTCGTACCACCTTTTTTCGTTTAATCTTCATTTGGTCCCCTTTAAGTTTAAAAATAAATGTTTGCCTATTTTTAAAGTGATTTTTTCTCCTTCTTTTAGTTCTATTATTTTGGTGGGGTTATTAACAACTTTTTGGTTGAGCCTTATCCCCCCTTGAAGGATTAATTGTTTTAACTTTCGGCTGGAAAGGGAGGTTGGCAGCTGCTTTAAGAGAGTTAAAAGAGAATATTTGTCTGCTTTTAGATTTACTTCCTCAATAGTTTGGGGGAGTTGTCTTTTTTGGTAAACATCCTCGAAGTAAAGCTGGGCTTTTCGAGCCTCTTTTTCATTGTGCAGCCAGCTAGTCAGAATGAAAGCTAAACGTTTTTTTGCTTCCATTGGATTGAGTTGGCCTTTTTTCATCTTTTGCTTCATCTCTTCTATTTCCTCTGTCGGCAAGTCAGTAAGAAGTTTAAACCAATCAATAATCAGCTCGTCTTGAAGGCGCATAGTCTTGCCATAAACATCCTGAGGACTGTCTGTTAATGAGATGTAGTTGTTGTAAGTTTTACTCATTTTGCGGCCGTCTAAGCCTAACAAAAGAGGAATTGTTAAAACAAACTTATCTTTATTCCTTATTTTTTTCATCAAGGTCCGCCCGGCCAACATATTAAAGGTTTGATCAGTGCCGCCAATTTCCAGATCAACGTCCATAGCGACCGAGTCGTAGCCTTGCATTAAGGGGTAAAAGAACTCATGAAGGTGGATAGGCTTATTTTCTTTTAATCGCCGCTGGAACATATCCCGCTCAATCATCTGTTGAACGGTAAAGTTACCGGCTAATTTAATAATCTCTTCGAAGGTAAGTTTAGCCAGCCAAGTGTGGTTGTACTTAATTTTGACTCGGGAAAAGTCAAGAATCTTGGCTGCCTGGCGTTGGTAATCAGCCATATTTTTTTGAATCTGTTCAAAAGTCAATGGTGTCCGTGTTTGGTCCTTGCCGGTGGGATCACCGATCATTCCAGTAAAAGTGCCCAAAAGAAGGATGACTTCATGGCCAAGGTCGGCAAACTGTTGAAGTTTGCGCAAGGCTAATGAGTGGCCTAGATGAAGTTCAAAGCCAGTCGGGTCAACACCGAGGTAAAGCCTAATTTTTTTCCCCGAGAGGAGAAGTTCTTTAAACTCCTTTTTAGAAGGCAGGATCTCTACTACCCCTCGATCTAGAACCTGGTCAACTAACTTTTCATCAGTTATAACAGTCATAAGTTATTATAGAACAGAACTTGCTAATTTGATAGCCATATTAACAGCTTCTTCTGCATCTCTAGCTGCTGTGATTTTTACTCTTTTTCGGGCATCTAAGAACTTACCAGCTAGTTTTTGACTCCAACCGCCTGAATTTGCTAAGACCACAATAGGAATGTTTGCTTGGTAGGCTATGGCTATTTCGGTTAATGTTCCTGATCCGCCGCCGATGCAGATTAAAACATCACAGCTTAAAACTAAGGGGAATTCTCTCCCCCCGCCTTGAATCTGCCCAGTTCTTATTCTGATGGAGGACAAATCTTTAGCTGTCCTTTTGTTATCTCCCCAAAGAAAGGCTAGAGTTTGTCCACCCTCTTTTTCAGCTGCTCGGGCAGCTATTTCAGGTAGGGAATCAAAATCCCCTTCGTAACCAAATACTAACAATGCTCCTCTTTTTCCTATTTCTCTCCCTAACTCTCTAGCTAAGGCAACTGAGGTTTGTCTTAGTTTTATGTCCGCCATAGAGCCCATGACACCTATTTGTATTTTTTTCATAAACAGCTCCCTAATAAAAAACCCACCGAAAAGGTGGGGTCTGATTTTTTAAATTTTTGGGAGTAAATATACTACTTGCCTACCCCACCTCCCCGAAGGTTAACGTAATAATAAGTGTTAGTGTGAGATAGACTTAATAACATAGTGTTATATTATCCCCAGAAATATTTCTTGTCAATAAAGTAGCAACTTTATTAAACAAAGACTCGATTTATTAAAAACTGAAGCTCTCCTCTCACTAGCTCAGCCCCATTTGCATTGAAGAATGCTAGTAGTTCCTCTACTCCCTTTTCGTCAATTGTGATAAAAGTGGTTCCTTCGGTATCCCCTGGAGGAAGAGTATGCCACCATTCTTGGAGTTTTTGTTCGAAAGTAGGATTTTGACTAACTCTTTCTAAGATAGGTCCTAATTTGTTTTGGAATAACATGGTGTAACGCTCAACCCCCATATCTGTTAGTCCAGTGGTGTTAACTACATTTCGAGGAGAATCTTTAAACCTACCTGCTAATACTCTTAAAAATGCTGCTGCTTTTGGAGATAGGACATCTGTTTGTGAGAGTTTTTCTTGTGAAGGTGTCTTTTCTTGTAGTGTTTCACTAGGCATTTGCTAATATTATAACATAATTTTCACTGGTAACCTTATCGCCGCGTTAGATCATATAGTTCTTGGCTTCGATTTCTTTAAAACAATTTTGACCATTTAGGTTTCTTCTTATAATACGAAAAGATTACCTTAGATACCAGGTAAAATTGCGGGTTACTCATTAATAAAGAGTCCAAAGATAAAGTATTGAGTTTTTCTGAGGGTAAACCAAGAAAGGAGAGTTGTGAGAGCATGTTAAGGGTATATATACCACCCATATAATCTCTCATGTAATTTCTTAACATTTTTATCGCCTCCATTAGAAAGTCTAATTTTTCCTTTGATGACCAACTGTGGTGGGTAAGAAGTTGCTTAGCTACTTCAGCAATGATAGCAGATCGGGCCCAATCAAATTCCAACTTATCCGTTATTTCCCATATAAGAACCCTCTCTTCCTCAGGGGATAGATCAAGATAAGGTAGCTGCTTAACTGCCGTCAGAACAATGTCTTCATAATTTTTCCACTTTCGATTAACTTCATTAAAAAGGCTATTCTTTCTTTCTTAGGCAGGCTAAGATGATGGAGCTGCCTAATCATTAGCTCAGCCACATCTACATCGTTTTCGGATTTCTTGATCATTTCTTTCACAAAAGCTTTTCTTTCCTTTGGGGGAATGTCTAAATAGGGAAGCTGACGAACTACTGCCTCGACCCCACTAGGGCTTACTGCTTTCCTTGTCACTCTTTTTACAAAGGCCATTTTCTCCTCTGGGGACAAGTCGAGATGGGGTAGCTGATGAATCGCCAGCCCAATTACCATCTCATCGCCACCTGATTCTTCCACTATCCTCTCCATAAAATCTATTTCCCTCTCCTTTGTGGGTTGCCACTTTGCTGCTAATAATTCCA
Source organism: bacterium (assembly GCA_027028625.1). GTDB lineage: Bacteria > Patescibacteriota > Microgenomatia > JAADGY01 > JAADGY01 > S014-63. The sequence continues at coordinate 24,723 of JALVIH010000052.1, read as the reverse complement.
GTGCTTGAAGGTTTGGCCCCTCAAGAGAGGCAAAATCCCTGCCCACAATCCTTAGCCCCATATTTCGGTGGAGAGCGATTATTGCTGCTGCTCTTGCTTCTGGATTGTTAGTTAACCTAAGCACTGTCAGCCAGCGTTTCGCTATGGGATTTAGTGGTTGAGGTGGCTCCCATCTGAAATCCGGATAACATTGACTACTCTTAATAGCGACCATAAAATCAGCAAGAGCAATAAAATTCCACCCATCTTTGAAAGGAACTGCCTTAGACGAAGAAGGTATAGGATAATCTTGGAGAGCGATTCTTACCTCGAAGGTTGGAGGACTATCTTGTTCGTTGAGATCATTTATACTTTCCCCAAAAAGCATTCGCATTAAGACCCTCTGCTCGGGTAGATTTTTTTTACTCCGGTCAACATGTAAATGAATTGAGGCGGGGGCTACCTTGCTTGTCTCTCCCCATAAGTACATGTCAGCTAACCTTTGCCGCCACTGAGGGTCGTAGGCGAGAACTCCCGGTGTTGGCTCAAGTCTCAGCTCCGGAATTTCCCCACTTCCATCCACGCCGATATTAACCCCTTTAGGGAGAGAGACACCAAGGATACTCGGCCACATTTCAGCATCAAAGCCGAAGCGTTCGCTTGGTTTTCCTTTAGGGAAGATGGTAACAATCTTTTTTGCTAAATCTTCTGCTTCCCCAAACCGAGGAAATACTTTCTCGACAGACCCCTCAACTAGCCTTTTAAGTTCTGCTATTCTCCTTACTTGTTCCTTATAAAAAGGGTGTTCTTCATCAAGTTGGGATAGTAATGCTGGCGCTAATGGATGACCAAGATCTTGATGAGCTTCCATCAATTTTAGTATTGATGCCGATAGTTCAGAAGAGTTAAGTTCAAATCTAACCAAAAAGTCCCAAACTGATTTTAAAGATCCCCCTTTGGGTGATATTTGTTCCACTAAGGTGATAACTGTTTCAACTACGCCTGGATTGTTTATTTTGAATAATTGGCCTTTATAACGTAGTACATCTACCAATCTAGTAAGTCGCCTAATCCAAACTTCTAAATTGGATGGGTCTTTTTCTATTCTTTTAGTTACTTGTTTAATAAACTCTTCGAATAATGAAGGAGAGGATATTTTTAATTTTCCCATCTTACCGAGATCTTTTTCTTTTTTGGGTCGAGAGAGTAATTTATGTACTTCCTCTTGGGTCAATGAGGAAGCAGCGGCGATATCATATTCAGACAAAGGTTGTAGTAATATAGACGCATCAACTCTTTGATTGCCGGCCTTTGGTAAAGCGATTTGGTTTTCCTCCAAGAATTTTTTGACTATTGCTCTTACTCGTCCGTCTTCCGATTGTGAAATTAACATTAGTAGATTTAGGCGATCTTTCTCATCTAGGGTTTGTAGTAACTCTAAGCCACTTTTTATCCTCCCTTCATCATCAGCTAATAACAATCGAGCGGCCCGAACACGTCTCTCGTCTGAATCCAAAAGTCGTAAAACCTTGCTTAAATCTACTTCTTCTTGTTGTATTTTCTGGGCTATCCTTTCTAAAAAAAGCCAAGGTCTGGCTACCATCATTAGGTCTAATTGATGTTCCTCTCTTGAGGTTGATTGGTTATCCTTCTTAGGAGGAAATTTACCTTTTGCTACCAAAACCCGCTGAGATTGTCCCTCTTTTACTTCTTTTCCTTTAGGTTCTTGAGGTGGAAAAAGAACGCCAATACCGAGTTCCTGAAGTTCTTTTGCTAATCTATGACTAGGTTTACTACCACTTTTGGTCTTTTTCAAGGTTTGTTCCACCCTTCGTATATTGGACCATTTTCCACTATTAGCTGACTCAGGACCTAAACCCCCCGGTTTGTTAAGTTCAGGAGATGAATCCATATGACTAAATAATAACATATCTGACTTCATAGTGCTCTGTTAGATCATATTTTTGTCTCCATATACAAATTAGATTAGAAAATGGCAAATCACAAATTCCAAATAATCCAAACCCCCCTTCGGTAGGGGCAGGCAACAATCAAAATCCTAATGATCAATTTTCAATGGAAATCAGAACTTGGAGCTTAGAACTCGGAACTTAGTTTATAAAGTTAAAAAGTTCATAAAGTTTTAAAGTATGAACCCCTTGAGGAGTCATCCCGAGGAGCTGGGGCGACGAAGGGGGGGCTTCACTTCGCCTGGCGGCTCGTTCAAGATAACTTGGAGAAAAGTATAACCTTCCACTCCTGCGTCATTCTGAGCCCCGCGAAGAATCTAGCGAGCGGAAGCGAGCGCAAGGTTACTAGCACTTAAGCTTGGGAGCACTCTCGTGCGCCTATCGGCTAGATTCTTCGTTGCCTCAGCTCCTCAGAATGACTCGATAGACAGGGTTTAGAATTTGGATCATTTGAATTTAGGACCTGCCTGCCGGCAGGCAGGTTTGGTGTTTTCTTACCGAATTCTAAGTTCTAAGTTCTGAGTTCTGATTACCTAGTTCCTAGCTCCTAGTTCCTAGTTCCAATAACAGACTTAACCAGGGTTTTAAATTGTTCAGGTTGGTTGATGGCCATCTCAGAAAGAGTTTTCCGATTAAGGTTTATCTTCTTTTCTTTTAACTGATGGATAAACTGGGAATATTTGCTTCCCAACTGACGGAGGGCAATATTCAATCGTGTAATCCATAAGCGGCGAAAGTCACGTTTGCGAAGTTTCCTCCCCATAAAAGCATATTGACCAGAGTGGAGAACTGTCTCATGAGCTACTCGGTACCGCCGTCGGCGGGACATTTGGTACCCTTTAGCCATCTTGAGAATCTTCTTATGTCTTGCTCGACGGGTGGTTCCTGTTTTTACGCGTGTCATTTAAACCCCCATAAACTTAAGTACTTTTTTAGCCCATTCACCCTTGAGGGCAACTAATCGCCGATAATTTCTCCGTTGACTTTTGCTTTTTTTTCGCCGAAGATGATTACCGAAAGCAACTCGGTGAAGAACCTTTTTATTAACGCTTATTTTAAAGCGCTTCAAAAAAGATTTTCGCCTTTTTAATTTTGTTTTCGCTGGTTTTCTCATTTTTTCTTAACTCCTAAAGTAACTATTAACCGTCTACCAATCATTTTAGGAGGTTGCTCAACAAAGGCAACTTCCCCTAATTGATTGATAACTTTGTCTAACGCTTGTCGGCCAAAATCTTGATAGTTTAAGGTCCGACCTGTAAATTTTACCACAACTTTAACTTTATGTCCTTGTTTGAGAAAATCAGAGGCCTTTTGGATAAGGCGGTTAAGATCGTTTTCTCCGATAAAGGGAGTCAAGCGAAGCTCTTTTAAAGCTTTAGTTTTTTGTTTTTCCTTCTTCCGTTTCTTTTCTTCTAGGTATTTAAACTTAGCATAGTCGATTAATTTGACTACAGGGGGATTGGCTTTAGGAGCTATTTCGACTAAATCCAAGTCAGATTCATGGGCCTTTTTAAGAGCTTCATTAAGAGGGAAAACTCCTATCTGCTTTCCACTAGCATCAATTAGTCTGACTTGGGAAGCTCGGATTTGATGATTAATGCGGTAACTCAGTTTCTTCATTCAGTTAGCTCAAGTTTAAGTGATTTGGACTGAACCTCATCTCTCAGCCTTTTAAGTAAGTGATCAACTTTTACCTGATGGAGTTGTTTTCCCTGGTGGTCTCGTAAACTGATTGTGTTATTAGTCATTTCTTTTTCTCCTAGTATTATAGCATAAGGAACCTTCATTTTTTGAAAAGAATGTAAGCGGCGGCTAAGGGAACCTTCAGAGATAAGGCTAGTCCGAAAACCGCTTTCTTTTAACTTAAGATAAACTTTTTGGGCGTATTCGTTTTGTTTCTCACTGATAGGTAAAACCCAGACTTGTTCTGGTGCCAACCAGGTGGGAAAAGCACCGGCAAAATGTTCAATTAAAATCCCAATAAAACGCTCTATTGAACCCATAATGGCCGCATGAATCATAACGATTCGTTCTTTCTCACCTTTTTCATTGATACAGAAAAGGTCAAAACGCTCCGGCATATTAATGTCTAGTTGAATAGTGGCTACCTGCCACTGACGACCAAGGGAATCGGTGACAATAAAGTCAACCTTTGGACCATAGAAGGCGGCTTCACCTTTGGCAATGGTAAAGCTGTTTTTCTGGTTTTGGGCTATTTCTTGAATATCCTTTTCCGCCTTTTTCCAAACTTCAGGGGTACCTAGGTAATTTTCAAAATGGTCTGGATCATGGAAAGAAAGGCGGAGTTTTAGGTCAAAACCAAAGGTTTTGTAGAAGATATTAATTATCTGCCAGATGCTGAGGAATTCTTCTTTAACTTGGTTATAACGGCAAAAAACATGGGAATCATCTTGGGTTATAGAACGGACACGGGTTAAACCACCTAATTCTCCACTTTGTTCATCCCGATAAACCTGAGTAGTTTCGGCATAGCGTTGAGGTAGTTCTCGATAGCTTCGCTGCTTATGGGCATAGATCTGAGTGTGATGGGGGCAGTTCATTGGTTTTAAGGCGAAGAGATGCCCTTCACGGCTTTTGATTTTAAAAAGCTCATCGGCGAATTTCTGCCAATGGCCGCTAGTTTCGTAGAGCTCCTTCTTAGTTAGGTAAGGGATAGTTACTTTTGTGTAACCTCTTTCTTTACGAAGTTGCCAAACATAATCATCCAGGAGGTTTCTTAAAATTGTTCCCTTGGGTGTCCAAAGAGGCAAACCAGGCCCAACAAGGGGGGAGAAGAAGAAGAGGTCTAATTGAGGTCCGAGTTTTTTATGATCTCGTTTTTTTGCCTCTTCTAATTGGTTAAGGTAGTTGTTTAATTCTTCCTCTGTTGGAAAACAGGTTCCATAAATTCGGGTGAGCATTTTCTTTTTCTCATCTCCTCGCCAGTAAGCTCCAGCAATCGAGAGAAGCTTAAAATGCCTTAATTTTTTATTAGGTTCATCAATATGAGGTCCGCGGCAAAGATCAACGAAATCGCCTGAACGGTAGATAGTTATGGGGGCTTTTTCGGCCTTAAGTTCCTCGATTAGCTCTAATTTATAGGGATTATTTTTAAAGAGTTCTTTGGCTTGTGAGTAACTAAGTTCTTCCCGTTTAAACTCTTTCCAATCTTTAACAATCTCCCTCATCTTTTTCTCAATTTTTTTGAGGTCGTCTTGGGAGATGGGTTTGGGAAGGTCAAAATCATAATAGAAACCATTCTCGATAGGTGGGCCGATAGTTGGTTTGGCCTCTGGCCAGAGGGAAACTACTGCTGCGGCCAGTAAGTGAGCGCAAGAATGGCGAAGTTTTTCCAATTCAGTCATTTTTAAGCATAAAAAAACCTCCCCAAGAGGGAGGGTATCTAACCACTACCCTACCCCCTTTTAAGGAGTAGTTATTAATTGGGTAGTGGCGTTAATTAACTCTATCATTGGTTTTTATTTTACTGTTAACCTTTTGTTTTGTCAAAAAGTTATTCTACTTTTGTGACTTGGGAAAAGAAGGATCCCTTTTTAAGATAGGTTTTGACTGGCTGGTTTACTCTTAATTGTTGACTGTTTTTGAGTATTCTGCCGTCAGTAGTAAGACTTATTGAGTAACCTCGAGAGAGAATAGTTTTTGGACTAACTGATTCTAGAAGTTTTACTAACTGAGTATAGCGAAGAGATGACTGATGGTATTTATCCCTTGATTTAGTAGATAAGTTACTAGAAAGGGTGTTTAGTTGCTGAAAGCGGAAATTAAGTTTCTGGTTGTAAAGGCTGAGAAGGGAGACTAATTTTTCTTGACGGTTCCTTAAGCGGTCAATGGGTTGAGAAAAAGAATTGATTAAAGAGGTTTGAAGAAGATGAAGGTGGTGCCAGTAATTTTTGAACTTGTTTTGCATTTGGTACTTAAGAGAGTTGGTTAGGAGTTCTAGTTGTTGTTGAGTTTCATTAAGAGTTGGAAAAACTATCTCGGCGGCGTTAGTGGGAGTAGAAGCCCGCTTGTCCGCGATGTAGTCAATGAGAGAGATATCAGCCTCATGGCCGATGGCTGAGACTAAAGGGATAGGCAGTCCGTAAGCAGCTCGAACCACCTCTTCTTGGTTGAAGGCCTGAAGGTCTTCCAGGCTACCACCCCCGCGAGTGATGACAGCTAAATCAGCTAGATGATGATACTTTCTGACTAAATCAAAGGCTTTGAGAATGGAAGGAACAGCTTGTTCCCCTTGAACGCTGATGGGAATATGATAAATTTTAACCTGACCGAATCCTCGCTCCTTAGTAATCTTGATAAAATCAGAGTATGCCCGCGATCCTGGAGCGGTGAGAAGGAAGACGGCTTGAGGGAAAGAAGGTAAAGGTCTTTTTCGAGAGGGATCAAATAAACCCTCAGCTTCCAGCTTAGCTTTTAGCTGAAGAAAGGCTTGTTGGAGGCTGCCGTTACCCACAGGAATTATTCGGTAAGCGTTAAGGCTGAAACGGCCACTTTTGCCTCGGAGCTTGGGATACCCTTGGACTCTAACTAAGGTTCCTACTTGAAGAAGAGGAAGGTAACTTTGGACTTGATAAGCGACTGCGAAGACATTAAGAATCTCTTCAGTTTGGGGATCTTTTAGAGTAATAAAAACCCACTTGTTTCGGCTGATGTTGAACTCGCTAATCTCACCTTCTACTACATACTCCCGAAAGGAAAGAAGTTGGTTGACGAACTCGTTGAACTCACTAACTTGAAAGACCTCTTCAATCTCTTTCATTCTGAGGCACGTAACTCTTTGTCATCTAACCACTTCGGTGAGCCGAAGAGATGGTCTAAAAGTTTTCTCACCGGATTATTGGTTTCTAGAGGATTGCCATTGATATTTATTAAGATCTGAGTGCGGGTGATTGTTCTTCTAAGTTTAATGTCTAGTTTTGTTCTCTTACCTAATTTCTTTTTTAGGTGGGTAGCTAATTTGTCGGCAATGAGGGGTAGTTTCTTTTGGGAGATGAAGAGTTTTTTATCTACCAAACGAGGATGGGTAGAATCGTAACGGGGTACCCCTAAACCCATTAACTTCTCTTTGTATAACCTAGCGATGGCTTCGGCTCGGCGAACCGAGGCCGATTCCTTAAGAACCTGCTTATAGGCTTGGATCATTGCTTGGTTGTCCGGAATGCTTACTAAAGCTCGAGCATGGCCCTCAGTTATAAGGCCAGCAATTAAGCCGTCTTTAAGGGCGTCAGGGAGATCGAGGAGACGGAGGGTGTTGATGACATAAGGAACGCTTTTGCTAACCTGTTTAGCTATTTGTTCTTTAGTTAGGCCGAAATCATCGATTAACCTTTTGAAAGCAATGGCCCGTTCAATGGGGTTAAGATCTTCCCGTTGGACGTTCTCGACGATAGCCATCTCTAACATCTTTTGAGGAGTTGTTTCTTTTATGATTGCCGGTACTTGATGGAGACCAGCTAATTTGGCTGCCCGCCACCGCCTTTCGCCAGCGATTATTTGGTAACCGGCAGGAGTATGGGCGACTACTAATGGTTCCAAGACTCCGTGTTCTTTAATAGATTCGACTAGGTCGTTAAGCGGTTTATTGTCAAAATGTCCTCGAGGCTGAAGAGGGTTAGGTTGGAGGAGATCAACATTAAGAAGGACTATGGATTGTTTATCGCTGGCTTGGAAGTTATCCCCCATTTTATTTTGGTAAAATATCAATTATTTTTTTACCCCAATGTTGACGGAACTTAACGATTCCCTCTTTTAAGGCAAAAAGGGTGAAGTCACGCCCCATTCCTACATTTTTACCAGGACGAAACTTGGTGCCTCGTTGGCGGACTAGAATGTTGCCTACCTTAACCTCTTGGCCGCCAAAAAGCTTTACTCCTAATCGTTTTCCTTTTCGGCGGACACCTTGGCGGGCCTTGCCACCGGTAGCTTTTGATTTTGACATTACTTCCTCCTTAAGACTAAAATTTGGCGGCGGACCGCCAGATCGCGTTGACTTTTAATAACAAACGGACCTTGATATAGAGTATACCCTTCCAAACGGTGATTGTCAATCAGTTTTATTCTGTAAAATCGTTCGTGAAAATGAAGAAGAGGGAAGATTACTACTACTTTTGTTTCTGGTTTGAGGATTAAAGCTTGATGTTTGAGCCAAAGATAATAAAGTTTTTCCAAGTTGTTAATGATCTCCATTATTTGTTTTTGGTCAATATGTTTGTCAGGGCGTTGGGAAGTGGTTAAGTACCTTTTTTGATAACGATTAGTCCGCCAACGGAAGGCTGGCCCTAGATAAGGTTCGCTGGCCACAGCGATTATTTTTTCCTTTACTATTCGGTGAAGGCGGCTGACATTGCCCTGGTAGAGCTGATATGGAGTTTTGGCCCGAATTTTGCTGAGAAAATTATCTAGATTTGCCTTTAAGCCAGCAAAGGCAGTTGGATTTTTTTCAATACCGACGACAGGAATGCCTTGATCTAAAGCTTCGATGAGGATTGTCCCCGAGCCAGCAAAGGGGTCCAGAAGGTAATAACCATCTGGGAGTTTGGTTGGCGAGGTTGGTAAGCTAAGGTTAACCATCATCCGACTGAGTTTGTGAGGAAGCATGCCAGCCGTGGGTTGGACAAAAATCTTACTTTTATCTTTCCAAATAAAATTTTCCCAGGGGTAGTACCAGATAAGCTGAAGGAGATAAAATGTTTTTTTATACTTAATAATGGTAAGAATAAGATTGGATTGAAGTTGTTTCCGACTTAAGCGGGGTTGGCGGAAGTTGAGATAAGAAAGTTTAAGTTTTGCTTTTAGCTCTTGGCTGAGGGATTGACTCAATTGAGGATCATATTTAGAGTTGTCATAAAACCAAAGAGCAAACCGTTTAAAAGAATGCTTTTTTAGTTCTTCTTGGCTTACTGCTTCCACTTTCTCCTGAATAGACTTAAGATTCGAGGCTTTGTCTAGCTCTTTTCCTACCCAAATAGTCCCTCCGAGTCGGTTTAGGACCTGAGTAGTTGGGAATTTGTCTAGATGGTAAAGGTAAAAACTACCCTTTTTGTTTCTCGACCAATGATAGCCTTCTTGTTTAAATACTTCCTCTACTTCTACTTGGGAAAACTCTTGGCTGGTAGAGTTGAGATTAAACCAAAATACCTGGTTCACTTCTTTAGGGTTTTAACTTGAGTTGATTTAGCCTTTTTAGGGGCAGCCTTTGAAGTTTCTAGGATAATTTTTTCCAACCTTACTCGGCTGAGGGATCGACGAAAACCCCGATGGCGGCGGTAGTGAGACTTAGCTTTGTAATGGAACTCAGATGTTTTTGGTCCCAGAAAGTGTTTGATTACCTTGAGTTCAGCCTTAACTTTAGCTAGATACGGTTGACCTACTTCTACCTTTTTATCATTAACTAGAGCTAGAATGTTTGAGGTGGTAAAGGTTTTTCCCTCAGCTGTTGACAAGCGATCTACATCGACCTCTTCGCCTTCGCCAAGAATGTATTGATGACCTTGGAGTTCAACAATTACTTTCTGATTCATATTGAAATTATAACAGATTGTTGGAACTAGGTGATTAGAACTTAGAACTTGGAACAAATCACTCTCCCGAAGTGTGATTTATCACTCTTCGGGAGTGTGATGAACTTGGAACTTGGATTTACGAACTTTCTAACTTTATAAACTAAGAGTTGGTGTATATTAGGGTATGAAATTCATTCTAGTCAGTCGCCAAGATACTCCATCTCAAAAATGGCATATTCATCAGTTAAAAGAAGCTGCACAGAAGTTGCAGGTGGAGTTTAGAGTTATTAATCCCTCAACAGCTCGAGTAGCGGTTGGTTTAATCAATCCTGGAGATGTTATTTATTGGCGGAGTGCTAAGCTAGAGGAAAATTATTCTTCTGCTGACCAGCGAACTGTTTTTCTTCTAGAGGCCAAACGTCAAGGGGCCTATATAATTAATCCCTCCCTAATCAACCGTCCTTACCTAACTTTTAAATCTGTTCAGCAGGCTTATATCAAAAATTATTTCAGCCACCTGATCAACTTTATTCCTACTTATATTGTTGCTGGTGAGAAAGAACTTTACCTCTTAATAAAAAAAGGTTGGTTAAACTACCCTTTTATTGCCAAGCCTAATAAAGGAGCCGAGGGTAAAGGAAGTTATTTAATTACTCGGCAGGATGAAATAAAACAGCTTTCTGATTTGAAAGCTTATGTTTTTCAAAATTTTATCCCTAATGACGGAGATTACCGAGTAATGGTTGTTGGAGGAGTGGCAGTAGCTATGATGAAACGGGTGAGAACTAAGCATCCCTTTTTAAACAATGCTTCCCAAGGTGGAAAAGTTTATCCGGTTGAGAGTTCCTTGAAGCCATTCTTAAGCCGTCTGGCTAGCCGTTTGGCGACAAACTTAGATTTGATGATTGCAGGAATAGATTTAATTTACCATCAAGAAGAAAAGAAGTGGTATTTTTTGGAAGTAAATACAGTTAATCAATGGCAGCATCTTCAGGCTTTGACTCCTTTTAATATTGCTGAAAAAATAGTTTTGGTAACCAAGCAGATTAGTAAGTGTCGAGATAGTAATTCCTCTCTGTATCGGAAAGTTGAGAATTATTATTGGTCTAACTTGGAATTTCTCTCCCCCAAGAAACGAGCTCATTTTTTAGTCCGCCAGTATTTGTGGTTTGGAAATAAAGACATCAAAAACCACCCTACCCTTCGCCGGTTATATCCGGATAATTTAGAAGAGATGAAGAGATTGGTTAAAGGATATCTGGCTCAAGCGGGGTTATTCTGGAAAGAAATAGTTGGTATCCACCCCTTTCGCTGGCCGGTGGTTAAGAAATATCCCTGGTTAGGAGCTTACAACAAAATTTTCTTTACTCTCCTTTTTAGCCGCCATCTTTATGGTTTAAAAAGTGAAGAGGTTTTGAATTTATTGGATGAAAAACTCATTCGCCGTTATCTTGATAGATTGGTGGCTCATCCGGAAGAGTTATTTGTCCTCTCTAGTCGGGGGGTAGACTTTATATTTCTGAACCGTCTCTTTTTCCCCAGAATAGTTAAGTTTGATAGCGAAAGTTTACTTCAATTAAGAAAGGTAAAACTAAGTAATCTCACTCTTCAAGAACATTTAGTCTCTGAATTTTATCTCCTGGCTCATGCTATCATTAATGCCTCCTTATTTTATGCCCAGCCAATTAAAACAGAAGCTCAACTTTATCTCAAAATTATTCGTCGATTAGAAGAGCTGATTTCCAACAATTTTAGTCAGATGTCGCTGGATCAAAAGCTAGAATTTTTAGTAGCTTGCCGTTTATTAAACTACTCTAGCCATTTAGAAAAGATTATTCTCAACCAGGCTCAGGACTCTATCTCTCCTTTTGGTTGTTATTTGGTTGATAAATATAATTCTTGGGCTGGTAGGCAGCAGCTGACCGATCTGGATGGTTCGGAACATCGGAACATTCTTTATCTAATGGCTCTAACTAAGCCCAGCTTTGGCTTATAATTAAAGTAAGTAATGATTAAATATGCATTTCTTACTCCGGCAGATGTTGGAACGATTAATCTGGATGATCTTAATTCCTTAATTGCTCAGTTGACCACTTCTCCAATTAAACATAATTTGACTAGCTTTCGCCGTTTTCTCGACCAACCCAGCCTTTTTCAGCTGGCTGCTTTTGCTGATCAGCATTTAGTTGGTTTGGCTAGCCTCTTTGTGGTTAGGAAAATTGAGGTGAAAGCAGGACTTGTTGAAGGAGTAGTAGTAGATAAAAAGTATCGCCGCCAAGGTATCGGCACTAAGATGATGGAGTTGTTGATTGAGAAAACTCGCCAGATTGGAGTAAAACATTTGGACCTGACCTCCCACCCGGCTCGAGTAGCTGCCAATCGCCTTTACCTCCGCCTCGGTTTCCATCTCCGCCAGACTAATCTCTATAGGTTGGATCTGTAGATTTATTAGAACTTAGAACTTGGAGCTCGGAACTCAGATCTTAGTTTATAAAGTTAGAAAGTTCGTAAAGTCATAGAGTATAACCCCCTCGAGGAGTCATTCTGAACGAATGTGAAGAATCTAGCGAGCGGAGCGAGCGCAAGGATTAGCACCCAAGCTTGGGTTCACCCTCATGCGCCTCCGGCTAGATTTTACCCCTACCGAAGGGGGGCTTCGTCGCCCCAGCTCCTCAGGATGACACAATATAAACTCCAAGTACCAAATTCCAAACATCCAACCCCCCTTCGGTAGGGGCAGGAAAATCCTAAACAAATCCCAATGACCAAAATTCACAACCTTGTCCCTCGGGTCACCCCGACTTGTCAGGGTTTAGCACGCAGTAATCCAGATGTGGAATTAGATACCTACTTGCGGGTTTACAAGATTAAACATGAGTTAATTCTTCAGCTGCCCTCGTTAAGATAAAAGTTAACGCTTTATCTAGATCAGGATAACGTAACCATTCTGGTGTAAAGTCCCCATTATTATTACGGTAGACGGTATCAATCCTAGTATGCCACTTGTCTGCTGTAACTCTAAGCATAGCATCTACTCCTTTCATTTTTTCAGGATTAGGGTTAATTTCTAACTTTTCAAAGGGGTCGGTAGGAACATGTCCTGATTCGGATGGATATATAATTGAGACTCTTCCTTTTGGTGATTTGGAGTCAGGTGATTGAAGGTGTTGAACCATCAACAAATGTCCTGCTCCCTTCAATGGTAATACTATGGTAGGAATTTTGTTACCAATACTTGATGGAATTAAAGGTAGTAAGTTATCGTAAAAATTTGGCCACCAAAATCCTGTTTCTATTAATGCGTCCCCAGCTTTGGAAGTAATAATTGCCATTTCCCTAGCCATTCTTGAAGTAGAGAATATACCTTCCTGAATAAGTGACCTCACAATATTTTCTGGGAAGTTAAGTTGACAGGCAATATCGTGGATATTCTCCTCTTTTAGGTTAAACCAGTTTGTTGGTCCATGAAAAAGGCCTGGTGTCCTGCCCTGAATCCTTACTATAGCATCTGTTGTTCTTAATTTTTCATCATATCCTATTGTTACCCCTACTCCATTTTTATGTAATTCCACTCTTTTTGGATAGGCAGTTTGTCCATAAAACACTACTTTTACTTCTAAACCGGTCTTTTCTATTGCTAGAACATAATCCTCCTCAGTTTTTTCTTCTATTGAAAAACCTTCGCTACCTAAAAGAGTTTTATCCAGGAATCGTATTGTACTTTCCACCTTTGGGTTTAGTTGATCAACTGGTCGAGGAGACTTATAAGTTTGCTCACTCTCCGGACCTCTTTTAGTCATCCTTCCTCCTTAAAGTTAATAATATATGATAGTCTTTACTATTAGTATATCACTTTAAGCAATAAGTCAGGTGTTGAGTTTGAAGTTCAGTTTGTTTGGAATTAGGTAATCAGAAGTTGGAGCTCGGAACTCAGATCTTAGTTTATAAAGTTAGAAAGTTCATAAAGTCATAGAGTATAACCCCCTCGAGGAGTCATTCTGAACGAATGTGAAGAATCTAGCGTAGCGCAAAGAATTAGCACCAATACTTGGGAGCGCTCTCGTGCGCCTTCGGCTAGATCCTTCACTTCGCCTCTTGGCTCGTTCAGGATGACGCGGTCAAGTAGCTACTTTCCTATAATTAAAATTAAGATTTTAAAATTAATCCCCTAGTTCCTAGTTCCATATTGTTTGAAAATTGATCATTGAACATTGGTCATTTTACTAAGTTCTAGATTCCTCACTAATGAAGGTCGTTCCGCTGGGGGAGAAGGTGGTCGAGTTGGAGGCGGAGTTGGTGTTTTCCCCTGGTAGCGAAGGCGGGAATTAAGTAATCCTAAAAGGGCAAAGTTAGTTATTAGGGACGATCGGCCGTAAGAGATAAAAGGTAAAGGCAAACCGGTAACTGGGAGAAGTTGGAGGTTGATAGCCATATGAATAAGGGCTTGAAGGGGGATAAAGAAGATAATGAGGATAAGAGGTATCTTTTCCAAGGGGGGTAAAGGAGCGGCTATCTTGGCTAGGCGGAGGAGAATTAAGCTGTAAAGAAAGATAAGGAAGATGCCCCCCATAAAACCGGTATCCTCTACCCAAGCGGAAAAAATAAAGTCTGTTTTCACCTCGGGTAAGATATCTTGATAATGATGGGTAGAGTTTAGCTTCCCCCAGATACCTCCATTATGGATAGTCAACTGAGCCTGGATGATGTTATAACCACTTTTATAGGGATCGGCTAGAGGGTTGAGAAAAGAAGTTAGTCGTTGTTGTTGGTATGGTTTGAGTTGATACCACATAAAAGGAGTGAAGATGGCTAGGAAAAAAAGGGAAAGGAGGAAGGATTTGGGAGAGAACAAGAAAGGCAGCCAAGCTACAAGGAAGGCCAAACCGAGGAAGAGGGTTGTTCCTAAATCAGGCTCGATGAGGATAAGGAATAAGGGAAAGGTTAAGCTAAGAAAAAGGCTAAGTTTAAGAGGCACTTTCTTTTCTTTTAGTTGGGGAAGATGGTAGATAAACCACCAAGAGATAAGAAGAAGACTAAATTTGTACATTTCTGAAGGTTGGAAGTTAAAAAGAAAACCACTCAGCCATCGATGGGCGCCTTTAATTGGAGAGGTTAAAAGAACCAGTCCCAAAAGAAAGATGTTTAAAAAGTAAACCAACGGTGCCCATTGAATTAGTTTTAAAAAAGGAAGAAGGCTTAAGATAACCATTAAAGCTACTCCGATAGCCAGACCACTTAGTTGAAGGTAGAAAAGATGAATATCAAGAGTATAAATGAGAACTAAACCAATAAAACTTAAAAGGGCAAAACAACTAAGAAGAACCCAATCAACCTCCCAATGTAAAGCCTTAGCCATCCTAGCTTAATTCTACCTTAAACTCTCCCTGTGAAAGAGAGTCGGCGAGAGTTTTTTCCTTTATTTCCTCTTCATACTCGGCTGGCCATTCTGGTAGGAATACTTTTATTCTGTCAGTTGGCTGAAGATGGAGTTTTCGCCGTTGGTTTTGTATCTGACGAATAAGGTCTCTGGCTTGGCCAGCCTTGGCCAGTTGAGGAGTAATTTTGGTGTCTAACTTTGCCTCAATCTTTTTCCCCTGTTTACTTATCACTTCCAGAACATTTAGCTCAGCGGCTATTACCTTTTTGCTTTCCTCGTTTAACTTAAAAGGAAGGGTTACCTCGACTTTGGCTAGAGGTTGTCTTACTTTTATACCCTTCTCCTTTCGTTGGCTGTGGCCGAGGGAAACCACCTGACGTATAGTTTGCATTTCTTTGAGGAGAGTAGGATGGGACCAATGGGGATCAAGCTTTGGCCAGTCAGTTAAATGAACTGATTCCTCTTTAGTTAGATATTGGTAAACAAACTCACTGGTGAAAGGAATAAAAGGAGCAACTATCTGGCTGTAAAGGACCAAAGTCCAGTAAAGAGTGTCTAGAGTTTGTTGGACCAGTTCTTTGTCTTTTTGCCAGATAGCTACATTGTCTCGGATACGACGGATGTACCATTGGGAAAGGTCGGTAGTGAACTCAAGGATAGCCCGAGTAGCTCGGTAAAGCTTGTACTCCTCCATTGCTTGGTCAACTTCCTTTTGGAACTGATACAAGCGGCTGAGTATCCAGCGATTCATTAGGGAGAGTTGGCTATATTCTGGAGGTTTAGCTGAAGGAGTAAAGTGGTGAAGATGAGCATAAGTAACATAGTACTTGAAGCTGTTCCAGTAGGTAATGATGAGGCGTTCTTTTATTTCGGTTAGATCTTTCTCATTAAAGCGGAGATCTTTGCCTCGGACAACAGGAGAATTTACTAGGTAAAAGCGGAGAGCATCAGCTCCATAGTGGCGAACGGTTTTCATTGGATCAGGGTAATTTTTCTTTGATTTGCTCATTTTTTGGCCGTCGGCGGCCAGGACTACCCCGGTAGTGACACAGTTTTTAAAAGCTGGCCGTTTGAAGAGAGCGTTGGCTAGGACATGAAGGGTATAGAACCAACCTCGGGTTTGGTCAATGGCCTCACCAATAAAATCGGCGGGAAAGTGGTTCTCGAAGCGCTTTTTATTCTCGAAGGGGTAATGGAAAGAAGCGTAAGGCATTGAGCCGGACTCAAACCAGCAATCGAGAACATCACCGATTAAGTGCATTTTTTCTCCAGTTTCCTTATCTTTCCAACTGATATCTTTTATTTTATGCAGATGAAGGTCGGTTACCTTTTGTCCGGAAAGTTCTTCTAGTTCTTGGCGAGAGCCGATAACCACTACTTTGCCGGTTTTCTCTCCCCGCCAAACTGGTAAAGGAGTTCCCCAGAAACGATTGCGAGAAATGGCCCAGTCGCGGACATTTTCCAACCACTTGCCGAATCGTCCATTCTTAATATGGCCGGGCACCCAGTGGATTTTCTGATTATTCTTGATTAAGAGATCTTTAATAGCTGTCACCTTAACAAACCAAGATTTAGTAGCGTAGTTAAGAAGAGGAGTATCACACCGCCAACAATGAGGATAAGAGTGAGTTATTTCTTCCTTTTCTAAAAGTAGCTGACGCTTTTCAAGGTCATCAACTACTTTTTGGTTGAGAGTAAAGACATCTAACCCTTTCCATTGAGGAAAGAGTTGATCTTTGACTTCTCCAGTAATAGTTATGTGTTGGAGAAGAGGCAAACCCAGAGACTGGCCAAGGTAAAAATCATCCTCACCAAAAGCAGGGGCAACATGGACAATTCCACTCCCCTCTTCCAAATCAACGAACTCAGCCCCTACCACCCGGTAGGCCTTGTTAGTTGGTTGGAAGTTTTTAGGTTGATAGAGAGGTTGATAAGGCTGGTTAATTAATTCTTTCCCTTTGTAGGTTTCAACAAGCTGATACTTTTTATCTTTAAGAACTTTCTCAACCCTTTCTTTGGCTAAGATGTAAAATTCATCTCCGACTTTTACCTTAACGTAAGTGTTTTTTTCGTCTATGGCCAGGAGCATATTGGCTGGCAGTGTCCAAGGAGTAGTGGTCCAGGCGATGAAGTAGGTGTTTTTCCCTTCTCTAAGGGGAAATTTAACGAAAACTGAGATATCGGTTTTGTCTTCGTACCCCAGAGAGACCTCAAAGTTGGACAAGGGAGTAGCACAGCGAGGACAGATATGGGCTGGGCGGTGGCCCTCATAGATTAACCCTTTCTGGTAAAGTTGTTTGAAAACCCACCAGATTGACTCCATATAGTCGGGGTCCATAGTCCGGTAGTCATTTTTAAAGTCGACCCAGCGGCCAAGGCGAGGAATAATTTTTTGCCATTCATTAACGTAGCGGGTAACGATGGAGCGGCAGGCCTCATTAAAATTGTCGATACCCCATTTTAGGATATCTTGACGGTTTTTGATTCCTTTTTCTTTTTCCAGCTCGTACTCTACTGGCAACCCGTGGCAGTCCCAACCAAAACGGCGTTCCACCCGATAGCCTCGCATCGTCCAATAACGAGGGACAATATCCTTTATAGTGCTCTGAACTAGGTGGCCATAATGGGGCAAGCCAGTGGCGAAAGGAGGACCATCGTAAAAGACGTACTCTTTACTGGCTGGCCGTTGGTTAATACTTTTTTGAAAAGTATTATCTTTTTGCCAAAAATGAAGAACTTCCTCTTCTAGCTCGTTTAAGTTCGGCCTGGCTGGTAAATTATTACTCTTTTTTGTCATATGAAAATTATAAGGAGAAGAGCTGTTAAAGTCAAAATTTTGTCTTCGACCTCGAACCAAAAGGTATATTTTGAAGAGTATTACTTGATTTTTCTCATAAAAGCAGGGATGTCGAACTCGTCCTCCAGTTCTTCCTCAGGAGAACCAGTTGCTGGAAGAGAAGGTGTTTTTTGGACTGTTTTGTGGCGGTTAAGCCTATTGTTAAAACCAGTGGCGATAACGCTGATCTGAATTTTATCCATTAAGTTAGGATCGATGCGGGCGCCGAAGATAATGTTGGCATCCTTCGTTGCTGTTTCAGAGATAAGCTGGGCAGCTTGAGAAACCTCTTCCATCGTTAAGTCCTCTGGGCCGATGATATTGAAAAGTATGCCCTTAGCTCCTTGGATGGATACTTCTAGCAGCGGTGAAGAGATAGCCATCTTGGCTGCTTTTATGGCACGTTCTTCCCCGGAAGCAGTTCCTACTCCCATCAGAGCCGAACCAGCATTGGTCATTATTGTCTTGACATCAGCGAAGTCAACATTAATCAAACCTGGTGTGGTTATGAGGTCAGAGATAGCTTTAACTCCTTGAGTGAGAACCGAGTCAGCCAAGCGGAAGGCCTCTAAAAAAGTAAGGTTTTTGGAAGCGGTTTCCAGAAGCCTTTGATTAGGGATGGTAATTAAAGTATCTACTTTTTCGGCTAGTAATTCAGCTCCTTCTTGAGCGACACTCATTCGTTGGCTGCCCTCAAAAAGAAAAGGTTTAGTAACGATAGCCACCGTTAAAGCTCCTGCCTTTTTGGCTTCCTCAGCAATAATAGGGGCTGCTCCCGTTCCGGTTCCTCCTCCTAATCCAGCGGTGATAAAAACCATATCAGTATTGCTAACGATGTCCTGAATCTTATCTCTTGACTCTTCAGCTGCTTTAGCTCCAATCTCGGGATTAGCTCCCGAGCCTAGGCCACGAGTTAGTTCTTCACCTATTTGAACCTTAATCGGAGCTTGAGAGTTAAGTAGAGCTTGAGCATCTGTATTGACGGCCACAAAATCAACACTCTCAATATTTTCTTCTTTAACCATGTTGTTGACAGCGTTCCCACCACCTCCGCCTACTCCGATGACTTTTATCTTGGCTAATCTGGTTGCTGCTGGTTTAACTAGAGCCATAGTTAATTAAAGGTTAAAAAGTTTATAAAATTCATAGAAAGTTATTTTATATTGTACTATGGTAAAAGTCCTTTTAACAACTCAATAAGTTTATGAGATGCTTGACCAAGATTAAGTTTATTAGGTATGAAACGGTTGAAGTTAAGGTCTAAGCCCAACTCGCCACCTTTTTCCTGATTGGAGTTAAGGGCAAAGCGGAGCAGCCCGACTGCAGTAGCAAACTCTGGTTCCTGGACATCGTCAATAAGGCCACTGATGCCGATAGGTTTAGCTCTCTTTATACTCCAGCCAGTTACTCTTTTTCCTACTCTGTCTACCTCTATGGTTTGGCTCCCGCCGCCGGTAATGACTAAGCCACCAGAGATGTCTTCAATGAAACCACTTTCTTTAGTTTTACTGAGAATGAGTTCGAAGATCTCCTCCAAACGAGGTTGAATAATCCCGTTTACTACCCCCTTATAAGAAAGGTGGTTCAAACCTTCGATGTGAAGTTTACTGACATCGATTTCTTGGTCTAGTTTTACCCTCTTCTCTTTTTGGGGATGTTTCATATAAAGTTGACTGAGGAAGATTTTAAGTTTTTCGGCATCTTCTAAGCTTATCCTCAGACCAGCAGCCAGGTCTTTAGTTATATGTCGGCTGCCAACAGGGATAACCGCTGAGTAGGAGATAGCCCCTTCCACATAGATACAGATGTTGGTAGTGTCAGCGCCAATGTCAGCTAAAACAACTCCCAGCTCCTTTTCGGTTGGGCTAAGAACAGCTAAGGAAGAAGCTAAACCGGAAAAGACTATCTGATCGACGTCCAGACCAGCATCTTGGATGCTTTTGCTTAGATTGCGGATGGCGGTAGAAGAAGCGGTGATAATATGAGTATCTACCTCTAACCTAACTCCGCTCATTCCAATGGGGTCTTTAATTCCTTCTTGGTTGTCGATGGTATAAAATCTTGGCCAAACATGGATGATTTGTTGAGAAGAGGGAAGAGAAACAGCTCGAGCAGCTTCGATTACCCGATCAACATCCTGATTGGTTATCTCTACTTCAGGTTGATAGACAGCGACCACCCCTTTTGAGTTAAGCGAACCAATATGAGTTCCGTTGATGTTTACGGTTACTGAATTAAGGGTTGAACCAGCCATCCTTTCGGCTGCTTCCCAGGCTTGGATAATAGAGTTGACCGCAGCCTCAATGTTGATTATCTGCCCCTTTTTGATTCCTTGACTAGCTACTTTAGCAGCTCCTACAATGCGGATTGGCTCTTCAGGATCAGGAAAACTTTCGTTAGTTTGGCCGATAAGAACCGCTATTTTTGAGGAGCCGATATCAATTGCTCCCAGGTAGTGTTGGTAAGCCATATTTTTATTATAAAGTTAGGCGTGGAATTGTCAAAGAGGATGATGGAACTAGGGAATTGGAACTAGGAACTAGGTTAGAAAATTACAATTATCAAATTCCAAGGTACAAAAAATTTCCAATGACCAAATCTCAGATAAGAACGTTGCACTAGTTTTTTCGTTAACACTCAGAATGACTCATTAACAAACTGAGATCCGAGTTCCAAGCTCTAAGTTCCAATTCCTTTATAATGAGTTATGGCACGGATTGGTTTTACCGGCGGACATCACACTGGAGCATTGGTGGTGGCTAAAGAACTTCAACGCCAAGGGCATACCATAGTCTGGTTCGGCCATCGCCACTCGATGACTGGGGACAAAACAGATTCTGAGGAGTATCGCCAAGTTACTGCTGCTGGTATAAAGTTTATCCCCCTTCAGGTTCCTCGTTTTTTTCATCTGAGTCCTTTTGTTTATGGGGCCCGCCTCATTAAAGCCTGGTTGCCATTTTATCATCAGTGGCGAAAGGAAAAAATAGACCTTCTTTTGGGTTTTGGAGGTTATTTAATGGTTTTGCCCGCCCTAGCTTCTTTTTTTGATAGAGTACCTTTCTTTATTCATGAGCAAACTCGAATTGCTGGTCGGGCAAATTATTGGCTGTCGTTTTTAGCTAAGAAAATTTTTGTCAGCTGGCCGACTAATTATCCTTACAATCCTAAAAAAACAGTTTATACCGGCCTACCCCTGCGGCCGGCTTTTTTAGATCTTATTCAGGAAAAAAGAAAATTTCCTCCTCTTATCAAGAAGACCACTTACCCTACCCTTTTAGTTACTGCTGGTAAGCAAGGTTCTCACTTTATTAATCTCCTCATTAGAGATAATTTAGATTTTATTCTTTCTCACTTCAACCTTGTTCACCAAACTGGTAGAACTGAAAAGACCGGCGATTACCGTTTTTTTTCTCAACTAAGGGAGCGGCTGATTAAAAATAAGAAGTACCCCACTGAATACTTAGTTTACCCTTATCTTGATGACGAGGTAATGGCTTCGGCTTATGCACAAGCTGATCTTATTGTTAGCCGCAGTGGAGCTCACACCAGCTATGAGTTAGCCTTGTTGGCTAAGCCGGCCTTAGTTATTCCGGCCAAGTTTGTCCCTCGAAATGAGCAGGTAGAGAATGCTCGCTTCTTGGTTGAGATAGGTGTCGCCCGTCTTTTAGATGAAGATGAGATAGACGGAGGGAAATTTAAAAAAGAGTTAGAAACCTTCTTGCATCAAGGGGAAAAGAGAGATCTTAAAAGATACCCCCTCATTTTAGATGCTCAAAAGAGGATAATAGAACAATTAAAGCCCTATCTTAAAAAATGAAGATTTTTTTTAAATCTTTTTCGACTGGGGTTTCCAAAAGCCGGCGGCGGTTGCTGAGCTGGTTAGTTAATTTAAAGATTCTTTTTCTCTTTTTTCTTCTTTTTGCAGCTCTTGGTTTGGTTCTGAATAGCTGGAAAGTAAAGAAGGTGGAGTGCCAAGGAATAAGTGAAGATAAAACTAAATTTATGGCTGAGTTGATTGAGTCTAGTTTAAAGGATTCTCCTCTCCTTTTTGTCAGCCGCCCAGAGGTGGAAAAGATAGTTAAACCTCTTTATCTGTGGCAAGTGGTCTCAATAAAAAAGCAATTTCCTTCTACTTTAGAAGTGAGCTGCCGTTTCTTGAATAACAAGGCCTATTTTTATCTGGTTGATCTAAAATATCGCCAGCCCCGAGTTCTGGCTGACTGGTATCAACTTAACCGTCAAGCTTGGCAACACCTAAAACTAAAACGGCCCTATCTTTTGATCTTTGATCTTTCTCAAAATAAGTTAGTGAGTATTCCTCGAGTATTAAGGGTTGGTCAGTCAACTGTTGTTTTTAGTTCTTACAGCTTGGGAGAGAATGAGTACCAACTAGCTTGGGAAGTGTTTAATTGGTTGAAGGAGTTTGATCCTAATTTTAGCTCAACCTATAAAGTCTTCATTTTAGGAAATAATGTCTTAGTAAATGACGGACAAAGAAAGATTGTTTATCTTCTAGCCAAAAATAGCTTTCCCCAGCCTTCTTCTTTTCGCCAATTTTTAGATTCCTTATCTCAACCCTACCCTCTCTTGTTGGACTGGCGGGGAGAAAAGCTTGTTAGTTGGCGTTGATTTTTTAAGGGCTGCTGGCCAGAGCTATTAGGAGCCAAAGGGTAAAAAGAGAAGATCCACCGTAGGAAATAAAAGGGAGAGTAATCCCGGTTAAGGGTAAAAGGGCTATCATTCCCCCTATATTAATGATGGCTTGAAGAGCAATAAGGATTCCAACGCCGATTAGAAATAGCCTTTTACTCCCTAGCGGCTTGGCAGTTGCTGCCCTTAAAAGCTGGCCAAGAAAGAGAAGGTAGCTGAAAAGAAGAAGACTGCTGCCGAGGAAACCTGTTTCTTCACCGATGACGGCAAAGATGGCGTCGGTATGGGAAGCGGGAAGAAAAAAGTAACGTTGTTTCGAGCCTCCCAGACCTTGTCCCCAAAGACCCCCTCTCCCTAAGGCGATGATTATTTGGTTAAGTTGGTAAGAGCTACCTAACTTGTCCTGATAGGGTTTTAGGAGAGTCATTAGCCTTTGGCGGCGATAAGGACTGGTAATAATAAGGAGAAGACTAATAAGAGTGAGAAAGAGAGAAAATTTAAGGAAAGGTTTTAGTTCTGGTTTGTAAATAAAGAAAACTAGAGAAAGAGTGGTTACGATGAGGATTAGGGTCCCCATATCAGGTTCAAGAATTAAAAGGCCGGAAATGATGGAGATAAAGAAGAAAAACTGGCTAAAAGACCGTGGTTTGAGGGATAGCCAAGTACTTAAATAAAGAAGAGAACTTAACTTAAGGAGTTCTGAAGGCTGGAAAGTGGTTATTCCTAGATTAAGCCAACGGTGGGCTCCACCGATCTTAAC
This sequence comes from bacterium, assembly GCA_027028625.1. Taxonomy (GTDB): domain Bacteria; phylum Patescibacteriota; class Microgenomatia; order JAADGY01; family JAADGY01; genus S014-63. The sequence continues at coordinate 1,628 of JALVIH010000052.1, read as the reverse complement.
GCCAAATGGGGGGATAAAAACCAGAACCAAGAGAAAAAGATTAAAGAAAAATAAAGGGAAGGCTACTTTTTCCCAGAAAGCCCAGTTTATTTTTTTGACTATTAAATAAGTAATTAAGGAGATAATAAACCAGATGAGCTGTTGGCGGAGGTAAAAATAAGGGTTAGCAAAACGGCGGCTAGCAGTAATGACAGAAGACTCAAAGATAAAAAAAAGGCCACTGACTGACCAGATTAAAGGCCAGAACCAGAGGTTAGCCGTTGGATTTAATCTACCTCGCCAGTTGATGGACATATCTTTTGAATAAACTTCCTCGTTCCTCTAAATTCTTAAACATATCATAACTTGAAGCCGCTGGGGAAAGAAGAACGTAATCTCCCTCTTGGGCTTTTTCCGCAGCTAATTTAACAGCTTCCTCGAGAGTTTTAATCTTTCTGTGGTAGTGATAATCCTCCCTCTCAAGAAGAGAACTGAGCTTGTCTGCTGTTTGGCCGATGAGGAAGGTGAACTTAACTCGTTGATTGATTAACTTAGCGAACTCAGAAAGATCAACACCTTTATCATAACCGCCGGCAATTAGAATTATCTTCTTCTTGGGAAATGAGAGCAATCCTTTAATAGCTGCGTCTTGGTTACTAGCTTCGGAATCATTAATGAAGGTTACTCCTTTAATTTTGGCCACATATTCTAGGGCGTGTTCCGGAGGTCGGAACTGCTGAATTCCAGCTGCGATTTGAGAAAAACTAACTCCTAAGAGCCTTGCTGTTAAGCTGGCTTGGAGGAGATTAATTAAGTTGTGCTGGCCGATAAGTCGGTGTTCAGGAAGGGAGAATTTTTCCCCTTGGATAAGAAAAGTGGTTGGGTTAAGAATTTTGGTTTCTTGGCTGCCTAAGTAGACAGCTCGAGAAGAAAAAGGCCAGTTAGTGAGCAATTTCGAACTAACTGGGTCGTAAAGGTTAACTATAGCTAAATCATCTTTAGTTTGATAGCGGAAGAGGTTGAGTTTATCTTGTTGGTATTTTTCAAAAGACAGATGCCACTCCAAATGGTCAGGGGTGATGTTGGTAAGAATGCTTACGGAGGGTGATTTTTTAGTCCAAGCTAGGCGATTAAGCTGAAAGCTGGAGAGCTCTAAAACGATAATATGATTGGTAGTCAACTTTTCTCCTTTATCAAGAAGGGAGATGCCCATATTTCCACCTAGGAGCACTTTTTCTCGGCCGTACTTTTGGCGGAGCATCTCTGTGATCAAACCGCTAACAGTAGCTTTACCATTTGTTCCGCTAACTCCGATAATCTTAGCCGGTGTAACTTGAAAAAGTAGGTTGATTTCAGTTTCTAGTTTTTTTCCTGATCTAAGGGCGGCTTGAAAAAAAGAGGAATGGGGAGGGACGGCAGGGTTGAAGACAATAACCTCAGCCCATTCAATGTCTTGCAGACGGTGGCGGCCAAGAACATACTCAGCCGGAATATTCTTTATTTTTTCCAGGCTGGATGAGAGCTCTTTTTCATCCTTAAGGTCAGTTATCCGGAGCTTAGCTCCTTTAGCTGCTAGGTATTTAATTACCCCTACCCCACCGCCAAAGCGGCCTAAGCCAACTACCAGTACCTTTTTTCCTTTATACATC
>JALVIH010000051.1 GCA_027028625.1 bacterium | reverse complement strand
CTTCGCTAGATCCCGACAAGTCGGGATGACGCGGGGGACAGAAAAGCAGCTTCTTAGGATGACACAGAAGCACAACCCTCTCTTCGCGTCATTCTGAGCCCCGCGAAGAATCTAGCGAGCGGAGCGAGCGCAAAGGAATTGACACCTAAGTTTTTTCTAAGCTCTTACTACGGGTTATTAATTGTTTTCAACCTAGTTCATGGATCCAATTCCCATGCGCCTTCGGCTAGATCCCGACGAGTCGGGATGACTCATTAACAAACTAAGTTCCAAGCTCCAAGTTCTAAGTTCCGTTTTTCAGATTTTTCTTTAAGAAGTCGACGTTGGGGATAGGGGCTGGATCAATACCATTGAGCATAGCCAAATAAAAACTGGTGTACTCCCCAAGTTGGATCACCTCAAAAGCTTGAGTTAAAACATCTTTTCCTTCCAATTTAACTAGTTGATGGGGATAATCCTTTTTATCAATAATTTGCTTAGTCAACTCTATCCGTCGGCGGATGCGAGGAAGGAAAAGCTCTGAGTCCCAGAGTAAAAAGAAAAGGTCATCCCTCAACTGCTTAGGAAAAGACAAGGCTTCTAAATAATGATGGTTCATTTCAGGTATAACTAACTCGGTAGTTAAATTTTTAGCATTCTCATTAACTTGATTATTGAAAACATGGGTCGCTCCAATTAGGTGGTCGGCCGAGATAAAAACAACTAGTCGCTTAAAGGCATTATAAGCTAGCAACTTAGCCAAGTTATCATCTTTGTATTCAGGTCGTAAGATAGAGTTCCTAGTTTTTAAAAACTTAACCACCTCCTTCATCTGATCTTCGCTAACCCTTACCAAACCTATCCGATTAAAGAAAGCGATTAAGGCAGTAGCCGCATAACCAATAGCCATTCGAGGTTGGTTTGAAGGATTATGTTTAGGATCGATAAGATAAAGGGGGAGCTTATTTTCTTTAGCTAATTGGAGCAACTGACCACCAGAAGTAATAACGAAGATATATTTAGTTCGTTCTAAAGCTACTTTAGCTGCCGCCAAAACCTCCTCTGTATTGCCTGAGTAACTAGAGAGAATAATTAAACTACGCTCATCAGCATAAGCTGGCAACTGGTAATGATTCACTATCTCGAATGGAAGTTTGAGAGTTAACTTAAAAAGATACTTGCCTAACCACGCCCCTAAAGCAGAACCTCCCATTCCTACCCAAACAATATTATTAATCTCTTCAAGAGGAAAATTTAAAGAAAGCTGGCTAACTACTTGCCAAGCTTCTTCAATTTGATCACCCAGAGCTTCAACAGACGATAAGATATTTGACTTATCTAACTCAGCCATTTTCTGTCTTGAATCTAATAACCCTTCACTCATTTTCGCCTCCTTAACTTTGTACCAATACTTAATTGTAAATGATCAATTACAGTCCGGACAAGACAGAACTTGGAACTTAGCATTTAAGGGAGTCATCCCAACTTGTCGGGATCTAGCCGAAGGCGCAAGAGGATGAACCCAAGTTTGGGTTGCTAGTGACTTTGCGCTCGCTCCGCTCGCTAGATTCTTCGCGGGGCTCAGAATGACACAAAAACAAGGTTTTGGTTACTGGAATTTACTTACCCCTACCGAAGGGGGGTCTTCACTTCGCCTGGCAGCTCGTTCATGATGACTCCATGAGAAGGCTTACTTTAAAAACTTTATGAACTTTCTAACTTTACAAACTGAGTCCTGAGTTCCAAGCTCCAAGTTCATCACACTCCCGAAGAGTAATAAATCACACTTCGGGAGTGTGATTTATTCTAAGCTCCGATAACCAATAATGTTAAAATATGATGTCTTTGCCGCAGTGCTGGAATTGGTAGACAGGCAGGACTTAGGATCCTGTTCCCGGTTTCGGGAGTGTGGGTTCAACTCCCACCTGCGGCACCACCATGAAATCTCAGACTACCAAAGATAGCCCTCCCCAATTTATTATCATTGGCCGCTACGACCCCGAAATTACTCTAAAAAGCCGACCAGTCCGCCTCCATTTTCAATCTTTAGTCTGTCAACATTTATCCCAACGTTTTTCTATTTCTCACTTACCTCTCAAAGTTGAGAAAAAATGGGATAGCTTCATTACTTACCTTCCTAACCAAATGGCAGCTCGACTTGAAAAGATAGAAGAAATCCTTCGAACAACATTTGGGGTCGATCGCTTCTACTTAGCAAAAATTTTTGCTTCTACTAATAAGGAAAAAATAAAGGAATACTTGTATCAGGAATACCACCAAGAGATAAAGAAGAAAACTTTTGCCGTCCGGGTAAAGGTACGCCCTAAAGGGATAATCCATCACCAACAACTTGAGGCTGAATTAGGCGGAGTTCTTTACCCTCTCAGCAAGGGAGTCAATCTGGAACATCCGGAGGTTCTTATCCGCTTGTGGTTAGATCTTGAAAAAAAGGTAACCTACTTTATTCTTAAGGAAGTTAAAGGACCAGCTGGCTATCCTTATGGCAGTAGCCGGACTGCTTTAGTTCTTTTTTCTGGAGGAATTGATTCACCAGTAGCTGCCTGGTTAGCGGCCCGTAAAGGTCTTCATCTTAACTTTTTCCTCCTTAATCAAGCAGGAAAGGAACAATTGAAGCTGGTTCAAAAAGAAATTCAATCATTTTATGATAGATGGTTGAAACCCGAACCTAGCTTCTTATATATTGCTGAGGGTAAAGAGGTAAGAGAAATCATCAAAACTATTCCTCCTCGTTACCGTAGTTTTGTTTTCAAATACCTCCTCTACCGTTGGGCCTATTATCTGAGCCAAAAAGAAGGAATACCTATTCTCGTTAGTGGCGAGTCCTTAAACCAAGTCTCCACCCAAACACCATCAGTTCTAGCAACTTGCCAAAGTGACCAACCAGAAGGAGTTCTTATTTTCCGACCTTTAAGTGGCTTGACTAAAAGGGAAATTATAAATCGGGCTCGAACAATCGGAACTCTCTCCCTCTCAGAACAACTTCCTGAGTACTGCTTAAAAAGCAAAGAAGGTAGCATCACCAAAGCCAACAAAAAACTCCTTAAGGAATTGGAAACAAAATTTTTCCCAACCTTTACAGATAAACTACCAAAGTTAAGGTACCGAAAAATCAGCCTTCAAACTAAAGATTAACTCTTACTTGGAAATTAAAAGAGTTATTTTCCCGCTGGATGGTAAATTACATCCAATTTTTTAACTCGGGTTTTATTTTTATAACTCACTTTTACCTCAATCTGATTAACACCCGGTAAGAGAAGAACAGATTGGCTAAAATCTCCTTTTTCATCAGCCAAAACTAGAAGATTGTTCACCCACACTTTAGCTCCTACTAAAGTATGACCTTCTACCAATAAATGGTCACTATTGGTCACCATCGCTGATTTCGGCTGATAAATAGTTAACGGAGGTGGAAGAATGGACCATCTAAAATACCACAAAACAAAAAGACAACTTCCTATAACCACTGCTAAAAGAGAGAGATTAAGATGCTTTTTTTCCTCGAGTGGAAGAGGTTTGAACTCTTTCCGCCACTCAATTTTCCCCGTTGGGCTCAAACCAAAATCACGTTTAAAAACAGCCAATAACTGTCGGGTGTCTAATCCTAGTACTTGGCCATAATTCTGGATAAAACCTTGGACGGTGGCTATTGAATCAAAAACCCGATAATTATCCTCCTCAATAGCTTTGAGAAAGAAGCGCTTAATTCTTGTCCGATTAGAGATCTCTTCCAAGCTCAAATCAAGATCCAACCTCTTCTTTTTTAAGATTTGACCCACAGTTTTCATATGTTTCCTCTAGGAAGAAATTTGTTCCAGACTTGACAATAGGACTTTTCGCCGCTTTTTGCCAGGTTCAGCCGTCTCTAACCAACCCCTTTCTTCCATCTCCTCCACTAATCTAGCGGCCTTATTATAACCAATTCTCAACTTCCGTTGGAGGAGAGAAATAGAAATTTCCTTTTCGTTGATAGCCACCTCTACTGCTTGGCGGAGCTCTTCACTGATTTTACCCGGAGATGAGGTAGCTGCTTTGGAAGAAAGAAAAGCTGTTGTTACCTCTTCCTTGTAATCCAAAAACTGACGATATTTCTCTCGAATGTAGTTGGTTACATTCCTTACTTCTGCTGTCGAGATGTAGGCTCCTTGAATACGTTGGGGGCTGGCCTGATCTGGCGGTAAGAACAACATATCTCCTTTACCTAAAAGTTTCTCAGCCCCTGGGGTGTCAAGAATAACTTTAGAGTCAACACCTGAAGTAACATAGAAAGAGATTCGGGCTGGAATATTAGCTTTAATCAATCCAGTAATAATGTCTACCGATGGACGTTGAGTGGCCAAAACCAAATGAATTCCCACCGCTCTAGCCATTTGAGCCAGCTGGGTGATAGCTTTCTCAACCTCGTTAGGAGAAAAAAGCATCACTTGGGCCAACTCATCAATAACAATTACCAAATAAGGCATCTCAGTTCGCCCCATCAGTTTGTGATACTCTTCAATATTCCTCACCCCTACTTCTGAAAGTTGTTTATATCTTCCTTTCATTTCTTCTACCGCCCAGTTCAAGGCGGCTAATACTTTATCCGCCTCTTTAATCACCGGGGTAATAAGATAAGGCAAGTCTTTAAACAAGGTCAGTTCGACTCGTTTAGGATCAACCAAGATCATCTTTAATTCCTCTGGCGAAGCCTTGTAAAGGAAAGAGGTAATTAAGTTATTCAAAAAGACCGACTTACCAGAGCCAGTGGCTCCTGCTACTAAAAGATGGGGCATCTCAGCCAAATCAGCTACTTCTAATTTTCCATCCACACCCTTACCCAAGGCAAAGACTAACTTGGAACTTGACCGCTGGAAAGCCGGACTCGCTAAAACTTCCGAGGTTAAAACCAATTCCAGGTTTCGATTAGGCACTTCTATCCCAATGAGAGATTCACCAGGAATAGGAACCTGCATTCGAATTCGCCCTTGGGGAGCCGCTAAAGCCAAAGCTAAATTATTTTGGAGAGAAATAATCTTAGAAACTTTAGTGCCAGCAGCTATCTCTAAAGCATACTGGGTCACCGCCGCCCCCTCACTGACTCGCTTTACTTGAGCCTTAATACCAAAACTAGCCAGCGTTTCCTCGATAATCTTCTTATTTTGGTTAATATCTCCTCGATCCGCCGGCTTTTTAGTTACTAAGGAAATGAGAGATAGATCCGGAGGTTGCCAAGTAGGTAACTCGGCGGCTTTATTTTCTTTCATTTCTTTAAGTTCTGGTTTTTTACCCCCCTCGTCTACCTCTTTTTCTTTGATCGGTAGAGATGGTTGAGGTTCTTTCTTTACCTGAATCTCCTTGGGCTGCTTCTTCCACGACCACAACTTCAACCAGAACTGAACTCCTTTTTTCAACCACTTAAGGGGCCGAAGCAAAAGATTAACTATTTTCAAGCCATTTTCTATAACTTCAGTAAGGGAAAGATCAAATAAAAGCATTAAACTTACCAAAACCCCGCTCAAAAAAACAACAAAAGTGATTAAACTACCAAACTCATCCTGGAGATAATTCCACAACGATTGGCCTATCTTCCCTTGGCGAAAAAGAGCTAAGGCTGTAAATAAAAAACTCCAACTTCCTACAAGATGATTAAGATAAAGAGTTAGCCGCCGCCAGCGAAGAAAGAACAATCCTGAAATTAAAAGGGAAAAAATGAGAAACCAAACTAGGTAACCAAAAAGGTGGATCATTTCTTTAGAAACTGAAACCAAGGTAGGTGATGATAAACCCCACAAGCTTAAACTTAAAACAAAAGCTAAGGTTAAGAAAAGAATGGCTAAGATATTATTACTAACTTCACTTTTAATCTTAAAGCGAGTTACTTTTCTTTTTCTGCCGCGTCTAGCCATATTTTAATTTATCCTATAGTAATTTATTTGTCAATCTTGATTAACCACCTCTATAGCAATGAGAGGTTCCCGTTTAATTCGCTTATAGAAAAACCTCTCCAAGCGCCGCTGAACTTGAAGGCGGAATTGAGAATCCAGATGTTTCCAACCAATAAAGCTTTCCAATTTTCTTTTAGCTTGGACAAAAAGGTCCTCTGACTGAGGCCGGAAAACAAAACCACGACTAAAGAAAAGAACGTCATCTATTTTCCCTCTCCTAACTAAGAAAACGACAAAAACAATCCCCGCTTGAGCCATCGTTTTTCGTTCCTCTAAAACTACCGTTCCTACATCTCCTACACCTTTTCCGTCGACTACTACATCTTTCAGTTTTAATTTCTTTCCTAATTTGTACCCCAGTTTATCCAAAGAAATTATCTGCCCACTCTCTGGAACAAGTACAGCATCAGCAGAGTAGCCAAAACTTTCCATCATTACCTTTTTATAAGTAACTAAGTGACGGTATTCTCCTCCAATTGGCAAGAGAAAACGAGGTTTAACCAAAGAAACTAATTCTTTTAAATCCTCTCTTGAACCATGACCGCTAACATAAAGTTCGTCACTAATCTCGGGATAAAGGACATCCGCCCCCCTCTTCATTAATAAATCAATAATCCGATAAACATTAACCTCATTCCCAGGAATAGCATCAGAAGAAAAGATTACTTTATCTCCTGGTTCTACTCTTACATAAGGATGGCGACTGTCAGCTACTCGGGAAAGGGACGAGTCAATCTGTCCCTGGCTTCCCCCAATAAGATAGGTTAGTTTGTTAGTCGGATAGGTCATAGCAGTTTCTTGGTCTATAATCCTTTGAGGGGGAATCTTGATGTATCTTAATTTCTGAGCTACTTTAAAAGCTGTTTGAATAGATTGCCCAACTAAAACGATATAGCGGTTATGAACTAAGCTAGCGTTAATTACTTGTTGAAAACGGGCTAAATTAGAGGAGAAAGTGGTCATAAAAAAGCGGCCTTTAGTTGTAGCCATATGTTTAGAGAAACTTTCTTCAATAGAAACCTCTGACGGCGTCTTACCCAACCTATCTACTCTAAGGCAGTCCGATAAAAGTAAAAGAACCTTTTCTTTTCTAGCCAGCTGAGCAATCCTTTCTTTATCCGTCCTTTGGCCAATTACTGGTGAATCATCAAACTTAAAATCAGTTCCATGATAAATAGTCCCAATGAGCGTTCGAATAAAGAAATGGTAAGTATCCGGAATAGAATGGGTTACTCTTACTGTTTGAATAAAGAAAGGGTCTATCTTCACCTCATCTGCAGGAGAAAGAATCCGAAAACGCCCTTTTATCTTAAACTCATCAAACTTAGCCTTAATCAACCCTGCCGCCAGTGGGCTAGTGTAGATTATTGGCTGCCCAAGTTGTTGATAGAAGTAAGGCAAAGCTCCAATATGATCCTCATGGCCATGAGATATCAGAATACCAACTATCTTCTTTTTAAGCTTTTTTGTCTTCGGATCAACTAAATAAGAAATATCTGGTAATAGATAATCAATACCAAAAAGAGGAGTATCTGGAAAACCTATTCCACTATCTACAACTAACACCTGATTGTCATATTCATAAACGAAGAAGTTTCGGGTAACTTCCCCAAAACCTCCTAAAGAAATTAACTTTAATTTTTTCATACTTTTCCTTTCAAATTAACTTTAACTGTTGAGTTGGTGCTGCTTCTTCAGCTACATCATCTTCCTTTTCTACCTCAGAAAACCAGAATCCCTTTTTAGCAAGGTTTAAGTAGCCTGGCAACTTAGCAAACTCATCTAAAAATACCTGGCGCAGACGGCCGTTACGTAGGGCGGCGGCCGGATGATACAAAGGCACCACTACTAATTTTAAACCCTGCCAACGAACCGGGTAAACTTGCCCATGAACTTGAGATATTTTAACATTGGGAAGAAACTTAGCCATCGAAAAACGACCAAGAGTAACTATCATCAAAGGCTTGATTATCTTTATCTGCCAATTAAGAAATGGTTGGCAAGCGGTAATTTCCTCAGGCAAAGGATCTCGATTATTAGGTGGTCGACACTTAACAACATTGGTTATAAAAACACTTTGGCGTCTCCAACCAATACTTTCTAGAGCTTGGTCAAGTAACTTTCCTGCCCGCCCACAAAAAGGAATCCCCCGCTGGTCTTCATTAAAACCCGGCGCTTCCCCTATAAACATAACCTCAGCTTGAGGGCTGCCTTCCCCAGGAACAGAATGAGTTCGACCAGCGCTTAATGAACACCGCCGGCACTTCGCTACACTTTTCCCTATAACTTCTAAGGCTTCAGCAGGGGGTAATTTAAGTAAATCAACCTTCATCTCAAGTTAGATAGGTGGGTAAAAACTCTTTATAATTTGTTTTGTCTAAAATAAACGGCGGCTTTTCCCCTTTAACTATCCTCAGGGCAATTCCCCGAACCATACCATAGATTATTCTCCTCAAGGTACGGACGCCTCCTTCATAACCAATTGGACGGATAATCAACGGCCAAACTTCATCCTTAACAACTACCTCTTTAGCATCCAAACCACTTTCTGCCAGAGCTCGTGGCAAAAGATACTTAGAAGCAATAATTACTTTTTCACCATCTGTATAAGAAGGCATCTCAATAACCTCTAGTCGGTCTAAAACCGCAGTGGCTATATTCTGAGTATTATTAGAAGTAGCCATAAAAAACACTTGAGATAAATCTACTGGGTAATCAATAAAATTATCCCGAAATGAGCTATTTTGTTCGGAGTCCAACAACTCAACTAAAACTCCCATTATGGCTAGACGGATGTTTTCCCCTATTCTATCAATCTCATCAAGGAGAATAACTGGATTCATTACTTTAGCTCGAATCAACCCTCTAATTATCATTCCTGGTTGTGACTCTAAAGCTAATCTAGATCGTCCTCGAAGATCATCAACAGAAGCCAAACCTCCAAAAGGAATTCTGATAATCGGCCGGCCAAGAGCCTCAGCTAGAGCATAAGCGAAAGTTGTCTTTCCTGTCCCTACTAATCCAGTCAGGAGAATAACCGGCGCTCGCATCTTTTCTTTTTTCTCCCTCCTCAACTTCATTACGGCCAAGTACTCTAAAATCCTCTTCTTGACAAAATCAAGACCATAATGATGCTGATCTAAAATTTTTTTTACCTCACTCAAATTAAGATTGTCTTCAACTACTTTACCAAAAGGAAGATCCAACAACCAGTTAAGATAATGTTGATAGCGGTAAATTTCCTCCAAATAGAAACTGCTATTTGAAAACTGGCTAAGGTGATTTAATTGAGCTTTTAAATCTTCCTTCAGTTCAGCTGGTAAAGAAGATTCCGCTACTCTTTTTAATAATTCGTTGATCAGCTTTTCACTTTTCATTACTTTTTATTATAGACCACTTTGAGATTATTACATTTAAAAATCATAAAGAAAAACTCCCTTGTGAAATCATTCCCAACAAGCTATCCCCCCCACCTCTTTGCGTTATTCTGAGGAGCTGGGGCAACGAAGCCCCCTTTCAGCTTGAGAGCACACTTATGCGCCTTCGGCTAGATTTTTACCTCTACCGAAGGGGGGCCTTCGTCGTTATGGCTCCTCAGGATGACGCGGAGAGAGAGGAAGCAGCTCTTCAAGATGATTCGTTTGTAAGGGAACTATCTACTCTCCCTGTCATCTTGAACGAGCCGAGAGGTGAAGTGAAGGATCTAGCCGATAGGCGCATGGGTGTGCTCCCGAATGTTGGTGCCAATACTTTTGCGCTTCGCTAGATTCTTCGCGGGGCTCAGAATGACGCGAGAGAAGTTTTACTTTATGAACTTTCTAACTTTTGTTAAAATTCGACATCCCAATTGGGTAGGAATAGGTTCTAGGATTTAATTAAGAGGTTGGGCTAAAGCAACACTAATCTTGCCATCTTCGGTTATCTTATCAACCCGAACTCTCAACTTCTGACCCTCGTGAAGCACCTTATTGATATCTCGAACATAACCAGGAAGCTTTGAGATATGGAGGAGGGCATCACGGCCAGGCAGTAACTCTACAAAGGCACCAAAGTTGGTCAAACGGACCACTTTTCCCTCAAACTCTTCTCCAACCACAAATTCTCGAACCATATCATTAATAATCTTAATTGCCCGATTAATGCTTTCTTTATCCCCACCACTAACGATAACTCGCCCATCCTCACGAATGTCGATAACTGTATCTGTTTCCTTGCTAATTTTTTTAATATTCTGGCCACCAGAACCAATTACCTCTCCAATTTTGTCGACAGGAACATAGGTAATCCCAATCTTTGGAGCGGTAGGCGCCAATTGGGGGCGGGGTTGAGCAATCACCTCAGCCATCCGCTTAAGGATAGCTAAACGAGTTTGATAAGAACGCTCCAACACCTCAGCCACTATCTCTGGGGTTAGAATTAACTTCTTGACATCCAACTGAATAGCAGTTATCCCTTTAGCCGTCCCAGTTACCTTGAAGTCCATATCACCCGTATGGTCTTCTATGCCTTTAATGTCAGTTAAAAGACGATAATTATTCTTCTCATCAGAAACCATTCCGATAGAGATCCCTGCCACTGGAGCTTTAATTGGTACTCCCGCATCCATCAAAGCTAAGGTGGAACCACAGGTAGAAGCCATCGAGGTTGACCCCTGCTGAGAAAGAACTTCAGAGACAATTCGAATGGTATAAGGAAAGTCTTCCTCTGAAGGCAAGACAGGCAAAAGTGCCTTTTCAGCTAGGGCCCCATGACCTATCTCCCGCCTCTTCGGCCAGCCAACTCTGCCAGTTTCCCCAACTGAGTAAGGTAAGGCAGAATAATGGTGAATATAACGTTTGAACTCATCATCTAACATCGTCTCAATTATCTGCTCCATAGCTGGCGATCCCAAGGTTAAAATGCTCAAGACCTGAGTCTCTCCTCTTTGGAAAAGGGCACTTCCATGAACTTGAGGCAGAACCCCTACCTCTATTTCCAACGGTCGGACCTCATCCTCAGCTCGGCCATCTAACCGTCGGCCGGTTTTCAATAAATGCTGTCGAGCCTCATCAGCAAAAACCTCAGTTAGAGCATCCGAGTAGTCAGCAGCTACTTCTTCCTCCTGGGTATCCTTAACTTCTTCTAGCCATTTTTCCATTAACTCTTTCCAGTCATCCTCTGTCTTCTTGCCATCAGCCATCTCTTTAATTATTTTTTTAATCTCTCCTCGACGTTCCTCTACTAACTTAACTGCCTTCTCATTTAATACAAAAGGTTGATATTCCTTCTTAGGCTGGCCTATTTCCTGACGGAGTTCGTCAACTAGTTTAAATAGAGGCTGAATCTGTTGATAAAAGAGCTTTACTCCGTCAGCAACTACTTTGTTCTCAACTTCTTGAGCTCCAGCTTCAATCATTACTACCGCTTCTTTTGTCCCGGAAACAATTAGATCTAACTGCCCTTTTTTCATCTCTTCCAGGGTCGGGTTGAAGATTAACTCTCCATCTAGATAACCAATTCTCGAAGCCAGACTAGGCCCTTTCCAAGGAATAGAGGAAATATGTAAGGCAACTTGAGTAGTAATATTAGCTAAGATAGCCGGATCATTTTGGCTGTCCACTGACATAGCTGTAGCGATAACCTGGACTTCGTTCATAAAATCTTTAGGGAACAAAGGCCGAATCGACCTGTCAATCATCCGAGCTACTAAAACAGCCTCATCCGAAGGGCGGCCTTCCCGTTTAATGAAGCGGGAACCTTTAATCTTGCCCCCTGCATAAAGGCGCTCAATGTACTCAACTTGGAGAGGGAAATAACCTAAGTTTGATTGTTCCTTTCCCATTACAATAGTAACTAAAACTGAGGTCTCTCCCATCTGGCCAAGAACGGCGATATCAGCTCGGGGAGCAAATTTGAAGAAAGTAAAACTTAATTTACTCTTGCCAAACTGAATCTCCTTTTTAACTGTGGATTTAATATTATTCAAAGGTGTATCAGAAATCTTAACCATAATTCTTCCTTTCAAAACTTACTTATTTTTATTGCTTTTCTTATTCTTGGAGCCTTTTAAGCCAAGTTTCTTGACCAACTTGGCATAACGATCCTTGTCATACAGGGAAAGGTAGTGAAGCAAGCGGCGGCGGCGGTTAACCATCTTTAAGAGCCCAAAACGGCTGTGGTTATCCTTTTTGTGTTCCTTCAGATGCTCGGCTAACCTTTTCAGCCTTTCGGTCAATAAAGCCACCTGAACCTCTACCGAACCGGTATCCTTATCACCAAGTTGATATTTCTTAATAATCTCTTCCTTAGTTTTTTTATCTAATGGCATACGCAATATTATAACAAAAAACTAGATAATGTAAACAGGAAAATCTACTTCAGTTTCTGCCATTTGCTTTTTTTGAAGATCTCTCTTTGTTATTTTTCTATCTTATCAAGTCCAAGAAGATTAAGAAGTTGGCTGTTACTCGGAATAACAAACTTAGTATTTTTAGACAAAGCTGCTTTTAAAACTTCTAGCCGCTTTAATGTTTCTGGCCGTTCTTGGAAATATTTTTGGGCGGTCTCAGAAACTTTACGCAAAGCTTCAGACTCACCTTCTGCTCTTAAAATAGCAGCTTGCTTTTCTCCTTCTGCTGTCAAAATCTGCGACTGCTTAATGCCTTCCGCTTCCAAAATAGTAGCTCGCTTTTCCCTTTCAGCTTTCATCTGCTTGCTCATAGCTTTAGTAATGTCTTCCGGTGGATCAATGCGTTTAAGTTCTACCCGAGTGACCTTAACGCCCCAACTGTGAGTGACTGTATCCAGAGTATCTCGGAGAGCAGTATTAAGAGCATCTCGGGCTACTAGAGTATCATCAAGAGTTTTATCTCCAATTAAGTTACGAAGAGTAGTCTGGGCTAAAGTTGTAGCCGCTAATTCAAAATTAGCCACAGCAAACTCTGCTTTGACAGGATCAATCACCTTAGTATAAATAACAGCATCAACCAGAACACTCACATTGTCTTTAGTAATAACCTGCTGAGGGTTAACATTAATAACTTGCTCCCGCATATCTACCCGAATAACTCCATCTACAAAAGGAACTACTAAATGCAAACCAGGTTCTAGAGTGCGTTGGTAACGCCCTAACCGAACAACCAACCCCTTTTCATAAGGGCGGATTACAATAATTGTTTTCGCTAAAATAAGAGGAATAACCGCCGTTAAAATAAAAGCCCAGACAATAATCATATCTCTTTTTACCACAGTCGGAAACAATTGACAAGTCTAAATTATATTCCTCTATTCTCTTTTGATAAAGAACAAGGAAATGGCGAAGAAGAGGCTATTGAAGACGATGATTAAGGGACCGAGGGGGAGATGAGTCAGGTAAAAACTCAGCACTCCTAATAAAGATGAGAAGGAACTAATGACGACAGCTACAAGAGTATAGGCAGACAGCTTAGAGGTTACATTTTTGGCAGCTGCTGTGGGAATAGAAACAAGAGCTGCGGTTAGTAAACCACCTACTAAGCGAATGCCAAAAGCAATAGTCAGAGAGATAAGAAAGAAATAAACAAGTTTGTACCAAGAAACATTAATTCCTTCCACTTTAGCCAGATCCTCAGAAACGGTAATTAAAACCATCTTTTTGAAGATAAGCCTAAGAACCGCAGCAATAAAAAGAAAAGCCACAACTATCACTCCTGTCTGGAGAAGATTGACATCAGTTATATTTCCAATAAGAACAGCCTCAGCCTTGTCCATTGGCAGAAAAAGAAAACCTACTGCTACAGCGGTGGCAAAGATAACTGCTGTAATGGCTTCTGTTTTCAAGGTAGTATACTTCTCCAGATACCAAATAACTAAACCACCTAGGATCACAAAGGGGAAGGCTCCTAAAGAAACATCGAATCCATAAATAAGAGCCAAAGCTGCCCCAGGGATAGCTAGATGCCCTAAGGGGCCAGCTGTAAGAACCGCCTCCCGTTGGAGCATAATCGTTCCTAGATAAGCTGAGGCGGCTGAGATAACCAAAGCACTGACAGTTATTAAAAGAATATTCATTTCCCACCTCTCAAATGATGATTATATAAACGAACTGGTTTCTCATATACCTTACTAAACAACTTTATATCAATTTTCTTAGGGTGAGGCAGGGAACAATAAAATTTATGGCTAAGGCATAAAACACTGGTTGAGTATTTGTAAATTACATTCAAGTCATGAGTAACTAGAATAATAGTAGCTTGCTTTTTTTGAGATAGCCAGTGAAATTTCTGATACATTTTTTCTTGGGAAATAATATCCATATTAGAGTTTGGTTCATCAAGAACTATAACTTCAGGATCAGTTAAATTACTCCAAACAAACAAAACTTTCTGGAACTGGCCGCCAGACAAAGATCCTAGTTTTTTGTCTTTGATTAAATGATATTCTGCTCCTAACTCTCTAAAACCACGTTCAACCTTCTCTAAATCAGATGTTTTGAGATGAAAAAAATCCTCTACCGATAAAGGCAGATTCTTCAAACTCAACTGAGTTAATCCTTGGGGCAGGTAGCCAAATTTCACTTTTTTCCGCCATTCTATCTGACCTTGGTAAGGCACCAACCCTAACAAAGCCTTAGTGAGCATAGACTTGCCAACTCCATTTGGCCCAAGTATCGTTAGAATGTCGCCTTCATCCAAAGAAAAAGATAATCCATTAATTATCTTCTCCTGGCCGACCTCAATGGTTAAATTTTTTACTTCTAAGATAGTCTTCATTCCACCTTCATTCTATATTTGGCGTCAATGGCTTTATCTTATTCCAGTTGTTCAAAAAAGAACACCTTAGTTCTTCAGATACTTTCTAATGTTCTGGTTATGCTCTTCGAGGGTGCGAACAGGGCGGAGATGGCCGTTTTTATCAGAAATATAAAACCAATAGGGAGTACTTCCATCGGCTTGATAAACAGCATTAAAGGAATCTAAACCAGGATTAGCAATAGGATGAGGTGGCAAACCCTTATTAAGATAAGTATTAAAAGGAGAATTAAGTTTCTTCTCTGTAGGAGTAACTTTTGGCCACCACTGCCCAGGCCGGCCTTCAATATATTGGAGAGTAGCATCAACCTGCAAGGGCCAATCATTCTTTAAGCGTTTAAGAAGAATCGAAGCTACTATCTTTTTATCCTCTTTAGTTTTCCCTTCCCTCTCAACCAACGAAGCTAGAGTGACTACCTCAGCTTGGCTTAAGCCTTGCTTTTTCGCCGCTTTTTTGACAACTGGTCGAGCTTTTCGTTCAAAATTAGTGGCCATAATCTCTATCACCCGTTGGGCTGTAGCTTCTTGGGGAATAAGGTAAGTATCAGGAAAAAGGTAACCTTCCAGGTTCTTGGTTCGCCGCAAGAACTCAGTTTTATCAAACTTAAAAGACAAACTAGCTGCCAACCTTTCGGCTATTTCTTCTCGCCGCCAACCCTCGGGGATAGTTACCCACACATCCAACGGCCCTTGATGAAGAGCAGCTATAATCTGAGGCAAACTCATACTCCGACTAAGCTTAAAGGTCCCGGCTCTTAAGGTAGTCGGGTGAAGCTTGAGGTAAAAGAGAAAAGCCTTCTGACTGCGGATGAGATTAATTAGTCGGAGTTGATGGGCGATCTCAGCTCCAGTACTTCCTTTCTTAATAACCACCACCGTCTTCGTTTGGCTGTTTGGATCAACTGGTCGAAGAGCTTGTTGCCACCAGAACCAACCAACTCCAAGAAAAACAGCCACCACTAAAAACAGAACTAGGAAAAAGAGGAAGAAACTCCGCATCTCAACTAAACTTCATCAAACAAGGCTCGACGGTACTTTTTAGTTTTGGGATCATAGATAAAGATACGGCCACAAGCACAGGTTACTTTAAAAGTCCCATCCTCCCTCTTCTCATGGACTCCATTCTTCAAAGGCCGACCGCAGCCAACACACTGACCTCTTGACAACAGCCACATCTGTATCGGCTCAATAAGCTTCTTTATCATTGAGACCATTTTTCTCCTTATTTAATTTTGTAAATAGGCAAAGTCTCTAAGCTTAACTTCGCCTCCTTCAACTTCATTGTATCAGATGAGAAAAACTCAAAGAGAACCTCGCCTTTTTTAACATTCTCTCCCAGCTTTTTATGAAGATAAATGCCGGCCTGTTTATCCGCCGGTGTTCCCAAGAGGCGGCTTAACTTATTGATGTTTTTTATCAATACTTGGCTGATGGCACCATCTTTTGAGGCCTTTATCTCCAAACGGGGTACTTGAGGAGTAAATTCCTCACTGTCTTTTGGCCGCCCATCTTGAGCAATTATAATCCGTTTCATCGCCTCCCAAGCCTGACCATTGTCTAACTGTTCTTTTAAGAACTTAACCCGCGGAGTCTTTCCGTTTATAAAAGAAAATTCTTTTTCTAACCTGGCAGCCTCGTTCTTATTTTTCAGAATCAAATCCAATAGCTGATCTGCTAAATGAAGGGCTCGAGTTTCTAGGTCACGGCTATAGTTATATTTCCTCTGAAGAACCCGTAAAGCTTCTCTTGTCTCCAAGTAGGGACCTATCCCCCCGCCGGCTGGCTGATAAGTGGGAATGATAACGGGGCGCACTTTGACTCCAAATTGTTTTCCCAACCAAACAAAGTCACGACCCAACTTCTGAGCATCGGGGCGCCTAGTTACCTTCATCTCCCGACCAACCGGAATCTCAATTACTACATGATTCACCCCGGAAGCAACTTTTTTAGCCATAATCGAGACCAATACTTTGTCCATCGATTCATCCAACAAAACTTTCTCCACCTCGATCATCTTAGTATCCACCGGAGCAATATCCAGATGGCCTCCCCAAACTATACAGCCGCCTGCTTTCTCTAATAGCAGGGGTATTTCTTTGAGCTTGAACTCCACCTTAGCCAAGAGCTCCATATCATCAGCTGTTCCTGAGGGTGAAGTAATAGCTCGAGAGGGAGTAGAAACCATTCTTATACCTAGAGAGACTAGAAGAGGAATAACTATAAGAGTAGCCCGAGTACCTGGAACACCCCCTATAGAGTGTTTATCAGCTACCACATAAGGAAAACTAAGCTTTCGTCCGGTCTCGACCAAGGCTTTGGTCAAGTAATAAATTTCCTGGCGGTTGAGTTTATTAACATAGCCGGAAGCAGCAAAGTAAGTAGTTAAGATAGGATCAAACTCCCCTTTGGCTATCTCATCAATAATGGCAAAAATCTCTTGGTAGCCGAGATGCTTTTTATGTAGTCGCTTTTGTAAGGCCTTAAGCGCTCGATTATACTCATTCGGATCTTTAGGTTTAATCATCTAGCCACCTCCTTTAACTGTGGATAAACCTTGAAAACTGTCTTTTCTAAATCCTCTGGTTTTATTAAACCCGCTTCGGTAACTAAGGCTTTAATATTAGAAGGAGGAACTTTATCAAAGGCCAGATTAAGAATCTCCAAACCAGCTGGCCGTTCTGGCCAAACTTCATCGGCTGGCCGCTTTTCAATCTTCACCTGGCGGCCAGATTGGGGAACAAACTTAAGCAAACTAGCCACTACATAGAGAGGGACTTTGGCTTCTTTAGCCGCTAAAGAAAGGGCAAAACTTCCAACTTTATTTAAAGCCCAACCGTCTCGGCTTAAGACATCAGCTCCGATAAAAACAACTTGAACATCAACAATATCATCATATTTTGAAACCAACCAGGGGGCA
Organism: bacterium; assembly: GCA_027028625.1. Classification (GTDB taxonomy): domain Bacteria; phylum Patescibacteriota; class Microgenomatia; order JAADGY01; family JAADGY01; genus S014-63. The sequence goes on along the minus strand of JALVIH010000051.1, from coordinate 2,606 downwards.
ATATCATCAACAACCAAGGTTACCGACAACCCAGCTGCCAAAAGATGGCTGGCGGTTATGTGGCCTTGGTAAAGAGGCCGTGTCTCTGTCTGCCAAATATGAAAGCGTTTTCCTGCTTGATGGGCTAAAATAAGCCCACTTTCTAAAGAGGTTGAGTGGCAATGGGAAAAATATTTCTTGTCATTCTGGATTAACTTACTTAGATAATGGCTCATCTTTTTTTTATTATCCAGCAAAAGCTGGCGATAAAAAGCAACTCTTTCCCTAACCTTAGTTGGAGTAAACTGGCGTTTAATATCAGTTAGAAGAAGATGGATAATATTCCTAGTTAAAGGTTCATCTAAGCGAGCTAAGGCCAGTTGCTGGCTAAAATCCTTGAATTGGGCAAAGTCTTCAACAGCTTCATTTATCTTTTCTAAAGTCGAGAGGGAAAAAAGAGCTATATTCGTCGCCCCCTGAACCTCGATCTTTTTAATCTTTTCCACCGCTTGCTTAACTATACCCACAACCATACCTTATGATAAACAACTCCCGAATAATAATCAATGAGGTATTAGTTAAAACTGATCTTCACCCCCTCTTCCAGAGATTAATCAGTCTTACTTCTAAAATAAACCTTTAACTTTGTGACTAAGTTTAAGGTAGCTCATCAAAAACGGAGCCTGAAAAAGGGACATAATGGCCGGGAAAACTGCTAGATATTGGCCTTCCTTACCAAAAACCGAAACCAAGATAGCAATGGTCAAAGCCACATTCTTGCTCACCGAAGTAAAAACAACTGACTGGTGATGTCCATACTCAAAATTAAGAAGATGCTTGTTTACTAGCAGAAGAAGAATAACTGTTACCCCGTAAAATAGGATAGCTACTGGCAGGAGAAGAATGATATCTAGATAATGGCGGATAATAAGGTTGGCTTTAGAGGCAAAAATTATGAAGATTAAAATATAAAGAAAAACAAGAGTAAAAGTAGAAAAATAAGCTTTCACTTCTTGAAATTTCTTTGGGCTATGGATTCTTTCTATATATTCTCGGGTCGCTATCCCTAAGATAAGGGGCAAAATCAGAATAATCAATAGATTTTTTAAAATCAAGGAGAAGGGGACCGGTATATTAGCTCCCATAGCAAAATAACTGCCCAAAAGGGGGTAAATAAAAATAGAAGCTAAAAAGGCAAAAGCAACGATAATAGCTCCAGAAAGCAAATGCCCCTCAGCCAAACCAATATAACCCAATCCCATACTTGAAGCAGGGGCAATTGAGAGCATCATTAAAGCCAACTTAATTTTGGGATCAGGAATAAAAATAGAAGTAAGCAGCCACATAAATAAAGGGGCGTAAACGAAATTTAAAACCAATCCTTCAAACAAAGGCTTGCTAGAACCACGGATGTTTTTGAGAGATGAAAGGGACAAATTAACCATCATTGGGTAAATCATTAAGAAAACAACCGGAATTATAAAGGATGATAAAAATTTTAGATTAAAAAAATGACCTAAAACAACCCCGCCAATAATCACCCCCAAGGTATACCAAATCATATTTTTGGACAAGTTGTTTTTTACTTTATTGATCATTGTTTTCCTCCTCCTTTAAAATTTTGACAATTTTTCTTACCTTATCATTGGTTAAACGGTAATAAACGTTCTTACCTTGGCGCCGAGAAGTTACAATTCCCAACATCTCTAATTTCGACAACTGAATAGAAACAGTAGGTTGCGACCTTTGAATTTGAGAGGTTATCTCACAGACACATTTTTCTCCATCTAAAAGAAGCTCTATTATTTTTAGCCGTGTTTCACAGCGTAAGGCCTTAATTATCTTTAGAAATTCCTGCATTGCTTTTCTATTATATTAACTTATTGATAGTTGTCAATATGTATTGATAACAGTTTTTTGTTCAAGTTATCTCTTATATCATCCTCTTGCTTTTATTTAATTATCTGCTAGAATATCAATGTATTTTGATAATAATTAACATATGAGATGCTTATCCAAAACAAACCAAAGCACAAGACGCCTTCTTAAAATTAATCAAATCTTTAGGGCCCTAGCTGATGACAATCGGCTGCGTATTCTTTGCCTACTTAAAGAGGGTACAAAATGCGTTTGCCAAATGGCAGAACTTCTCCAACTTCCTCAAAATCTGGTCTCTCACCACCTAAAAATACTTAAAGACTACAAAGTAGTCAAATCTCAAAAAAGAGGCTTAAAAGTTTTCTATGCCTTAAACCAAGAAAGTCTGCTTCCTGCAATTAATTTACTTGATTTTCTAACTTCTGGAGATGACTAACCATAACCAAACACCTAAAACCAATCAAAAACCAGTAGTTGAGGTCTTGGGTTCAGGCTGCCCTATCTGCCAAAGAATGTTTGTCCGAACCTCAAGAATAGTTAAAGACCTCAACCTCGACTGCTCGGTTGAGTACAACAGCGACGTAACTCGGCTGGTAGAGTTGGGAGTAATGACCAGCCCAGTTCTAGTCATAAATCATGAAGTTGTTCTTATTGGCAGCCCAGGCAACGACGCGAGAATAAAAGAAGTAATCTTGGAAAAATTGAAAAATATTTCTTGATTTTAAAAATGGATATCTTTTCTCCTCTAG
>JALVIH010000050.1 GCA_027028625.1 bacterium | reverse complement strand
GGTAGGGGTAAAATCTAGCCGAAGGCGCACGAGTGTGCTCCCAAATGTTGATGCCAACACCTTTGCGCTTCGCTAGATTCTTCGCTGGGGCTCAGAATGACACAAAGAGAGGGAAAGTGGCTCGTTCAGGATGACTCGTTAATAGGCTAAGTTCCGAGATCTAAGTTCCAAGTTCTGATTACTTGGCTTGACAAACCGGCTGCAAGAGTTTTATTCTAGAACTATTATGAGTGGCAGAGAGGTAAGCAATAAGAATCTTCTTTTATTTGTCTTACCTTTAGTTCTTTTCTTTTTTTTCTATCCTTTAATTTTCATTCCAGGTTTAGTTGACGGTTACTTTTTGCCAAAGTTGCTCTGGCTCTTTCTAGAAGCGCTTCTCGTTTTAGGCTTGTGGTTATGGGTTAATAATCAGGATAAAGCTTTCCGTTTAAGCCTTAATCCTTTCTTAGGTATCTACTTCTTGTGGTTAGTGGCGATCGGTTTATCAACCTTTTTAGCGAGTTCTAATTATCATCTTTCCCTTTTGTTTGGTCTTACTCCTTGGTTTTTAGCTTTTGTCCTTTTTGTAGCAATCACCTCTCTTTACAAGCGAGAAATGGTTAAGTGGGGGCTGATTAGTTTAGTAGCCTCAGCTTCTATATTGGCTCTAATTGCTATCTATCAATACTTTGGGGTTATCTCGATGATTATTCACTGGGCTCCCTTAAGTTCTAAATTATGGACTCCTTTAGGCAACCCCTTGGATTTAGCCGTTTACCTGGAGATTGGCTTGATAGTTAGTATTTTTTTAGCCCTAGCTGAGAAACAACAGCTGGTGAAGGTCTTGTATTTTTTGACAACTGGTTTGATTCTAGTTGGTTTTGTTTTAGTCTTAAGTCTCTTCATTAGCAATCCTGAGTACAAACTTAATCTTTTGCCTTGGAGAACTGGTTGGAGCATCGCTTTAGAGACGGTAAAGAATAAGCCTCTTCTTGGGGTAGGGCCAAAGATGTTCTTAATAGCCTTTGAACATTATCGCGATGTGGGTTACAATCTAACTCCACTTTGGAATCAGCAGTTTACTGTTTCTCGAAATACCCCTCTCCAGATAGTAACTGAGACAGGCCTCCTTGGTCTTCTTTTCTGGTCTTGGTTTTGGTTGGTGGTCCTTAAACTTCTCCGAAGTTTTTGGAGTTTAACGGCTAAGACTACCGACGGGCGGGTATTAAGTGTTGGCTTGGCCTTGCTTTTTGTCTACCAGTTATTTTTTGTTGCCTCGACCTTTGTTTGGCTATTGACTTTTATTTTCCTAGCTCTTTATCTTGTCTGGCTAGGAGAAGACAAGCGAGCGGCTGGTTTTAAAAAATTGGTTATCTCTCTTGAGGCTGCCACCGATAAGGCAGAAGAGGCCAATCAAGTCCGAACCTACAGATCAGGAGGTGTTGTTAACCTAATTGTTTTGCTCTTCTTCTTAGGAGGGATCGGTTATTTTGGCTGGTATACTCTTCGTTACGCCCGAGCTGAGTATGAGTATTATCAAGCTCTCCAGGCTAGCCGGCAGCAGAAAGCTCAACAGCTGGTTACTCATTTAACTAAAGCCATAAACAGCTATCCTTGGATAGGGCGGTATCACCTCCAACTAGCTCGGATTCACCTCAATATTATTCAGAATATCTTAAGTAAAAAGCCTAAAGACATTACCGATGATGACAGGAAACAGCTCCAAAGCTCAGTTCAAGTGGCTTTAAACAGGACTAAGGTGGTGGCTTCAAAAGTTAATCCTCAAGATGCCAATAATTGGGTCAGCTTAGCTAATGTCTACCGTCAAATTGTGGGGGTAGCTAAAGGGGCTGAACAGTGGGAGCTGGCCAGTTATCGTCAAGCAGTAACCTTAGATCCAGTTAATCCAGTTTTAAGAACGACCTTGGCTGGTTTACTTTATAGTCTAGGAGACTTAGATGGAGCAGTGGAACAAGCCAAGTTAGCTGTTCAAGCTAAGCCCGACTATGCCAATGCTTGGTACAATCTTGGTTTTGCCTATCAAAAGAAGAAAGAATATCAGAAGGCTCTGACAGCTATGAATAATGTTTTGACTTATCTCTCAGCTAATGCTCCAGATAGGGATAAGGTGGAGAAGATAATCGAGGATTTAAAAAAGAAGGTAAAAGAGAAAACCCAAAAGGCTACATCTCAACAAAAGAAAGGAGTACCTACTCCAATGCCGATAGCTACACCCACTCCTATCCTTAAAGGACCTCAACCTTTACCAACTCCAACCATCTCTCCTGTAGCCGTTCCCAGTGAAACCCTTAAGCCACCAACACATTAATTTTTAATTTAAAATTTTTAATTATCAGAACTTGGAACTCAGAACTCGGAACTTGGAGCTAAGAAGTTGAGGTAATTGTTTTTGTTGATTACTTGCGGTTGACTGTGGTA
>JALVIH010000049.1 GCA_027028625.1 bacterium | reverse complement strand
TGTCTGAAGATCTCAACAAACTGATGGCTTTGTAATATTTAATTATCATATCAAGAGATCCGGATAATGACGTCATCGGCAACCATACACCCATTATCATAATGATTGCAAAAGATTATAATACACCCATGTATGGGAGGGCCAAATGGCTTGTTAGTCCACCCCCACCCCCCCCTCACCGGATACCCATGGATACAGGCCAAAGGTCCTTTTTTTTCTCTTCTTACTCTTTTTTACTTTCTCCCGCTCCACCTATCTTCTTTTGGGTTTTTATTTCCTAATCAGCCTGAGCAGGAAACAAATGAGAAGCTTTAAAAAGGAAATTTTGCTGATAAGTTTGGCTGTATTGATAATTGGAATAATGGCCCTTACTTTGCCAGGAGAAGGAGTGAAAATATGGAGGTTGAGTACCTTTTATGGTTTGTTGAGTGAAGACAGTTTAGGTTGGCAGATCTTTAGTCGTCATCCTCTTTTAGGAGTAGGTTTTAATAATATAGGATTGTATAAACTTCGATTCCTTTTTTTAGATCCTCTAACTCATAGTGTCGGTTGGTTTTCTTCAATACTTTTGAACATCTTGGTTACTACCGGCCTAATTGGTTTGATCTTTTGGGGAGTATTTTTATTTCTCTTTTATCAGCAGTTAAATTCTTTTTCGCGCTGGTTATTTTTGTTTTTAATTTTTCACTCATTGTTTCACAATAGTTTTTTCTATCCTTTTACTCTGATGATTTTCTTCCTAATTGCAGGTATAATGGAGCAGCAGCCGTCTTAGCTCAGTTGGCTAGAGCGCTCCGCTCGTAACGGAGAGGTCGCGGGTTCGACTCCCGCAGACGGCTCTCATGATTAATAACCTAAATTGGAACTAGGAACTAGGTTGAAGAAAGCACTAAATTCTAAATCCTAAATCCTAAACAAATTCTAATACCAAAATCCAAAACTTTGTCTCCTGTGTCATCCCGACTTGTCGGGATCTAGCGAAGCGCAAAGTCTTAGCTTCTAAATTTGAGCAGACAACCATGCGCCTTCGGCTAGATCCTTCACCTCGCCTGACGGCTCGTTCAGGATGACCAGAGAGGAGGAAACAGCTCGTTCAGAACAACACCAAAAGGAGGCTTACTTTACAAACTTTATGAACTTTCTAACTTTACGAACTAAGATCTAAGTTCCAGATGTAAACAGTTCCTGGCCTTATGCTAGAATTAGGTGTTAAATTAAAATTAAAAGGGAAGGGCGCGTGGTGTAGCCTGGCCAAACACACTTCCCTGTCAAGGAAGAGATCGCCGGTTCGAATCCGGTCGCGCCCGCCAAGTCTATGAGAAAAACTAGAACTAGTTATTCAAGGCTCTTGGCCTACAAGAAAAGACAGTTAAGGAAAAAACTGTTTTGGTATTCCCTTTTAACCACAGCACTTTTGACAGTAGTAGGACTGTATGGAGTTCGATACTTTCCTCAATGGATTGATTTTATAACCAACCTAGTTAATCAAAACAAGAAAGTAGTAGTTGTTGAAAATGAAACCCTTTTACCACCTACTCTCCAGGCCTTGCCGGAGTATATTAATAATCCAAAACCTGAGATAAAAGGAACGGCAATGCCAGGGAAAGTGGTGGAGTTATTTTTAGATGGTAGTAAATTAGGAGAAACTGTAAGCAGTAAAGATGGCCAATTTACCTTTATTCCTTCGGAAAAAATAGCTGACGGGAAACATAAATTAACTGCCCAACTAAAGGAAGGGAAAAATGAAAGTAGTTTGTCATTAGCAGTTGTCTTTGTAGTCGATACTACACCTCCCGATTTGGTTATTGAGTCTCCCGAGGATGGTGCTAAACTTGATTTTGGTCCGGATGATGAGTTAGTCACTGAGGTAAAGGGACAGAGTGAAGCCGGTGTTGAAGTAAGAGTTAATGATCGTCTAGCGAAAGTGGATATTGATGGTAGTTTTACTGTTTTAGTTCCTCTTCAAAAAGGAGAAAATACCTTGAAAGCAGTGAGTGTAGATAAAGCCGGCAACTCAACTGAGAAAGAGATTAAAGTTGAGGCCGAAGTAAGGTAATGAAACTCAAGGTAAACCCTAAAGAATTAGATAATCAAAAGATAGCTTGGATTCTTCGTCTCATTGCAGCTGCTTACACTATTAATAAGGGTCCTTATTTTAAAATTGTTGCTTACAATAACGCCGCTGATGAGGTAGAACATCTTGGGGTTTCTCTTGTAGATCTTTGGCAACAACATAAAGATATGAAGGTGACTAATATTGGTTCAAGTATTAAGCAACATCTTCTTGATCTTATTACTAAAGGAGAGTCAGAGCACTTTAATCAACTTCTAAGGAATATTCATCCAGCTGTAGCTACCTTAATTAAAGTGCCAGGAATCGGACCAAAGCTGGCTTATAAATTAACTCAGGCTTTTGATTTCCCTGAAGGGGATGACCAAGAGATACTTAATTATTTAATCAAACTAGCGGATACCCATCAAATAGGAAAACTCCCTCGTTTTGGAGACAAGAGTGAACAACGTTTGAAAAAATTAGCTGAGGAGTATCTTCAGATTCATCAAAAAGAAAGATATCTTTTAAGTGACGCCCTTCAGATAGCTGAGCCATTGATCGAGCATCTTAAACAATTACCCCAAGTAGAGGAAGCGGTAGTTCTGGGTAGCCTCCGCCGCCGCTTGGCGACAGTAGGTGATATCGATATTGCCGTTAAGTCATCAGCGGCTAGAGAGGTTTTTGACTCTTTAACTAAGTATCCTTTTTTCAAAAGTTTTGAGGTGGTTGGAGGTAATAAGGGAAGAGTAGTTTTAAAAAACGGATTAAGAGTAGATGTAATTATTGCCCCGCCAGCGGATTGGGGAAGCTTGGTTCAGTACCTAACCGGTTCTAAATTCCATAACATTTCTTTACGGGAATATGCTCTCAAGAAAGGTTTTTCTCTTTCGGAGCATGGTATAAAGGACATTCGACATAAAAAACTTCACCATTTTGCTAAAGAAGAAGACTTTTATCATTTTTTAGGGATGGAGTGGATAGAACCGGAATTAAGAGAAAATAGAGGAGAGATAGAAGCTGCTTTAAAAGGAGCACTTCCTCATCTGATTACTTTAGAAGATATTAAAGGAGATTTGCACCTTCATTCTAGTTTTAATATAAAAACTAATTATGACTTGGGTCGTGATTCTGTATTAACCTTAGCTCAGCGAGCTAAGGAGAAAGGGTATGAGTATATAGCTATAACCGACCATCTACCTCGGCCAACCTTGAGTGTTAATGAGAAGAGAGAGTTAATAAAAGAGAGGAACGACTTGATTACTCAGGCGGAAAAAGAGACTGGAATTCGGATATTTAAATCATTGGAGGTAGACATTCTCCCTAATGGAGAATTGGCTTTGGAGGAAGAGATAATAAAACTATTGGATTTCCTTGTAGTTTCAGTCCATACTAGCTTTGCCTTAGATATGACTAAGATGACCGAGCGAGTTATAAAGGGTTTGTCTCACCCCAAGGCTAAGTTTTTAGCTCACCCCACAGGAAGATTATTAAATAAAAGGAGTGGCTATCGATTAAATTGGTCAGTGCTTTTTGAGTTTGTCCAAGAAAACAACAAGGCTTTAGAAATTAATTCCACTCCAGAGCGGCTGGATATTTCTGATGAGGTAGCTTTTTCAGCTTTAAAAGCTGGAGTTAAGTTGGTAATCAATACCGACTCTCACTCTGTCCAATCGATGGACTGGGTGAGATATGGAGTATGGGTGGCTAGGCGGAGTTGGGCAGAAAAGAGTGATGTTTTGAATAGCCTTCCCTGTCAACAATTAGAAAAATGGCTCTTAAAATAATTAGAAATATAGTGTATAATACAGGAAAGATGAAAAAGCAGTCAAAATCTAAACAGCAGAGCGAATTAATAACCAGAATTAATAGCTGGTTAAAAGAAAATGAGGATTGGATAAGTCTTTTTTTAGGTGGATTAACTCTTCTATTTTTAATAGGAATAGTTGGCTGGTGGGGTTGGCATAAATGGGGTGTGAAAAGGGTAAAGAAAACTACTCCTCAGGTTCAAGTAGAAACAACTTCATCTTCGAAGGAAGAGAATCAGGAAAATGTTTATATAGTTCAAAGAGGAGATTATCTTTGGAAAATAGCGCTTCAAAAGTATGGAGATGGTTACAAGTGGGTTGAGATTGCCAAAGCTAACCACCTAACCAATCCTAACTTGCTTTTTCGGGGGCAAAAACTAATTCTTCCACATCTTAAGAAAACAGAAGAGGTACCCTCCCAAAGCGAGGCGTTAAAAGAAACTACTTATAAAGTTAAGTTGGGGGATACTTTGTGGAGAATTTGTCAGCATCAATATAATAACCCGTACTTATATCTAAAAGTAGCCAGATACAATCATTTAAAGAATCCTAATCTGATTGAGAGGGGGCAGTTAATAAAACTACCTCCACTCAAGGTTTTGGCACCTGCGGGGTTGACGAAGGGGGAGAAGTAGGGTAAACTACTCTTGTTTTTTAGTTCACTAATGGAATTATGAGTTTAGTTGAGATATCAATTAATGCTGAGCCAATTTTTTATGTAAAGAATTTTCCTATCACTAACTCCTTTTTTCTTTCTATTCTTTTAAGTGCGAGTCTTATCATTTTTGCTTTTTGGCAGTATAAAAAAGGTTATAAAATGATTCCTAAGCCTCTCCAATCTTTTTTAGAGTTGGTAATAGAACTTTATTATTCTATGGTTGAGGATATGGCGGGAGAATATGCCCGTTTGTTTTTTCCTTGGGTGATGACTTTTTTCATCTTTATTATTTTAGGTAACTGGGTTGGGTTGGTTCCTGGAGTTGGGACTATTGGCTTTAAGGAACATATTTTGGGTGATGGAACTAAGTTTGTTCCCTATTTAAGAGGAATTAATGCTGATCTTAACACTACTTTAGCTTTAGCTCTTCTTTCAGTAGCCTTAAACCAATATTTTGGTCTAACTCAATTAGGAGCTAAATATTTAACAAAGTTCTTTAATTTTTCTAGTCCACTTAATTTTTTTATTGGTATTTTGGAGCTGATTTCTGAGATCGCCAAAATTATTTCTTTTGCCTTCCGGTTATTTGGTAATATCTTTGCTGGAGAAGTTCTGCTTTTAGTTATCGGAGCTCTTATTCCTTTTCTAGCGAATGTCCCCTTTCTAGGTTTAGAAGTCTTTGTGGGATTCATTCAAGCTTTTGTTTTTGCTAATTTGAGTTTAATCTTTTTTTATACAGCCGTCCAAATGGCACATGAGGAAGAAAGTTAATAAGTTAATAAATTATTATTTATTTTAAGGAGGTAATATGGAGACAGAAGCTGTTAAAGCTCTAGCTATGGGTTTAGCTATGGGTTTGGGAACTATAGGCCCGGGTATTGGTATTGGTTTAATTGGTAGCCGTGGGGCGGAAGCTGTAGGAAGAAATCCCAGTGCTGGTTCCAAAATTCAGAGCAATATGATCTTGGCTATTGCTTTTGCTGAAGCTGTGGCTATCTATGCCTTAGTGGTTGCTCTGATTATTAAATTTGTTTAGAAAATTAAAAAAGGGCACTGATGGAAATTAACTGGATTCAGCTTATTGGTCAAATTATTAATGTCCTCATCTTGGTTTGGTTGTTGAATAAGTTTCTTTATAAGCCTTTATTGAAGCTTATCAACGATCGAAATAAGAGGATTAAAGAAGGCCTTGAACTAGCTAAAGCTAATGAAGAGGCTAGACAACAGATTAAGAAATTAGAAGAAGAGCGCTTGGCAGCAGCTGAGAAGAAAGTTCTGGAGCTTATTCAAAAAGCAAAAAGAGAGGCCAACCAAGAAGCAAAGGAAATTATTCATCAAGCTCAGCTAAAAGCAAAAGAGGAAGTGGAAAAACAACGTCGTCTTCTATTAGAAGAGTTGAAAGAAGAACGAGCCAAGATAAAGGAAGAAGTAAGTGACCTAGTAGTTAAGGTAAGTGAGAAAGTATTAAGTGACTTGTTAGATAAAACAACTCAGGAAAAGATTATTGAGAATGCTTTGTCTAAGCTAGAGAAGATGAGGTTTACAGATAATGAATAATCAAAACAATGACCCCATCTATCAACTGGCTGATTTGATTTATGATTTTTTAGATAAGCATCAGCTGGTTGAAGAGCTACCCAAACTTATCAAGGTGTTGGAAAGTCGTTATAATAATCTTCCAGAAGATGAAGTGGAGGTAGTTACTGCAGTTGAGTTGGATAAAAGTACTAAAACGAGAATAAAGAAATGGTTAAAGAAGGAATTTGATGGCTTGGAATTTAAATTTAAAGTGAAGCCGGAGATTCTAGGGGGAGTTCTTATTCGCCACCAAGATAAAGTTTTAGACTTATCGCTTAAATATAAACTCAATAAAATTAAAAAGGAGTTAGGATATGAAAACAAATAAAAAAGATAAAATAGACAAATTGGATATCGAGGATTTAAAGAAAGTTTTTGAGTCCCAACTCGACAAAATTCAGTTCACTTATCGAAGTGAGAATGTGGGCTATATTGAAAAGGTATATGACGGAATAGTTTGGATAAACGGCCTTTCTGAAGCTTTGATGGGTGAGATTTTGGAACTGCCCCAAAAAACGTATGCTTTGGTCCTTAATCTAGAAGAAGATAAGGTAGGAGGGATAATCTTTGGACGATATCAACATCTCAAAGAAGGTGATGAAGTTAAACGGACAGGTCAAGTTCTTTCGGTTGGAGTAGGGGATGACATTTTAGGCAGAGTGGTTAATGCTCTAGTTCAGCCCAAGGATAACCTTGCTCCCATAACTGAGCAAAAAAGAATGCCTCTAGAACGGATTGCTCCTGGGGTTATTTATCGAAAGTCAGTCAATGTCCCCTTACAGACTGGTATTATAGCTATTGATGCAATGATTCCTATTGGTCGAGGTCAGCGCGAGCTAATTATTGGTGATCGGTCTACTGGGAAAACCTCCATTGCCTTAAGCACTATGATAAATCAAAAGGCCTCTGATGTAATTAATGTTTATGTAGCTATTGGTCAGAAAGAAGCTAATATTGCCTGGATTATTGAAACTTTAAAAAAATATGATGTTTTAGATAAAACAGTGATTGTTGACGCTTCGGCTTCTGAGAGTG
>JALVIH010000048.1 GCA_027028625.1 bacterium | reverse complement strand
ATTCTTTTTGGTCTTGTTTTATTTATGTTTTACCGCCATCAACCTCTTTTTTGGTGGGTGCGTTTCTACTATCTTTTTCGGCTGGTTGTTTTAAGTATTATTGGTGGTTGCCTTCTCCATCGTGTCCCGAAGGATGGGCTTAACGATGTCCTATCTGTCCTTTTAGTTGGTTTTATAGGAAGCACTTTTTTCTCTTTTGTCTGGCTTAACTTTTTTTCTTTTTCTTCTCCTTTTCGAGTTTTTCTTCTGGGGCGTTATTGGTATTTTCCCACACTGTTCTTCCCTCATCCTAACATTTTGGCCTTTGCTGTTCTTAGTTTGTTTTTTGGCTTGTTGCTTTTGGATGCAGATAGGAGTATTTGGTGGTGGTTAGGAACGGCTCTAGTTGTATTATTAACAGGTTCTTTAACTGGAGGAGTTATTCTTTTGTTTGTAGGTTTTGCTCTTCTTCGTTGGGGAGCTATCTGGTTTTTGTTAATGATTTATTTGCTAAGTTTGTTAACCGATTGGAGTGAAGCAGAGCTGCATTTTAGTTGGTTGTACCCGCATTCAATGTCCTTGCTTTCTTTTTGGCCAACGACTGATCTGGCTCTATCTTTACCTAATTCAAATGTTTGGGCTACTCAACCAATTCATAGTACCTTCTTTCTTGTTGGCCTAGGAATAGGTTGGTTGTGGTTAATTTTAGGGGTTTTGGCTCTTCTCTATCTTTTCTTCAAGGCGAAAAGAGTGGGAAGTTGGTTGTTGTTGGCCTTCTTTTTGTGGTTGTTAATTGACCACTTTTTTATTACCTCTTGGCTTGGCCAAAACTTGACTGCCTTCTTTATTTCCTTGATTATTAGCTACGGCTAGCGTCCCTGGCAGGATTTGAACCTGCGACCTAGCGCTTAGGAGGCGCTCGCTCTATCCGGACTGAGCTACAGGGACAAGGAGGTAATTAGGCGCGCCTGGCAGGACTCGAACCTGCAACCCCCAGATCCGCAATCTGGTGCTCTATCCATTGAGCCACAGGCGCTGCTTCTTCTTATTTTACCTCTCTTGGCTAGAACCAGGTAAAAAATGACCAATTATCAATGATCAATTTTCAAATAAATTCTAAGCACCAAGTCTCAAAACTTTTCTTCTGGTCATCCTGAACGAGCCGTCAGGCGAAGTGAAGGATCTAGCCGAAGGCGCATGGATGTGCTCCCAGGCTTGGATTCCGATTCCTGCGCTCGCTATTGCTCGCTAGATTCTTCGTCGCCCCAGCTCCTCAGGATGACTCCTCGGGCGGTTCTTTACTTTACGAACTTTATGAACTTTATGGACTTTCTAACTTTATAAACTAAGCTCTAAGTTCATCACACTCCCGAAGAGTGATAAATCACACTTCGGGAGAGTGATTTGTTCCAAGTTCTAAGTTCTAATCACCTAGTTCCTAGTTCCAATAGCCGAGATCTTGATGAGGGTTTCTAGCTTCCCAATAAGAGGATTGTTTGGATCCAGTTTCTTGGCCTGATTAAGATAGGCGGCGGCAGTGGCTAGCTCCCCCTTCTGATAGTAGAGGCTGGCTAGGACAAGTTTAAGGGCAGGGTAATTGGGGTATTTTTGGTCTAGCTCGAGAGCTAGTTGGAGTTTATTTTTGAAGGAGAGGTGTTTGTTTTCCAACTCTTTGACTGTCTTTTCTAATTCCTGCCAGTCCTTGGTTTTCATCAGGTATTTTGCTCGGCTCTCTAGTTCATCTTCAAGGGAGGAGTGGGAGGTAAGAGGTAATTTTTCCAACTCCAAGGCCAGTTGTTGAGATAGATGGGAGTTAAATGGTTGTCTGAGAAGGCGCCGAACCATTGGAGAGAGATGGGAGAAAGGTGTTTCTAATTGAAAGATGAAGACTAAAATTAGGGCAGTGATTAGAATGAGATAAACAAATACCTTTTTCATAACTTATTTTACCCTATGATGAGGGAATTAGTTTAGAATAGAAGTAGTTATGGCAATGAAGAAAGTAAAGATAATTGGCTCTAATAAGTTGATAAGTTCCGAAAGGGGGAGTATTTTTTTTCCTCTTTCTCACCCTCTTTTACCGACTCAACCATTTGCTTGGGTTTTGGTTGAATTAGCTTGGTCGGAGCCTACTTTTATAGAGCCCTTTTTAGAAGATGTTCGAGAATATCTCCAAACTCAAGTTGCTGCCTTAAAAACTATTGATGAGGAAAGTGTCTCCAAACTGTATCAGAAGATTAAGAGCCGCTTCATTGATTGGCAGCTTACCTTTATCCTTGTTTTTAAGAGAGGTAATCAAGGGTTTAGAATTTTTACCTGTGGGGATGGCAAGAGTTATCTTCTTTCCAAAAATGGGATAAAAGAAGTTCCTCTTCACTCTGAGTGTGGTTCGTTTCTTTTTACCCCTCTAGCTAAAGCTGACCTTCTTCTTACTAGTAATCAGTTGCCTCTTAATCTTCAGGTAAGTAATCCCTATCTTTTTAGCCAAGAGCTTAAGAAACAAGGGAGAGGTTTTATTCTTCTAACTACCTTTCAAGAGCGGGGAAACTTCCAAAGGTGGTTGAAGAAGAAGATGGTTTATCTTTTTCTCCCCATAGTTTTAGGGGTTACTATTATTTCGGCCATTAAACTCTCCTTTTACTTTTCCCGCCACCACCAATCAAGGCCGATCATACCTCAAGATCATCAGTTGGTATCTTCTTCTGAGAGAATGAAGATAGACTCACTTCTCCAAAGAGTAGAGGCAACTAAAAAGACAGACCCAGAGCAAGCCAAACTACTTCTCCAACAGGTGAAGGTTTTGGCTCGGAAGAATAATTTGATGGATAGGAATCTTTGGCAACGGATACATAGTTTGGAGGTAGAGTTGGGAAACAAAAAAGCAGCTACTGCTCTTCTTTACCTGGATAATTACCCCTTTTTCCCATTGGGGGGAAAAGAAGAAGATAACTCTATTTTTCTTTTTGATAAAAAGAGAATTGTCCGTCTTGCCTTTGACAATAAAACAGTAAAGTTAAGCCCTTTAGTCACTAGTTCTCAACCTATTCTGGACTTCATTATCTCGGATGAGGATATTTATTATCTTACTTCTCAGGGGGTCTTCCGTTGGAGGAAGGGTAAAATTCAACAACTCCATCAACTGCCTAAGGAGTCTCAACCAGCTAAGTTAGCTGCTTACAATCAGAACCTTTATCTTTTGACAACTGAAGGGGAGGTTTATAAATACTTGGCTGGCCAGCAGCGTTATCCCGTTGATCCCTCCCTCTATTTTTTCTCAGCTGAACTAAAAGGAGTGAAAAAGATGATAGTTGCTAAAAAGTTTTATTTCCTTACCCAAGGTGGTAGTCTCATTGTTTATTATTTTGGTAAAAAGCAGGCCTTTAGTTTTAGCCGGCCAATTCAACCCCTAAGCGACATTTTCTTTTCTCAAAAGGAAAGGAAGTTTTATTTCCTCAATGCCCAAGGGTGGGGGAGTTTTGACCTTATTGGCCAGGTAAGTCAGTTTCATCAGCTTCCAAACAGTTATAATTACTTGTTTCCCTTAGGAGATAAGATGATTTTTTTAGCTGATAATCAAGTTTTTGTCCAGAAAAAATGATAAAAGAAGTAACCGCCAACCCTCAAGTAAGGAATTATAAGGTCTATCAGACTTTGGAGGCTGGTTTAGTTCTCCAAGGGTGGGAGGTAAAAAGTATCCGTCTTTTTAAGGCCTCTCTGAGGGGGACAAGTGTGGTTCTAACCCCTCACGGTGGCTGGCTGGAAGGGCTTAAACTCCAACCTTATAAATATGCTCGAGTGACTCCAGAGATGCGGTCCCAGCCCCGCCGCTTGCTTTTGAATAAAAAGGAGATACTTTATCTTCTTACTAAAGTGAAGGAAGGATATTTTTTAGTGCCCACTCGTCTCTACTGGCGAGATAAAAAGTTAAAGTTGGAGATTAGTGTTGGCCGAAAGCTTCCAAAATGGCGGAAGAAGGAACGTTTAAAAGAAAAGGATTTAAAACGGCAGACTAAAATAGAACTCAGCTATTCTTGAGGTGGCTGCCAAACTATCTTTTCTATTCGATTTACTTTATCTTTATTTCCTCTTTGCCGAAAGGGAAGATAGTTCTCAGTCCAGCCGCTGAGAAAACCATCTTTATATGACTCCCAGAGAACAGAGAGGGTCTTGTTTTGGTAATAAAAAAACCAATAGCGGCGGAGTTGGTTGTTTAGTTTTTGGAGGGATTCTACTCGTTTTTTGATAATAGTTTGAGGTACGGGGGATAGTTGAAGTTGGTTAATTAGAGTATTAGGCCGAGGTGAGAAGGGAAATATGTGGAGTTTGCTAAATTTTATCTCCTTAATCAACTCAACTGTCTGAATGAAGTCTGTTTCTTCTTCACCAGGAAAGCCGACAATAACGTCGGTAGAGACAAGAAAAGAGGGGACTTTCTTTTGGATGTTTCCTACCCACTCGAGATACTCTTGGCGGCTATAGCCTCGTTTCATTAATTGGAGGACTTTATCACTGCCTGATTGGAGGCTAATGTGGAGATGGGGGAGGAATCTTTTATTTTTAGCCATAATCTTAGCCAGTTGGCCATCAGCCAAGGCTGGAGGATTTATTGAACCAAGCCTGAGACGGGGGAGAGAAGTTTTCTCCAGAATGAGAGTTATTAACTTGGCTAGATTTATGTCTTTCCACTTGTAGTCAGCAATGTCTACTCCAGTGAGGATGATTTCCTGAACGCCGTCTTTGAGGGCGGAGTTAATTTCTTGGAGGATAAGTTCAGCTGGTTTGGAAGTTGAACGGTGTCGGAGATAAGGAATAAGACAATAACTACAAAAGTGGTTACAGCCATCTTGAATCTTTAAAAAGCGGCGAGGACGTTTAAGGTAATACTTTTCTTTGAAGGAGGTTGAACTATGGAGATGAGGTATAAAAGGAGAGAAGAGGTTATCAAGAGAAGAAAACAAATTCTTAGTTTGGATTTGATGGTTAGGGTTTTTCCCTTGATTGCCCAGGTTGTAGTTAGCCCCCAGTTCTTTCCAGTTATATCCTTCTTGGAGCCATTTTTCTGCCGCGCACCCCCAGAGGAGAATAGTCGCTTTAGGGTGTTGACGGCGCAGGCGGCGGATTAGTCCCCGACTTTCTCTCTCCGCCTTGATGGTTACGGCACAGGTGTTAACAACTATTAGGTTTGGTTGGTCATTATCAAAGGCACCGCCTTTAGTCTGTAAAAAATCCTCTAATTGGGTAAGTTCAGCTTGATTTAGGCGGCAACCAAGATTAACTAGTGAGTAGCGGAATAATGGCATAGATTTTATTTTATCTCAGTGAGGGAGTATTCAGCCCAATCTCCATAAGGATTCTCTAGCTGGAGCATTTCCTCGATACTTAAGTGTTCGAAGAACATTCGGACCAGACGCATGGTGTTGTTAGTAGCTACCCAGCCGATGTTTATTTTTTCCTTCCTGGCATAGGGAATGAGCCAGTTAATTAGAAAAGGCCTGATTCGATTATTCCAGACCATCTCTAAGCTTTCCCCATTAGGCGGAGCCACTTGCCATGATCTTCGCCAGAGGAGGGTTTTTTGAGGATAGAGTTTCATCATTCGTAGTTTGCTTTTGCCTGTTAGGCTGCCGTAATCCCGCTCGCTTAGTTGGGGGAAAGTTAAGATCTTGGCTTGGGGATGATACTTTTTTACTTCTTGAAGCGTTTCCAAACAGCGGGCTAGAGGAGGGGAAATGAAGAGGTTGATAGGTTCCTCTTTTAGTTTGACAGCCAACTTCTTGGCCTGTTTCTTTCCTTCAGGGGTGAGGTGGCTATTCCGCTGGCCGGAAAAGATATGGCGAATGTTGTCATAGGATTGGCAGTGGCGGAAGATATAAAGAATAGGGGGTTTCTTGTTCTTCAGCTTTGGAAGAGGAGTGGTGCTTTGGCCGGGGTGTTGGAGAGAGGCTAGGGCGGCCTGGAGAATCTTGCCTTTTGTTGGTTTTACCATACTTCTAGTTTAACTCTTTGGCCGAGGATCGACGAGGAAGTTGTGTTTAGCCAGATCGAGGCGCCCAACAAGAAAACGAAAACTTAAATTTTGGCGGTCAGCAACATTGACGATCGTCTCTATCCGTTTGCCGGCCAGGAAAAACTTAATCTTTACCCAAATACGTTCCTCTCTTCCTAAAGCACTGCGATAGATTTCTCGGCCGACAACGTTTTCGGGGCGGAGAAGATCTAATTCCTCAGCCAACTTTCTATCAATTGAGCTTCTCCAAGCGCCGGTGTCGATCTTAGCTTTCAGACGAAGCTTTTTTCCTCCCCGGCCCACTAAAGTTACGTCCTCAAAGACATGGACGATGTGGCGTTGCTGAATTTTGTCGATTAAGGAAGAGGCAAAAAGAGATTTGGCTATCTGGATGCCATGGTCGACGCTGCGGACGTTTAGATCCATTACTCGGAGTAAACGCCGTCTGAGGCCGGTTTTGTTGGCTAACTGAATACTTAGACCAGGTTTAGAATTAATCTCTAGAATAAGCGGTCCTTTTAGGGGGTCAACTACGAAGTCCACCCGCATATAACCCAACTTAATCTTTGTTTGCAGCTCGACAGCCAATTTCAACATCTCATCCCAATAAGGAATTCTAATACCCCTTAACTTGTGCCGTGTGCCCGGGTAGTAGGTTATATATTTGTCATGGTGAATGGCATAGGTGGTGATACCGGTTCCTAGATCGATGCCAACACCTACTCCTCCTTGGTGAAGATTAGCTTTGCCGTTTGATTCTTTAGTGGGTAAGCGGAGGAAGGCCATTATTGGAATCTTTTGAAAGACAAGGATTCCTATATCTGGCGTCCCCATCGTTGAAGCTAGATAGCGTTTGAAGATTGGATGAGGGGGAACATACTCCTCAATATAGGCGATGTCAGCCAGATTGTGGATAGAGTAAAGACCTCCAAGAATATCCAAAGTGTGGAGTTGAAGGTCGCGGATGGTTTTCAATTGGCCGGAGTTAGTCAACCACTCGCCAGCATAAGTCCCTCCTCGGGTAATAATGATTATTCCTTCTCCTCCGTAGCTTTTATCCGGCTTAAGGACAAAAGAGGGAGGGAGTTGGTCCCACTTAAATTCAGTAACCTGGCGGTAGTCGGTAAAAGTAGCTAGAAGGCGAGGGTGGGGAAAATGGTGTTTTCTCAGAAAATGTTTAGTTTCTAGTTTCGAGTTGGCGATTCGTTTGCCTGAACGGCGGTTAAATTTGGCTTGAAAGATATGGTTGCGGGCGTTAAGGCCGAGGATATCTGAGTAACGCATAGTTTTAGCGAGAACTAACTAGACGCCTGAATCGCCAATACTCTAAAATTCGCAGACCAACATACTTGCCCACGAAGATATCGATTAGAATGATTAGCAGAGTAGTTAGTTCGATGTGGGTAATCATAATTACCTGAACCCAGTCTGAAGTTAAGACTAGATAGACTAAGAGGGAGATTAATAAAGTTTGAAGGGTGAAATAGATGGCTTCGCGAAGAGAACGGCCGATCTGAATCTCCATAAAGCTTTCGGCTAAGAGAATCATAATAATGATGGGGAAGATGGAGAGGGTATAGACATCAAGGGTTGTATAGCGGACTAGGAAGTAAAAGAGACCTATCATAGAGAGGGAGATGAAGACCATAATTAAGGCCATACGGGGAAGGTACTGAATTCGAAAATGGAGTTTTTTAAGGGTAAGGCGGACTAAGGTAAGGGTGATGACGATGGTAAAGAAAATTATTAGGCCTACCTCTACCCCGGCGGAGAGAAAAGCAACTGAGAGAACAGTAGGAGTGAAGATACCTAGGCCTTTTAGGCCGACGATATGGCGGAGAATAGCGATGAGTGAGGCAGCTAAAGGCAGGAGAAGGATAAGAACAATGGTATTGACTGGTAAGCCATGTTGGACGCTTTGTTGGACGATGTAGGTGATAAAGTTATTCCAACTAGGATGGTTAATTGGCCGAGCTAAGAGAGCCCGTTCAAGCTTGTTTTTTGGTTTTGTCGGTTGAGTGATATCGCTTTTTTTGGGTTGAGGAGGGATAAATTTGGATGATTGGCTGGCGGCGGCGGACTCACTAGCTAGAGGTTCGGGAGTGATAGTTACCTGAGGAGTAGGAGTAAGTGTTTTTTTACTCAGAGCCAGTGAGGTTCTAATAGGAAAAACTAAACCAAGAATGGTCCCCAAAATGATAAGGAATAAAAGAAGATTTTTCATACCTCTAATTTTATCATTGATGGGTTAAAATAAAAGACAGCAGCGCCTGTAGCTCAAGTGGTTAGAGCACCGATCTTATAAGTCGGGGGTTGCTGGTTCAAGTCCAGCCAGGCGCACCCGATGAGTATCTCAACAAAAACTGGTGACAAGGGGCAAACTCAGTGGCAAGACAAGCGCCTTTCTAAAGGAGATGTCCGTTTTGAGTTTGTGGGCAATCTTGATGAGCTAAATGCCTGGCTGGGAGTGATAAAAGGTTTTTCTTCTGCCTCTAAGTATAATCATCTTTTAACTCAGATTCAGAAAGATATTATGCTTCTCTCTTCTCTCCAGGCCTTCTCCCAATTGATGGATGTTGATCAAGTACTAGAGCGCCTCCAAAAAGGGTTAAAAGAATTAGAGGCTGCCGCAAGTGAGTTGGAAAAGGAGCTGCCTCCTCAAAAGCATTTTCTTTTACCGGGAGGGGCGAAAGAGGCTGTTTTAACTAATGTGGCTCGGACGGTTTGCCGTCGAGCAGAACGTTCTGCTGTTCGTTATTTTGAACAACAATCTAAAGGGAAGGGGAAAGAGGTTACTTTGGCCTACCTTAATCGTTTATCGGACTTTCTTCATCTCCTAATGCGTTGGTTTAACTTCCACTCAGAGGAAAAAGAAGAGTATTGGGTGTGAATTGGACCTTGACAAAAGGTTAGCACTCAATGTATCATTGTGCTAAAGGTTAATGAAAGGAGGCTTATGGCCTTAAGTGATAGACAGATTCAAATTTTAAAAGCTGTTGTCGAGGAGTTTATTAAAACTGCTCGGCCCGTAGGGTCAAAGGTTATTGAGGATAAATACCACATTGGTGTCTCTCCTGCTACTATTCGAAATGAAATGGCGGCTTTAACTGAGGAAAACTTTCTCTTCCAACCCCACACCTCAGCTGGACGAGTGCCGACCACCACTGCTATGCGCTTTTACGTCCGCAATCTAATTAATCCTCGTATTACTGATGTCTCAGCTCAAGAGGAAGTGAATTTAAAATCTCGGATCTACGCCAAGAAGGGCAATCTGGAGGATATTTTAGAAGAAACCATTCATTTCTTAGCAGACAATCTTCACAGTTTGGCAGTTGCTTCCGAAGAGGAGGATGAAGCCGAGTATGCAGGTTTAAGTTATCTTTTAGATTACCCGGAATTTTTAGAAGTTAACTTGGTGAAACGCCTTCTCTCCCTTCTAGATAAAGAAGAGAAATTATGGGAGATATTTAACCTAAAAAAAGAAGACAAAGATGTAATCACTCTTATAGGAGAAGAATTAGGTGATGAGGAGCTATATAATTATGGTTTTGTCTACACGCCTTTAGAGATTGGCCCGCGAAGGAGTTTTATTGGTATTATTGGTCCTTATCGTTTAGATTACAAGGTTATTATTCCTCGACTTCGCTTAATTAGAAAGTTAATTCTTGAGACATTGGGAAGTTGAGATGGCAAAGAAAACCAAAAAGACCAGTTTAGATGAGAAAGAGAAGCTAGCAGAAGAGCTTCAAGGAGTTCAACAGAGATTAGCACGGGCCTTAGCTGACTATCAAAATTTGGAACGCCATCTTCAAGATGAGATGAAACGGCAGGTCTTTTTAGTCAAGAAAGAGCTGTTAGAGGAAGTAATTGAGATTTATCAAGTGGTAGAAAAACTCTTGGAGAGTAAAAAAAATAGCAACTTAGAGCTAATCCGATCGCAGTTTGAGGCTTTATTGAAGCGCTGGCAGGTTAAGAAGATAGGATTGAAGGTAGGAGATAAGTTTGACCCCCACCTAGCCGAGTGCCTGGAGGTGGTAAAAGGCGAAAAAGAAGATATAATTGTCGAGGTTGTCCGTCCTGGTTATACTTTGGCCGGTCAACTACTTCGACCAGCTTTAGTTAAAGTGAGTAAAAAAAGAGAGTAAAAAGTTATTTTAAGGAGGTTCAGATGAGTAGAGTTATTGGTATTGATTTAGGAACTACTAACTCTTGTGTTGCTGTTATGGAGGGAGGTAAGCCGAAGGTTATTCCTTCGAGTGAAGGGCGGAATGTTATCCCTTCAGTGGTTGATTTAGTAGATGGAAAGGTAGGGGATGTAGCTAAACGTCAGCTGGTTTTAAAACCAGAGGAAACTATCTATTCGATTAAACGTTTAATGGGGCGGCGCTTCGATGATCCAGAAGTCAAGAAAATTCAAGAAAAAGTTGGCTATAAAATTGTCCGAGGGAAAAATGATTTGGCCTGTGTTGAGGTGAAAGGGAAGGTCTATACTCCTCAAGAGATCTCGGCCAAGATTCTCCTTAAAATTAAGAGAGACGCCGAGGCCTATCTTGGAGAAAAGGTCGAGGAGGCAGTTATTACCGTCCCCGCTTACTTTGATGATTCCCAACGCCAAGCTACTAAGGAAGCCGGCCAGATTGCTGGTCTTAAGGTTAAAAGAATCCTTAACGAACCAACTGCTGCCTCTCTTGCTTATGGATTAGACAAAGGAAAATCTCATACCATCGCCGTTTACGATTTAGGGGGTGGCACTTTTGATATCTCTATTCTAGAGTTAGGTGAAGGTGTTTTTGAGGTCAAGTCAACCAATGGGAATACTTACTTGGGTGGAGATGATTTTGACAACAAGATAGTTGATTGGTTAGTTGAGGAATTTAAGAAGGAAACTGGAGTTGATCTTCGAAATGATGTCCAAGCGATGCAGCGGTTAAAAGAAGCAGCTGAAAAAGCAAAGATTGAACTTTCTTCGGCTCAAGAAACAGAGATAAACCTTCCCTTCATTAGTCAAGATGCTAACAAGCAACCTCTTCATTTGGTTAAAAAACTAACCCGAGCCCAGTTGGAGCAGTTGGTCTCTGATCTGATAGAAGCAACTTTTGGGCCAGTGAAGAAAGCCCTAGAGGATGCCAAACTCCAACCCTCTGATATTGATGAGGTTGTTTTAGTTGGAGGGATGACACGGATGCCCAAGGTCCAGGAAGAGGTGAGTAAGTTTTTCGGCCGCCAGCCGCATAAAGGAATTAACCCTGATGAGGTGGTGGCGGTGGGAGCAGCTATTCAAGCTGGAATAATTACAGGAGAGGTGAAAGATATTGTTCTTCTAGATGTAACTCCCTTGACCTTAGGTATCGAGACCTTAGGAGGAGTGATGACTCCGATTATTAAGCGGAATACAACTATTCCTACTGAGAAAAGCCAGATATTCTCCACAGCAGCAGATAATCAAACGCAAGTGGAGATAAATGTTCTTCAAGGGGAACGGCCTTTGGCTAAGGATAATAAATCCTTAGGCCGGTTTATCCTAGATGGTATTCCTCCGGCTCCTCGTGGAGTGCCTCAAATCGAGGTTACCTTTGAGATAGATACTGATGGGATTCTTAAAGTCTCAGCTAAAGATAAAGCTACAGGGAAGGCTCAGAACATTGTTATTCAAGGGGCTACTGGTCTAAGTGAGGAGGAAGTGAAGAAAATGGAGGAAGAGGCTAAGAAATATGAAGAAGAAGATAGGAAAATAAAAGAGAAGATTGAGGCCAGGAATAAGTTGGATAGTTTGATCTTTGGAATAGAGAAGACTTACAAAGATGTCCAGGGGAAACTTTCTGAAGCTACTAAAAAAGAACTAGACCAAGCCTTAGAAGCAGCTAAGAAGGTTCGAGATAAACAGGAGGCCAGTAAGGAAGAGTTAGATAAAGCCTATGAAGAGCTTAATGAAGTGATTAGGAAGTATGCTCAAGAACTTTATCAGCAGAAGGGTGGAGAAGAAGCCAAAAAACCACCTGAAGCTGAGGTTGTTGATGAGGAGAAGAAGAAAAAGAAAGATTAGAACTCGGAACTTAGTTTGTAAAGTTAGAAAGTCCATAAAGTTCATAAAGTTCGTAAAGTAAAGAACCGCCCGAGGAGTCATCCTGAGGAGCCATAGCGACGAAGGATCTAGCGAGCGGAGCGAGCGCAAGGATTAGCACCTATGCTTGGGAGCATTCTCGTGCGCCTATCGGCTAGACTCTTCGCTGGGGCTCGGAATGACTCCTTAACAAACCAAGATCTGAGTTCTGTTTTTTTGGTCATTGAGATTTGGAGTTTGTTTGGAATTTGGTATTTGTGTTTTGGTGCTTTCTTACTGAGTTCTAAGCTCCAAGTTCTGAGTTCCGATTTCCCAGTTCCAATATTATAATTATGTGTTAAGGTAATGGTATGACATTTAATGGAGATCCTTACCAAATTTTGGGTGTTTCTCGTCAGGCAACGGCGGAGGAAATTAAGAAAGCTTACCGCCGTTTGGCCTTGAAGTACCATCCAGATAGAAATAAAGACCCTCAGGCCAAGGAGAAGTTTAAAGAGATAAATGCTGCCTATGAGATTCTCTCTGATCCTCAAAAGCGGCGCCAATATGATACTTTTGGTTCAACTGGAGAAGGAGGAGGCTTCCAAGGCTTTGATTTTTCTGGTTTTGACTTCTCTGACCCTTTTGATATTTTTGAACAGTTCTTTTCCGGGTTCTCTGGCTTTTATAAAGCCCATAATCTTCCCCGGGCTTACGCTAAACTTAGTCTTAAAGAAGTTTTAACAGGAACTAAAAGAAAGGTTTCCATTAATGGTAGAACCGAGGAGGTTAATATTCCTCCAGGAGTTGAAAACGGAACTACTTTTCGAATGAAGGATTTTCTTTTGGAAGTGGAAGTGGAGGATGATCCTCGATATAAACGGCAGGGGCGCGATTTAATATACAAGGCTAATATTCCTTTAACTACAGCTCTTTTAGGTGGTGAGTTAACGGTACCTCTGTTGGAGGGGAAGGAAATAAAGATAAAGGTTCAGCCGGGAACTAAGACGGGCTCTCTAGTTCGTCTACGGGGTTTTGGTCTGCCTGTTTTGGGAGCTCCTTCCCGCCGAGGTGATCTTTATATTCGGTTTGAGGTTAACTACCCAACTAAATTAACAACTGAACAAAAAAAGTTAATAAACCAATTAAAAAAGACGGGAATTTAGAGCTTAGATCTCGGAACTTGGAGCTCAGAATAAATCACTCTCCCGAAGTGTGATTTATCACTCTTCGGGAGAGTGATGGTCTTAGAACTTAGAACCTAGTCTGTTAACGAGTCATTCCGAGCAGAGCGAGGAATCTAGCGAAGCGCAAGATGTACTGGCATCCAAGCTTAAGTAGACACTCCTGCGCTTTCGGCTAGATTCTTCGTCGCTCTGGCTCCTCAGAATGACGCGGAGAGGGGGTTGTACTTTGCCTCTTGGAGTCATCCTGAACGAGCCGAGAGGCGAAGTGAAGGACCCCCTTCGGTAGGGGTAAAATCTAGCGAGCGGAGCGAGCGCAAGGATTGGCACTTAGGCTTGGGAGCGTCCCCATGCGCCTTCGGCTGGATTCTTCCCCTCCGCTTCGGAGGGTCAGGATGACACAATATAAATTCCAAGTACCAAATTCCAAGTAATCCAAACAAATCTCAAATCCCAATTATTCAAACATTAATCTTTTTTCTTATTTTGATCATTGGTCATTGGAGTTTATTTGAAAATTGATTATTGAAAATTAGTTATTTTTACTGGGTTCCAATAACCAAGCTATAATAGAGTATGCTGTTTAAGGACTTCTCTGTTTACCTTCAAAAAATTGAGAAAACTACTCTCCGTTTAGAGATTACCGATCTTCTCTCCCAGCTTTTTAGCAAGCTTAGCCCGACAGAAGGAAAATTAGCTTCTTACCTTCTCCTGGGTCAACTTGCTCCTAACTACCAAGGAATAGAGTTTAATTTGGCCACCAAAACTATGATCAAGGTCGTTAGTCGGGCCTATAACCTGCCTGAAGAGGAGGTCAAAAAGAAATATAAAGAGATTGGGGACTTAGGAGAAGTAGTCTGGCAAGTGGCTGAAGGAAAGGAAACAGAAGGTAAGTTATCTATTGAGGAAGTCTACAGACATTTGTACAAGGTTGCTAAAGAAGAAGGAGAAGGAAGTGTTGAGCGAAAACAATACTTGATGGCTGAGTTGCTTAAACAACTAGATCCTTTGAGTAGTAAATATGTCGTTCGTATTCCTCTAGGCAAACTTCGTTTGGGTTTTTCTCAGTTGACTATTTTAGATGCTCTCTCCTGGAGATTAGTAGGGGATAAGAGTTGGCGGCCGTTACTAGAAAAAGCCTATAATGTCCGTTCGGATATTGGGATTATTGTCGAGATGATTCTAAACCATCTTCAAAAAAAGGAGAAGTTGGAGGTTCTTAAAGAACTCTTAGCTAAAATGACGGTTCAGTCAGGCATTCCTATTCGCCCAGCTTTGGCCAGTCGCCTACCTAGTTTTGAAGAAATTATCGCCAAACTGCCCCAAGCTGGAGTAGAACCAAAGTATGACGGATTGCGAACTCAGATTCATGCTTGGCGGGAGAAAGGTAGGAAAAAAGACTCCTTGTTTTCTAAGGAAACTGATGTCAAGGTAAAGATTTTTTCTCGGAATTTAGAGGATCTAACTCCGATGTTTCCTGAAATTAAAGAAAGTGCTATTGAGTTGGTGGAAAGGTCCAATCTTCAAGGGGTAATTTTGGACAGTGAGAGTATTAGTTTTGATCCTCAAACAGGTAGATTTTATCCTTTTCAAGAAACGATTAAAAGAAAGCGAAAGTACAATGTGGCTGAGCTCCGCCGCCAGCGGCCGGTGCGGACCTATGTTTTTGATATTCTTTACTTCGACGGAGAAGACCTTTTGACTCAACCATTGAGTAAACGGCGGTCTTATTTGAATAAAATACTCGCTAAGCCGGTGGGTTGCTTGAATCTTACCCCTCAACATCTAGTAAAGGATAAAAAAGAGATGGAAACGCTTTTTGAGGAGTATGTCTCGGCCGGTCTAGAAGGAATAATGGTTAAAAAGATAGACTCTGTTTATCAAGCTGGAGCGCGGAACTTTAACTGGGTTAAGTTTAAACCCTCAGCCCTGACCAGTGTCGAAGACACTTTTGATTTGGTTGTTTTGGGATGGTACCAGGGGAAGGGAAAAAGAAATAAGTTTGGGATTGGGGCTTTCTTGGTTGGGGTCTATAATCCTCGAGATGATAATTATCTAACTGTTTCTAAGATAGGGACGGGATTAACTGATGATCAATGGAGGGAACTCCATAAGCGTTGTTTAGAGATAAAGGCGCCCCACAAGCCAGCGAACTATGTTGTACCTAAAGAGTTAGCTTGTGATTTTTGGACTGAGCCGTCTTTGGTAGTGGAGATAAAAGCTGATGAAATTACTCGCAGTCCTTTACATACCTCTGGTTATGCCCTCCGTTTTCCCCGTTTGGTCCGCTTCCGAGATGACAAACTCCCAACCCAGGCTACTACTCCAGAAGAGATGAAAGAAATGATGGAAGGTTAGAACTCGGAACTCGGAGCTTAGATTTTGGAACTTAGAATAAATCACTCTCCCGAAGTGTGATTTATCACTCTTCGGGAGTGTGATGGTCTTAGAACTTGGAACTTAGTAAGAAAGCACTAAATTCTAAATCCTAAGCTCCAAACAAATCCTAAATTCTAATAATCTAAATTCTAAACCTTGTCTATCAAGTCATCCTGAGGAGCTGGGGCGACGAAGGCCCCCCTTCGGTAGGGGCAGGCAATAATCAATTCCCAAAATTCTAAACCTTTTTAGGAAGTCATCCGAGGAGTTGTTTTCTCCTCTTCGTGTCATCCCGACTTGTCGGGATAAGATGGGTGAAAAGGATAACTCCCTCCCCGAGTCATCCTGAACGAGCCGCTTCCCTTTTTCCCGCGTCATTCTGAGCCCCGCGAAGAATCTAGCGAGCGGAGCGAGCGCGAAGTCATCAGCATCCACCCTTGGAAGCACTCTCGTGCGCCTATCGGCTAGATCCTTCGTCGCCCCAGCTCCTCAGGATGACTCGTTAACAGACTGAGTTCCGAGTTCTAAGTTCCGAATTCCGACAACTAAGTTCTAAGTTCCGATTACTGAGCTCCAAGTTCCAAAATCTAAGCTCCAATTTACGAGGTAGGATAAGATTATAGTAGGATGGCTAAGAAACAGAAAAAATTTGTTTGCCAAGAATGTGGAGCAACCTTTAGTAAGTGGTACGGCCAATGTCCTAACTGTGGCGCTTGGAACTCATTGGTTGAGGTAGAAGCAGAAAGTGCCAAAGGAAGCAAAACAAGCCTGCGTTCTCTACCTTTAAATGAAGTTAAGGTGAATGATGTCCACCGATTAACAACCGGGATTAAGGAAGCCGATAGAGTTCTTGGAGGCGGATTGGTACCGGGAAGTTTAATTCTCTTGGCTGGTGAACCGGGTATTGGTAAATCAACTCTAGCCAGTCAAATAGGTTTAAACTTGGCTACCAAATACCCTGTCTATTATCTTAGTGGGGAGGAAAACCTGCCCCAGATTAAACTTCGCCTCCAACGTTTAACTTCTTCCTTACCAACCAAGTTTTACCTGATTGAAGGGAGGGAGATTTCTGGTTTAGAAAACCTAGTAATAAAAGAAAAACCGAGCTTAATTATCATAGACTCTATTCAGACTGTTGAGAGCGGGGTTTTAGAATCCCAGATTGGCTCGATTAGCCAAATCCGCCAAATTGCCCAGCAATTGATGGACTTGGCTAAGAGGTATTTAGTGCCAATTATCATTATTGGACATATAACTAAAGAGGGGAGAATTGCTGGACCGAAATTATTAGAACATATGGTTGATACCGTTATTTATTTTGAAGGTGATAGCAACCATCAATTTCGTATTCTCCGAGCGGTGAAGAACCGTTTTGGGACGACTAATGAAGTAGGTTTATTTACTATGGAAGGAAGTGGTCTGAAGGAGGTAGCTAATCCCTTGACTCTTTTTTCCTCCCAGCTTAAAGTGGCTGTCCCTGGAGCGGCAACAGGTGTGATTATGGAGGGAGATCGGCCTATTTTAGTAGAGGTTCAGGCCCTGGTGAATCCAACGGTTTTAAACATTCCTCGGCGGGTAGCCCAAGGCATCTCGACTAATAAGCTAGTCATCCTCTCGGCCATAATTAGCCGGCGGTTAGGCCTACCTTTAGGTAATTATGATGTCTTTGTTAACATTACCGGCGGCTTGCGGGTTCAAGAACCAGCCATTGATTTGGCTGTCTCCTTAGCTATTGTTTCAGCTGTTAAGCAAAAGCCCTTGAAACCCAAGAGTGCTTTCTTCGGAGAGGTGGGATTGTTGGGAGAGGTAAGGCCGGTACCTTTCGTTAATCAACGCCTGAAGGAAGCTAAGAGGTTAGGGATGGAGAGGGTAGGAGTGACTCAACCCACTCTTCTTCGAAAGTTGGCTAAATCGGAACTCGGAACTTAGTAAGAAAGCACCAAAACACAAATCCCAAGAAACAAACAATTTCCAAATATCAATTATTCAAACATTTGATCATTGGTTATTGTTATTTGTTTGGATACTTGGAATTTGGTACTTGGAGTTTAGTATTGTGTTATCCTGAACGAGCCGCCAGGCGAAGTGAAGGCCCCCCTTCAGTAGGGGCAGGCAAATCCTAAATTCGAATGATCCAGATTCTAAACCTGGTCTATCAAGTCATCCTGAGGAGCCATAGCGACGAAGGATCTAGCGAGCGGAGCGAGCGCAAGGATTAGCACCTATGCTTGGGAGCATTCTCGTGCGCCTTCGGCCAGATTTTTACCTCTACCGAAGGTGGATTTATTCCACCGAAGGGGGGCTTCGCGGGGCTCAGAATGACTCCTTAACAAACTAAGTTCCAATTACTGAGTTCCTAGTTCCATATTGTTTGAAAATTGGTCATTTTCTAGTATTTCCTATAACACGAAGATACGAGTCGCCCACATTCTTTTAACAGCTAGAAAAGTACCTCATTTTACAGAGATGAAAAACTATAGGTATGTGGAAAAATAGGTCTTTAAAAAACTATAGGTTGACAATGATACAAATAATGTTTATACTAACCTCAAATGGCAAAAGTTAATTTTCTCCTTCAGTTACTTAAAAAAGGTCGCCAAACACGGCGTTTGGGGAAGAAGGCTGAAAGAGGGAGGTTATTTACTCTCCGTCAGGCAGAGGAACTAAGTCGCTGGGGGAGGAAAGTAATCTTTTCTTTTTACTAAAAGAGCATTGCTGTCGCTAAAGCTTGTAACAGCTTTACGAGCAGCAATGCCCGTTAAGTAGTAAGCAGTTAGCTAGAAAGAAAAACCAGCTAGCTAACGCTTGCTTTTAAGATAGCACAAAGGTAAAAGTTGTCAAGATGAAAGAGATAAAAATAAGAGATATTTTCCTTGTTATTTGGCACTTGATTTCAACAATAGTCTTTACATTTTTGACACTCTATGCTAAAAAATAAGAAGTTCCCGTTTAGGCAAGAAGAAAAGTAATTTTAGAATGCTAATCTATCTCCAGTTATTAATGTTTTAAGGAGGTCCTTTTGACTGATAAAGCCAACACCCAACCAAGTAACGATCCTTTGTCCAATCTTCAGCCGTTAGATCTTTCTTCTGAAGATAAAGCTTCTGGTAAGACTGAAGATGTAAAAAAAGAAACTCGGCCAACATCGCCGCCACTAGTTACAACCAATAATTTACCTTCTCGCCAAGAAAGCATCCAGAAAGAGGTGGAAGGAGTTTTGGAGATAACTACTGAAGGGCACGGTTTCCTTCGCCCTAACTACAAACCTAGTGTTAATGATGTTTACATTTCACCTTCTCAAATTCGCCGCTTCCATCTACGAACAGGAGACTGGGTAAAGGGATTAGCCCGCCAGCCTAAGAACAGTGAACGTTATTGGGGTTTGCTTCAAGTTACGGCTATTAATGATCATCCATTAAAAGGAGGTCCTTTTGAGTATAATCGCCGTTATTTCCATAATTTAGTACCTGTTTATCCTCAAGAGCAGATAAAGTTGGAGATAGGACCAACTCCCTTAACTAACCGAGTTATTGACCTTATTGCTCCCATCGGCAAGGGCCAACGAGGCTTGATAGTTTCCCCTCCAAAAGCAGGTAAGACAACCATTCTCAAACAGATTGCCCAAGGAATAGCTCAGAACCATCCAGAAATAAAAATAATGGCTGTTTTAGTGGGAGAGAGGCCTGAGGAAGTAACTGATCTTAGTCGAAGTATCAAGGGGATAGTTGTTGCTTCTAACTTTGATGAAGCCCCAGAAACTCAAACGAGGTTAGCCTCTGTGGCCCTAGAAAGAGCTAAGCGGTTAGTAGAAGAGGGCAATGATGTAGTAATTCTCTTGGACTCGATTACTCGTTTGGCTCGAGCTTACAATCTCATTGCTCCCCCCTCAGGCCGAACTTTATCTGGAGGTTTTGATCCGGCAGCTCTCTACCCGCCAAAAAAGTTCTTCGGGACCGCCCGTAATTTTGAAAACGGCGGTTCTTTAACTATCTTAGGAACAGCTTTAGTAGAGACGGGGTCACGAATGGATGACCTTATCTATGAAGAGTTTAAAGGAACGGGAAATATGGAACTCCACCTCAGCCGCTCTTTAGCTGAGCGGCGAGTTTTCCCTGCCATCGATGTCCAACGGTCAGGGACTCGTAAGGAGGAGTTATTATTCTCTCCTGAAGAGTATAAAAAGATAGTTACTCTTCGGCGGATGTTAGATATGCTTTCTCAGGAAGAAAGAACAGAGCTTCTACTTCGCCAGATGGGGAAGTTTAAGACAAATAAGGAGTTTTTAGATAATTTAAATAAATTGAGATAAAAAGGAGAAAAAAGATGAGTGATCAACTTATTTCTGAAGTAAATGAAAAGAATTTTGAAGAGGAAGTTTTAAAGCATAAGGGGTTAGTGGTAGTTGATTTTTGGGCCCCTTGGTGCCAGCCCTGCCTTCGTTTGGGTCCTATTCTTCACCGCTTAGCAGAAGAGTACAAAGGGGAGGTTAAGTTTGCTAAGTTGAATGTTGACGAAAACCAACAGATAGCGGAGAAGTATGGGGTAATGAGCATTCCCACAGTTATCTTCTTCGATGAGGGGGAAGTCTTTAACCAACTAGTTGGGGTCCGACCAGCTTTAGTTTATGAGAATGAGATTAAAAGTTTGCTTAGTTTGACTCCGGAAGAGAAAAAAAGACGGAAGGAAAAGAAGGAAGTTATCGTCTTTTCTACCCCATCTTGTCCTTGGTGCCGCCGCTTGAAGATGTATCTCCAGGAAAAGGGTATCCCTTTCAAAGATATTGATGTATCCACAAATCAAGCCGCGGCTCAAGCAATGGTCGCCCGCTCGGGCCAAATGGGAGTACCTCAAGCTTGGATAAACGGCCAAGTTGTGGTTGGTTTTGATAAACCACGCATCGACGCCCTTCTAGGGTTGAAGTGAGTTGGAACTCAGAACTTAGTTTGTAAAGTTAGAAAGTTCATAAAGTTCGTAAAGTAAGCCTCCTTTTGGTATTGTTCTGAGCGAGCTGTTTCCTCCTCTCCGCGTCATCCCGACTTGTCGGGATCTAGCCGATAGGCGCATGGATGTCTACTCAAGTTTGAATACCAACACCTTTGCGCTTCGCTAGATTCCTCGCTCTGCTCGGAATGACGCAAAAGACAAGG
>JALVIH010000047.1 GCA_027028625.1 bacterium | reverse complement strand
GTAAAAAAACGCTACCAACAAGCGTTACAAAAACGCTATGAAAATTTTTCTAGACACTAACTGGCTTATAGATATCTTTACTAGGGACACAACCAAAATACAAACCCTTAAGGACCATCAAGTTTTTATCTCCCCCTTATCCGTCCATATAATGTTCTATGTTTATAATCTCAAAGTTCCCCAACCTCATTTCCAAGAAATCTTCAAAACACTTAATATTGTAGCTCTAACCCCGGAGATTTTAGAAAAGGCCTTACTCGGACCAACAAAAGACCTGGAAGATAACATCCAGCTTCAATCTGCCGTCTCCGCTGGATGCAATTTTTTCCTAACTGGAGATAAAAACCTTCTCAAATTGGGGGTCTTCGGTTCTACAGAAATAAAGGAGAAAATAAACTAAACCCCAGCTCCCGACAAGTCGGGATGACACAACACTAAACTCCCAATTATCAAATTCCAAGTATCCAAACCCCCCCTTCGGTAGGGGCAGGCAAATTCCAAATCCCAATTATTCAAACATCAATCTTTCTTCCTTATTTTATTTGATCATTGGTTATTGGAGTTTATTTGGAATTTGGTATTTGTGACCTGCCTGCCGGCAGGCAGGGAGGTAAGAAAGCGTGAGTACCAGCGACTTTGCGCTACGCTAGATCCTTCGCGGGGCTCAGGATGACTCCTCAAAGGGGTTCTACTTTATAACTTTATGAACTTGCAACTTTACAAACTAAGAACCTAGTTCCATATTAATTGATAATTGGTCATTTCTTACCTATGGGTGTTATTATAAAAACAGAGATTATTAACTTAACTAAGGAGGAAGGATGCCACCTTTAGATTTAAATGATGCTCCTAAAATGGAGGAAAAAAGTAAAGACCTAGCTCGGGCTCGGCAGTCTTTAATTGAAGAGTTAGATGCTATCAACCTTTACCAAGAAAGAATTGAGGCTACTAGGGATGAAAAGCTGAGAAAAGTCTTAGAACACAATCGGGATGAAGAAAAGGAACATGCCGCTATGTTGATTGAGTACCTCAAGGAAAATGACCCTACTTTTAAGCGGATGTTTGAAGAACACGACTAAAACAGCTGGTAAAATAAAAGATAAAATTAAGGGAGGGAAACGATGAAACTGAATCTTAGTTTCCATTATCCTAAGTTAGGAGAGGAAGAGAAAGAAATAATTCAACTCTTTTTTCAAAAACGGTTTGCCAAGCTTCTCCGCCTAACTGCTAAGAAGGATGAACCCCTCAATCTTACTTTAAGTTGCGACAAGGACAAGGCAGGACGCTACTTATTGGAAGCTCGTTTAGAGTGGCAAGGCAAAACCTTTTACGCTCAAGTAACCACTAAGGAAATAACCAATGGTTTAACTGAGGTAGCTAAACGGCTGCGTAAGGAGGTTAAAAAGATAAAGGCTAATCACTAATGGAGAAACATTTTCACCCTCACTCAGTTGAGGAAAAGATCTACCAACTATGGGAGAAGAATGGGGTCTTCCAACCTAAAAAAGAAGGAAAACCCTTTGTCATTGTTATGCCCCCTCCTAATGCTAACGGCTATCTCCACATCGGTCATGCTTTATTTATCACCTTGGAGGATATTATGGCCCGCCTGGCCCGAATGTCAGGGTACCGAACACTTCTTCTACCTGGAACAGATCATGCCGGCATTCAGACTCAAGTGGTTTTCGAACGCCACTTAGCCAAGGAGGGAAAAAGCCGTTTTGATCTCGGCCGAGACAAGTTCTTTCAAGCTTGTTATCAGTTCACTCAAAAACAGAAAAAAAACATTCTCAGCCAGTTTAAAAAGATGGGGGCTTCAGCTGACTGGAGCCGGGAAAAGTTTACCCTCGACCCTGAGATCTCAAAAGTAGTTTTAGACACCTTCGTCAAGTTTTACGAGCAGGGATTAATCTACCGCAAGGAACGTTTGATTAACTGGTGCCCTCGTTGCCAAACAGTTCTCTCAGATTTAGAGGTTGAGCATCATCAAGACAAAGGTTACCTCTACTATATTAAATACCCCCTCAAGGATGAGGAAGGTGCCCTAACCATCGCCACCACCAGGCCAGAAACTATGCTAGCTGATGTAGCCGTAGCTGTTCATCCAGAAGACAAGCGGTACCGCCAATTGGTTGGCAAAAAGCTAATTTTACCCATAGCAGGTCGAGAAATTCCTATTATCAGCGACCAGCGGGTGGATAAAGAATTCGCTACTGGAGCAGTAAAGATTACTCCCGCTCACGATCCTTTAGACTGGCAGATTGGAGAAGATCATCACCTGCCCTGGATACAGGTGATTGGCTTTGACGACAAAATGACCAAGCAAGCTGGAGAGTATGCTGGTTTACCTAAACTGGTTGCCCGAGAAAAGATAGTTAGCCGTCTCAAAAAAGAAGGTTACTTGGTAAAAGTGGAGGAGATAGAACATAACGTCGGCCACTGTGAACGTTGCAAAACAGTTATCGAACCAATGGTCTCTACTCAGTGGTGGCTGAAAACTAAACCCTTGGCCAAAAAGGCTCTTGAAGTAGTGGAAAAAGGTAAGATTAAGTTCATCCCTCCCCGCTTCAAAAAACTTTACCTTGACTGGATGCGGAATCTTAAAGATTGGTGCCTTTCTCGCCAAATCTGGTGGGGCCATCGTCTGCCGGTTTACTACTGCGGCAAAAAGGCGCTTTCTCCACTTCAATTAGAGATGAACCCTCAGTTGAAAAACGAGGTTGAAGGCTGTGGCCGAATCATCATCAGTTCCCAACCGCCAAAGA
The DNA here is from genome assembly GCA_027028625.1 of bacterium. Lineage (GTDB taxonomy): Bacteria > Patescibacteriota > Microgenomatia > JAADGY01 > JAADGY01 > S014-63. Next base: position 18,470 of record JALVIH010000047.1, on the reverse strand, counting down.
AGTGTCCCTACTGTGGTAATACTCATCTTATTCACGATCCAGACACTCTGGACACTTGGTTTTCCTCAAGCCAGTGGCCATTTACCACTCTAGGTTTTGATTACCAAAAGCCGAAGGAAGACTTTAAAATTTTCTACCCAACAACTGTAATGGAAACTGGTTATGACATTCTTTATCTCTGGGTCTCACGGATGATAATGATGGGGTTAGCAGTAACCGGCCAGGTGCCATTTAAGATTGTTTACCTCCATGGCCTGGTCAGAGACGAAAAGGGCCAGAAGATGAGCAAATCTAAAGGAAATGTTATTAATCCCTTGGAAACTATCAACGAATACGGTACCGATGCTCTTCGTTTTGCTTTGGTAGCTGGAGTAGGCCAGGGAGAATCAACCAGCATAGGCGAGTCAAAATTCAAAGCCGGCCAGTACTTGACTAATAAAATCTGGAATGCTTCCCGCTTTATTAATCTCATCACTTCTAAAATTAATGAGGAGATACCACTCTTTTCCTCTAAAAAGAACACTCCAAAAAAATACCAAGAAATTTGGACTGATTACCAACAGTTCTTAACAGGTTATAAAAAAGAAATAAATAACTTCCGCTACGGCCAGGCGGCGGACCACCTACGCCAACAGTTTTGGCATAAGTTCTGCGACCAAGATATCGAGTCCTTAAAAGAAGCTGCTTACGATGGCGACCTCCAAACCATCTCTCTTTTGACCACCCTTCTAGCCAATTATCTGACCCTTTTTCATCCTTTTATCCCCTTTGTAACCGAGGCTATCTGGCAGGTCTTTTATCAAGAAAAAAAGTACCAGAAAATTTTCACTCAACCTCTTCTAGCCATCCAATCTTACCCCTTTAAGGTTGAGTTCACCTAAAGATGTTTGACCAACTTTACCAAAGTTTGAACCAGCAGCAAAAGGAGGCTGTTGACAGTTTAGAGGGTCCGGTAATGGTCATTGCTGGTCCGGGCACCGGAAAAACTCAAGTCTTAACTCTCCGGATTGCCAATATTCTCCAAAAAACCGATACTCCACCTTACGCCATCACTGCCTTAACCTACACCGAGGCGGCGGCCGAGAATATGATTAGCCGCTTAGCTCAAATCATCGGAGAAACTGCTTACCAAGTAAACATCTCTACTTTTCATTCCCTAGCTGGCCAAATCATCCGCCAATATCCGGAGAAGTTTCCTCATCTCCGCCGAGGCAGGCCGATAAACATTATTGAAAAAATTCAGCTGATAGAAGAGATATTAAAAAAAGGAAACTACTTTTACCTCAAGCCTTTCGGAGACACTAGCTTTTATGTTCGCCCTTTAATCAAAGCTCTCAGCGATCTAAAAAAGGAGTCAGTTGCTCCAAACCAACTCAAAGAAATTATCTCTACCTCTACTTCCTTAGAAGATAAGCAGAAAAAGCGGCTAAAAGAACTAGTCCGTCTTTATCGAGAATATCAGGGGCGCTTAAAAGAAGAAGGCCTTTATGACTTCGAGGATATGATTAATGAAGTAATAACCCTCCTGGAAAAAGATAGGGAGTTGGCCTTAGCAGTTCAGGAACGAACCCTTTATCTTTTGGTGGATGAATATCAAGATACCAATGCGGCTCAGAATAAGCTAATTAGGCAGCTATCAACTTTCTGGGGAGAGGCGGCTAACGTCTTCGTTGTTGGTGATGATGATCAGTCCATCTTCCGCTTTCAAGGAGCTTCTCGGGCTAATTTTCTCTTTTTTAAACATCTTTTTCCTAAGACAAAGATTATCAGCTTAAAAACTAACTATCGTTCACGCGAAGAGATCGTTCTCCTGAGCCAACATTTCATCGAACCTCAACGAAAGAAATTCAACCTCAACTTGGGGGTGGATAAAAAAATAGAAGCAGCTAAACCAAGTCCTTCTCTTAGCCAACGGCAGGTTCAACTTCATTCTTTTACTTCCCTTACCCAAGAAGCCGAGTTTATCGTCCAAGAAATTAAAAAACTTCTCCAAGAAGGCCTTCCTCCCCAAGAAATAGGTATTATTTATCGGGAAAATAAGGACGCAGCCGTTTACATTCCTTTCCTCAATAAGGAAAAGATTCCCTACGTGGTTGAGGGCCAAGTCAATATCCTCAATCAACCAGTTGTCCTCCAATTAAAACTTCTTCTAACGGTGGTTAACTTTTGGGGCCAGAAAGAGGCTGAAGAAAAATTATTTAACCTCCTTAACCTGCCTTTTTTTGACCTTTCTCCTACTCTTATTGGCCAAGCTTTTCGCCAAGCCAGAGAAAACGGCTTAAATATCTTCGAGTACTACCTTCAAAGAGAAAAACGTTTTGCTCCTATCTGGAAAATCTTTGACCAGTTAGAGAAAGCTAAGAAAGAAAGCCTTCGCCTTCCCTTGCCCCTCTTTATCCAGAACTTAATGGACTCGACCGGCTTTTTAACCCAACTAATGAATGGCCAGAAAGACCGTTACCAACTCTTTTATCTCTACACTTTCTTCAATCAAATCAAAAACTGGTACCGAGACCAAACAGTGACTTCCTTATCCCAGTTGGAAGAGGTCTTAGAAACTCTAGAAAGGCATCATCTTTCCCTTGAAGCCGAACCCCTCTTAACCAATGCCAATGCGGTTAAACTAACCACCGCCCATAAAGCCAAGGGGCAGGAGTTTAGCGTCGTTTTTATACCCCAATTTATCGAGAAAAAGTGGAGCCATAAAATTGTCCCTAATCCTTTAAAGTTACCTCCTGAGATAGTTGAGTTTTCCACCCTTTCTTCCGACCCTCGCAAGGAGAAAGAAGAAGAGGAAGAAAGGCTGTTCTATGTAGCGCTAACTCGAGCCAAAAAACAAGTTTTCATCACTGTCCCTCTTAATGTTTGGTCGGATGGATTGATGAAAAAAGTCCTGCCTTCTGTCTTCGTCCATCGGCTGGATGAAAAACTAATCAGCCAGGAAGAACATCAAGATGATTTACAAAAATTAGAGAAGGTAATCGTCTCCCTTTTCAAGCCTAGCCAGCCAATCATTCCAGAAGAGGACTACTGGAGAGAACGACTGAAAAGAATAAAGTTATCACCCACTAGCTTAAAAACCTATCTCAGCTGCCCCTACCAGTTCCTTCTAAACAACCTTTACCGCTTGCCGCGGGTTAAATCAGCCAACCTTATCCTTGGTTCAGCCATTCATAAAGCCCTTGAAGAGTGGTTGCTAAGCTACAAAGATGAGAAAAATAAACCTAGCTTGGACCAATTAAATGAGATTCTTCAAACCTACATTAGCCGAGAGATTCTTGAGGATGAGGAAAAGGAAAGAGTAATTAGAGAGGCTAAACAACTTCTGGCTAATTTCTATGAGGATCAGCTTCTGCCTCAACTAGAAAAAAGCCAGCCTTACAAGGCGGAGCTAGATTTCTCTCAAAAGCACGTCTTTACCCCAGAAAAAGTTCCTTTAACAGGTAAGGTTGATCGGATAGATATCTTAGATAAAGACTCTTTTCTAGTTATTGATTACAAAACTGGCCACATACCCTCGAAAAAGGCTTTGGCAGATCCTAATGAAGACTATCGCCGCCAACTGACTTTTTATTCTCTCCTCTTGGAAAGCGAACCAGAGTTTAAAAACAAAAAAATAAGTTTTGCCCTCTGGTTTATCGGCAACCGCAATCAAAAACCCCTTTTCTTTGGTTTCACCCCTTCAGATGAAGAAAAAGAACAATTAAGACAACTCCTGGCTGAGGTCTGGCAAAAAATTCAAGGCTTGGAGTTCTCTCGAACCGGAGATCGTTTAGCCTGCCGCCGCTGTCCCTACCGTTTCCACTGCTTCCCTAACGGCCTCCCACCAAAATTACCTCTTGAAGCTAAAGGAAAATAATACTCTCTTTAAACTTAAGAGAAAATAGCACCTACCCCACTACCGACAAAATCTAACAAGGTACCAAACTCAAGCCCCCCAAGATGAAAACGATACTGAAGATAGAACCAAAGGCCAAACTTTTCTCGAATAAGGCTATAAAAGAGGGGGGCATCGATTATATGCATATTTCGGAATTCAACCAAATCATCCACTAAATCTTTTCTCTTAATAACCGCATCATCCAAACCAAGAAGGGTGGCAATTGATGCCTCTCCTTTGGCCATCAACCATAAGTGGCGGAGAACATCTACTTTTGAGACTGCTTTCTCACCTATTCCCTGTCCCTCTTCAGTCATTTCGCCGTATTCACCTACCGCCTGGCGGTGGAATTTTTCCCTCCAAAGTTGGAGCACCGGCTTTTTCTCAAACACCCAACGACCTCTAACTAAATCATAATGAGCTATCTCTCCTCCCGCTTCTGCCCCCATCATCCTCTTGCTGGGGTTTTTGACCTTAACCTGAAAAAGGTCTAGATAATCTTCCCGGCTGAGAACCTTCTTTCCAGAAAGGAGATTAGAAATCATCTTTAAGGGCAAGAAAGGCAAGCTTAAGATTGGTTTTGTCAAGCCGCGGGGTTTGTAAAAATCAATATAATCGCTTATTAACGGCTTCATAAAGGTTTTGGCAAACTCTGGACCGGCCGAGGTATTAGCCAGAGTGGTATAAATTTTTATCAGAAGAGGCTTGGTCGGCCGGTAAGCAAAATTGAAAAGATCGCCTTTTACAGCATCAAAGGCTTGAGCATACTTAATATAATCGCCGTAATCGGCCGCTTTAATTGGCAGAAAACTCTTCTCCTTATTATTCTCATCTTTCAAAAGATAATGATAGCTCCACTTCTCCATTATTTTAGTTAAAATTTCGGAAGCGCTTACATTATCTGCTTCAAGATCATTAGCATCACTATCCTTAAGTTCAAATACCTTTATTAATTTCTCCTTTAACTTCGGTGTCTCATCAATTAAGGCAATCATCTCCGCCACTAGGGGATGGCTAAACAACTCTTCCCTTAATTCTTTATTTCGGGCTAATAAATGAACCTCACCTATTCGGCGGAGGCCATTATTCATCGGCAGAAGGAAAAGAACCTTCATTCCATTTTTGAGTATTTCTTTTTTGTCTTCTTTATCCCCAAAAACCTCGTTAGCAACATATTCAAAAACAGGAAGCCTACCCTTCCGAGTTCGGGAAAGAACATCGGACAGAGTAGTTATTATTTCCTGGCTAAGCCCCATGCCGCCATACATATTAATGTAAAGTTCGGCGGCTAACGAGGCCCCCAAAACCCCCTTAAGAAGACCTGTTTCTTTCATATCAGCACCGGTATGGATAAAAGCAGCCCTAAAAGTAGCGTTAGCCACACCAAGAGATGCCAACATAAGAATCTTAATCTTACTTTTATCCTCATCGCTTAAATTGTCGTATTCTATACCTAACTGCTTCTTAACTGCTTGTTTCATAACTGCTTCTTCGATGTCTTGCCGCTCACCTTCAGTCAAGGCTAATGCATATTGGACAACCCAACTTTCCCATTTTCTAGGATCTCTTAATTTATCCCGGGTCTTTGGATCAACAAAGTATTTACTTGCCGGCTCCTCCCAAATATCTAAAAAGTCAAAAACGGTGAGACTCTTTATTTCCCCATCTTTACCCCTCACCTCAAATTTCAATCCTTGCAAGCCATTGATCTTAATATGGTCAAAAGGCTGGTAACTAATATCTTTAATCTGTAACCTGGCAATATCAAACTTAGAAGCAAAGAGAAAACCATAAAAATTAGACCTTTCTGCCCGAGGCAGAAGAGCTAACAAAGCGATAATCCGAATAGTCGGCTCCAAGACAGTTTGGCTTCCATACTCTTGATTGACTCCAAGAATCTGGTCATTCAAAATCTGATACATTCGACTGCGCAACTTGTCATAATATTTGCTTAATTTATCTTTTTCCTCCTCGCTCAAGGACGACTCTCTTTTTTTCAAATCTAAGAACTCCGCCTCCCCAGCCTCACCAAAAAGATTACGCAACTCTTCTTTTTGTTTACTTTCCCAATCAAATATTCCACCTTCATAACGAGAGGCTATTCGGCGCAAATCGTCGGGGGTTACTTTGTCTCTTCTTGTGAGCAAATCCTCGAAATCTCCTAGTGTCTCAGTAAAATCACTCATATCAACCCCCTTGTCTTTTCCCCATTTCTTCCACACTTCTTCAAAAATATCTTTCCCTGTTTTACCTTTCCCCGGCATCTGTTCAACCAAACCAGTAAACTTTTCCTCTATTTCTTGCTCTAAATCAAAAACATCGAGGAACCATCTAGCAACGTCTTTAGATATAATTTTGTTGTCTTCAAGAAATGCTAATTGTTTTTCCCTTGTATAGTTAAAGAACTCTTGGTAAGTTATTTTAGTCCTTTTAATACTGTCAAGAGCCATTAACTCCAAGAGGTTGGTAGCCAGAGATAAATCGCTAAGGAGAGAAATAAAAGACTGAAGCAATCTTTTCTTATCTTTTTCCGAAGCTTGCAAATATTTATCAATGTCTTTCTGATAAACATTAACTTGGCTTAAAAATTTATCGACTCTTCCCAAGGCGTTAATAAATCGCTCTAAATCTAAAGCCCGATGGTATTTAGCCAACCATTCATTTAATCCCCAATCAATTGTCTTTCCTTCCATTTTTATTTCTTTTTCTGGCTTTATTTCTTTAGTAATTGACTCAACTAACTTGATTGTTGTTTTATCGTCTTCAAACTGGTCTTTTAGCTCGGTTATTCTTTTTGTAATTCCCTCAAGGTTCTCTTTAGTCTCTTCATCAAACACTTCTGGATTTATCTGTCTAACTTTCTTCTCTAGCGAATTTAATAGTCGTTCCTCCTTACTCGTATCTCTTTCCGTACTCAGAAAAAGAATCTCTTTTTTGGAACGCTTTAACCACTCCTTAAGACTCTCTTGCAAGTTGGAGTCTGAAAAAATTGCATTAATTGTAGGAGCTGGGACTGGTTTTCCTCTATCCCTAGATTCCAATAATTTATTAACCTCGGTAATCTTGCGTTTTATTATTAACTGATACACCCTATCTTCCGGTTTTTTCCCTCCCAATCTACTATTATGCTCAATGAGCAGATCAACACCTCGCACCCGCCAGTACCACTTAATAAGTTGGTACTGTTTTTGCCTTATGGGGCTTCCTCTTTTCGCTTTTTTTGGCCAACCTTTACCAACCTCTTTCTTTATCTGATTGATAAATTCATCAAAAACCTTAACACCAGCAGGGTTAGTTATACCTTTACTATCTAAAAAGGTAATTATCTGGGTTTTTTTTGAGTTATCTTTAGGAAAAACAATCTCTAATAGTTCATTGACTTTTCTTTTTCCTTCTTTTCCTTGATGATAGAGATCAATAAGAAAGACAGTAAAAAGAAGACGGCTTTTAATCAATTTCTTTAGAGCTTCATTTCCTTTTTCAAGAACATCCCACTTAATTGAATCACTTTCCACTTGAACTTCTATTTTTGTCGGGCGAGTATCTTCTAATTCCAGTAAGGTAGAGGCCTCAACTACTTCTTCCAGTAAACGATAGACTCGAAACCCCTCACCCAGAGAAAGAACATGGATGCCTTTTAAATCTTCCTTAGTTAACCTCTTCAGCTTGTCTAGAACTTCTTTCTGCATTTGCCTTATTATACTATAAGACATTCTTTTGGGGGGCGGGGTTACCCAACTAACAAAGAAATCAACTGCTTTAAGCTAAGGAGTGGGAATAGTTGGCTTGAGGATGAAATCCCAGCGACCGAAAAGAACTTGGCCGACTATGGCTGCTAAAGCAAAGGCAGCGATCATAATAATCAAACCTAAGAGGCTCTGCCAGATTTTATTCCAGGCTTTGGAAATCTTACTACTGTCTCCGCCGGCGTTTATAAACTCAAAACCAGCCATAATAAAATTCAAGAGAGCATAAAGACCAGCTACAACAAAGATAAGGTAAATAAGATTTTTAATAAAACTACTCATCCCACTAAAACCACTTTCATATCCCCCTACCTTTCCCCCTGAGGGCGGTTTTATCTCTCCAAAAATTGTGGAAGAACTTTCTCCTGGCATATTTACTTAATTATACACTAGAGACTGGAGTTAAGAATCTTCACTCCAGTAAGCAAACTAATAATCTGGACAATCCAGTAAGCAGCGAAGACCAATAAGAAACCTATTATTGCCCCAGTGATAGCTTTCTTTCCCTTTTCAACCTGATTTGATTTTTCCTGGCCGGCTCCGGCTAAATAATTAAACCCTCCTAAGATAAGGAGGAAAAACAAAACAATGCCGGCTAAGACTAACAAGCTCTTGTAGAGAAGATTTATTAATGAAGCTAAATCAGTAAAGGGAGAAGGTTTATTGCCAACAAGAAAGTTCTCATAGACATCTACTCCATTACTTGCCAAAACATCGGTTAATAGTTTTAGTCCCAGCATTTACCTTATTGTAACATTAAGAATATATTATCAGGATACAGATGAAAATAAATCCTAAACCTGCCTGCCGGCAGGCAGGTTAAAAATTAATTCTCTAGTTCCAATGCAAATGTATGTCATAATTTTTATATGAGGCTGAATTACTGGTCAATCTTCATTAACTGGCTTCAAGGAGGAATTATCCTCCTCTTGTTTCTCTATTTTCTTGGAGGAATACTAGTAACAAGCGGTGCCATCACTCCCTTAAGAGCTAGGGTAGCTGGTAAAGAGATCGGCGGTCATCCTTACTTTCTTGCCCTAAAAGAGTTGAATATTCTTGGTCATAACCAATCACAAGAAATAATCTTCACCTTCCAGGGAAAAAGACATTCTTTCAAACTAAGAGATTTGGCTATCTCCCTTTCCCCTCAGAAAAGCTTGGAGGATTGGCAGAATCATTTTAAAAGTTCCAGCTGGCCGGAACGCTGGATCTTTTTTACTACCAACCTTTACAGACCTTTAATTCTCCAGCCTAAGGTAATAATCGATACTTCTCAGCTTAGCCATCAATTAGAAAAGGCTTTTCAAGAAGAATGGTCTCCTCCTCAGGCGGCTAAGTTAAGTTATCACCAAGGAAGGCTTACTTATCTCCCAGCCAAAGACGGCTACAAAATTGACGAAAACAAACTGATAGCTAAAGTTAAGTCAGCTCTTCAAGAAAAGCAACCAATTATAGAGCTGCCAGTGGAGAAAATAACTCTCCAACCATCCGACGAAGCTAAAAGAAAGATCTACACCAAGGCCTACCAACTCTTAAGGACTAAAATCTTTCTCCAAAGAGGAGACAAAGAAGTTGAACTAACTCCAGAAGAAAAAATATCCCTCCTTTCTTTTTACGCCCCAGTGGATAAAGAAAGCTTAAAAAATGTAGCCAAAGATAAAGAGGCATTTTTTAATACTTCCCCCGAAAATGCTCTTTTTGAATTCAAAGATGGGCGGGTAGTCGCCTTTAGGCCATCTCGTCCCGGTTTCCAACTTAATCTCCAAGCCCTTGAAACCGACCTAACTAAAACAATCGAGGATGACCACCTACCTTCAAAAGTAACCATAACTATTAAGGGCCGCTATTTGCCACCCAAGATAACTACTAAGGACACAAATTCCTACGGTATAAAAGAACTGGTCGGGCGGGGCGAGTCATGGTTCTGGCACTCATCTGCCGGCCGGATGCACAATGTCAAATTAGCTGCCTCCCGCCTCAATGGAATCTTAGTCGCTCCCGGGGAAATCTTTTCCTTCAATAAAGCCTTAGGAAAGGTTTCAGCGGCTACTGGTTACCACCAATCGTATGTCATAAAGGAGGGTAAAACCATCCTCGACGACGGTGGCGGGGTCTGCCAGGTCTCAACCACTCTTTTCCGAGCTGTTCTCCACGCCGGCCTTCCAATCATCGAGCGTCATTACCACTCTTACCGGGTGGGTTATTATGAACAACATTCACCACCTGGCTTCGATGCTACTGTTTTTGCCCCTCATGTTGACTTTAGATTTAAAAACGACCTGCCTAACTACCTTCTCATCCAAACTACAACCGATTTAAAAAAACATCATCTTATTTTCTCCCTTTACGGGACCAAAGATGGCCGTCGAGTAGTTATCTCTTCTCCTCGCATTTGGGACCAAACTCCCCCTCCACCACCTCTCTATCAAGATGATCCTACCCTACCTATAGGTACTACCAAACAAATTGAGTGGCCTGCTTGGGGAGCCAAGGTTGCCTTTGACTGGCAAGTTTTCCGTCAAGGAAAAATTATTCATCAGCAAACTTTTCTATCGGTTTATAAACCTTGGAGAGCTGTTTATCTTAGGCACCTTTAACTGCCTTGGCTTGTATCTTTAATGGTTTAACCACCTTCCCTTCAAGTTTCAACTCCACCGGCGGAGCTTGGTAGCCATCCTTTTCCATAGTCACAAGATAATCTCCAGAAGGAAGGGGAGTTACCAAGGTGAACTGGCCAATCATATTGGTCTTAGTAACTCGAAGAGGCAGGCCATCTTTATCTTTTATCTCGACTATCGCCCCAGCTAGAGGATGATCATTTTCATCTAAGATTATCCCGGATGGCAGGTTAGCCTTAGTCGGGGTAGGCAAAGAGGTATCAAAAGTTGGCGCTGCTCCTTTTGGAGTCGGCGTTTTTTTAACTTTAGGTGAAGGCGGTGACTTTTGTAAAACAACCTCAACTTGAGGTGTTTTTTTTATCTCTTTCTTTTCTTTTTTCTTAACCGGCACAGACGGTGATGATGAGGTAGACGGAGGAGAAACTGGAGTTGTTCTTTTCTTCTTAGTTGGAGGAGTAGGTTGAGGCATCTTAACCTTAGGTAACTGTACTTGCTTTTTCTCTGTTTTCTCTTCCTTCGGAACCAAAGGCTCAACCACCTCTTCCTGGAAAAGCTGATTAACATACTTATGGACGAGATCCTCCTGGGAAGTTCGGGCTGAATGAGCACTTCTCTTAAGAAAGCTGCTTAGCTTATTAGTGGTAATTAACTTAGTAGCCTCTTCTCTCTTTTCTGGCTTATAGGTTTTGTACAGAGGCAAATGGGGCAAAGAATGGTAAATAAAAAGAGTCGGCCGGTAAATCTTTTTAATAAAAGAGGTTAACCAAACATCAAGAGGCCTCTCTTCAAAAGGAACAAAGGCCATCAAAACACCGAGACTTGAGGAAACGAGAATGAGCGGATACTTGAGAATGGGGTAAAGGGGCGACTTCCAAAAGATAAAGGCTATCCCTATGCCTCCAAGTACTTCCAAGAACTGGACTAGAGTCATATTTCCTACCAGGCGGAATTTATAGGTAGTTATATTCTGGGGAATGGGATGTTCTTTAATGGCCATACTATTATTGTAGCAACTTATCTGTCCTTAGGGTAAAATAGACTTATGGCCGAAACCCAGAAACAAACCTGTTGGCAAAAGAGCCAAAAAATAGAAGGCTGGCTGGAGTGCTTTAATAAGCTTCTTTTCTTGATTGAGGTTGAAAAACTGGGCCTTCAAGAAAGAGTAGTTCAGGTAGGCGGAGAAACTCTCGATCACCAACAACGAACAGAGAAACTGCGAAACTTTAACAGTTTCATTACTCGGCTAGCTATCAAACAGCCGGAACTAGCTGTTCTTATTAAGGCCGTCTCAACAGAGTTCTTTTCTTCTCCTCGATCTCTTACTCAGTTAGGAGAAACAGTTGAGAACCTTCTTAAGGAAGCCTATGCCTATGGGGCTTTATGGGGCAACCTCCAACAAATCTTTAGCCTCCAAGAATTATTAACTATCCTCGCCCATCAGCAAATAGAAAGGGTGGAAGTAAGCACCATCAATGAGGTGGTCGAGACATACCAGGAAGCCCTTGAAAAACAACTTATCAACCAAGCTAACCAAACACAAACTAATTATTTAATCACCCTCCCTTTACGAAAAGCCCTCCAAAAAAAAGCTCTACCTAGCCAACCAACCGAAACCAAGAAGGTTGAGCTGCCACCTCCACCCTCAGCTACTGACTTGAGACAGGTGGAGGAATTAAAAGGAGACCTCTACCAACAGGCCTCTACCTTCCTTGAGAGCAATCTTAAACTGCCTAAAAACAAAGAGTCCTTAGAAAGAGTTAAACAGGAAATGGATAGGCTTTTAACTCACTCAATAACCGAGGCGGTGGATAATCTCATCTGGTGGGGAGAAAAAAATATAGACGAAGACAGTTTAGCTAGTTTAGTTTCCCAAAAAATTATCGATAACCTCCTTCTTTCTGAGGATATTCAAGACAAGATTTTTAGGCAAAGCTGGTTGGACCTCCGAGCCTCTTTAAAAAAGCACCCAGTGGATCTAGAGGGTGATCTACAAAAGAGCCTCTTCTCAATAACTGAAAAAAGGAGCGACCATCTCCAAGCTGTCAATCGACTGACAACCTTCAGCCGCCAGGCACCACTTAATAGCAGCGACCTTAAGAATCTAGCTGAAGATGTTATCCGCCGCCAACTTAACCTTTCTATTCCCAATGCTGCTAAATATGAGAAGGAAATAAACACCTTAGCTGAACAGGCAGCCAACTATATTATCTATGTTAAGCCCGCTGAAAAAACTCTAATAGCTCCTTCCGCCTTAGGAAAAATTCTCCAAGAATCATCTTTTGCTCAAGCCCATCCGAAAGTAAAAGAAATCATCGATACGACTGGGGTTATTTTTAAACGGCCCAGCCAGCGGATGTTTAGGCTACCTAAAGGAGCGTGGGAAAAGTACCTCTTCAAGTCTCTCTTTACTAATGAACACAACCGGGGGCTAATAATTGAAAATGGTTTAAACCCTTTGAATGCTTATGATAGCCTCCTTCACTCAACTGAAGAATTGGAAAACCAACTCAACTGGCTAAAAGAGGGTGCCCCCATCAAGGTTTTTGGCAAGACCATTGCTACTCGCCAGCCTCTTACTGAAGGAGACAAGCTCTATCATCAGCTCGATGAAGCCATTAATTGGAGGAAAACACACCAGGAAAACCTTAAAAAAATCAAACTTCCTTTCCTTGCTAAAAGTTACCTCAAAGTCGAACGGCTAAAAACTAAGCTCATTGGCCAGCCTCTTCTCAAGTTAACCGCCCTTCTTAGCCTACCCTCTTACCAACTAAGTGTTGGATTGAACCATATTCGAGAAGAAGTCCAAGACAGCCAGGCAGTTCAGGAGGTAATAAACAGCCGCCACTGGCCAACGATTAACAAAATCCTTGGTGGAGTAGAAGCAGTTGCCCACCCTAAGGCTCTCAGGAAGAAAGTAAGAGAGAAAATCCGAGAGATATGGAGAAAAAGTTTTGTTGGAAAGGGAATTCGCCAAACCCGGTTAAAAGCCTATCAGCTAATGCGGAAGCATCGGTCCAAGAAAATTCTTGGTACCTTTTTAAAGGTAACCATCACTCCAGGAAGAAGTATAAGGTCTCTCAGAAAGAAGTTAGCTGCCTGGTGGAAGAGGTTTAAAAACAGTCCGACCGGCAAGTGGGCTGGGAGAATTTTTAAGGGAATTTGGTTAATCACCCACCCAAAACAGCTTTTAAAGAAAGGCCTCATCTGGGGCCTAAAGAAGATTGGCCAACTCAGCATCAAAATCTTAAGTAAGTTGGGTCTAGACCTAGCTGGACTGGCCAGTGGAATCGGTTCAGTCCTAGCTATTTTGTCCCTTCTTAAAGACCTTTACTCTGTATTCCGCCGCTGGTGGAAAGAAATTCTAGTCTTCATTGCCGGCTGGCTTTACTTAATCATCAACTTCATCCTCAGCCATCTTTTAGCTTTCATTGGCGGCTTAATCGGCGGTTTTATAGGAGGCCCAGTAGGGTTTGCTTTGGGATTGGGTGTTGGTTTTGGCTTGGAACAACTTTTTGGCTCTTTGAGTGCCTTAGTAGGAACTACCGCCAGCTTGGCCAGCAGCTTGTGGGGAACAATGACCGCCTTTGCCACCTCAACTAGCGGGGTTACTTTAGCTTTAACCGTTATTCCTGGCGGAACAGTTTTAGCCCTTACTTCCTTCTTCTGGTATCCTTATCTCTCTACTGCTTTTCTCAAAAGTAATCTCTATTACCAATCAGGCGGAACTCAATATCTCACCCTTTACAAAAATCTTCGTTTAGATAAGGTCAACTCAAAATACATTCTTAAGGATGAAAGGAGTGCTTTCCCTCATTTAAACAACTCCGCTGCGGAAGACAAGATTAAGCTAACCTTCAAAATACAGATGAAAGCCGAGGGGAAAAACTTAAAAATCGTTGCCGTTAAAGATACTAATCAAATCTACACTAAGGATAGCCACTTACCCAGCGGCCGGCTGGCTAAAACTATAACTTATGACTTAACCTCCAAATTTCAAGATTTAACAGCTGGAGATGAGGAAGTAGTTGAGTACCAATTCCCCCTCAAACCAGAATACAAAAACAGTCGTCTAGCTAATACTCTCCAAGTAACCGTTGAAGATGACAAGGGGAATGAATACCACAAGACAACTGGTTTTGTCACTCTTATCGGTCAAGCTCCTCTAATTGGTTGCCAAGAAATTGCTGCTGAAGCGGAGAAATTAGCCAACCAACTTTATCGCTGCAGTGACAATCAAATAGCTGATTGTTACTGCCCTTCTCAATCAAATCCAGCTTTAGGCTATTTTGTTAACTCTTACCATTGTGGTGACACTGGAGAGAACGGACCATTCAAAAACTATATCCACGCCGATGCCAACTGGGTCGATCAAGAAAACCACTATATCCAATGTACTGAGTTTGTCAACGATGTTTACCGTAACCTCTATCAACGGAGCCTCTATAACCTTTGTGGTGGTGCAACCTTTGGCAATGCAGGAGACTGGCTTAAAAATGCCCCTAAAAGCTGCCATAATTTCCTTGTAGGAGTTCCTAATCAACCAGGAAACACACCTTCTCTTGGAGATATTCTAGTTTTTCGGGGAGGTGAAAACGGCCATGTAGGGATAGTCACTCAACTTGGTTTGAATACCTTGACTTTTGCCAGTGCTAATGTCGGCCAGCGTTTCATTACCCTAGAGAACAATGGCGGCTGGAAGAGCATCCTCCCAGGTTTAAGGTTAGTCGGCTGGTTACATAATTTATCTTGTCAACCATGAAGCTAACTCCCAAAAAAACCATCCTTGGACTGAGTCTCTTAGCCATCTTCATTGGACTTATGGTTATTGTCTTAAACCGGCCACCAAAAGTAGTTGGTTACTCTCCTCAAGGGAAGAATTTCTTCTCAACCATTAAGGTCACCTTCTCCAAAAAAGTAATAAGAGAGAGGGTTAAGCTAGTTATTACTCCCCCCTTAGAAACTCGACTCACTTCCTCGGATAATCGGGTGTTTATCTGGCAAGTAAGGCAACTCCCTCTTCTAAAAACCACCTATACTTTTAAGATTTATTACAAAAACAAACTCCTAAAAGAGTGGCAAGTAACTACACCAGAAAATGAGATGGGGGTAGGCAGTTACTCGCCTCAATTTGAGGAAGCTCTAGAAAGAAACCTCCAACAAAAATACCTTCTCCAGAACTTGCCAAAACCTAACAGCTATTACGGAGTGCGTTATTACAACGAAAAATACATCGCTATCTATATTTATCGCCAACCCAACAAGGCTAAACTCTTAGCTAAAAAATGGTTAGCCACCCTTCCTCCTGGTATAAGAGCTGAGTTGAAGGTGGATTGGGTAGAATAATTACTACCTCTTTGCTAAAATTTAGTATGGCAGAAATAAAGATAGAAGCAGTTAAGATTGAAAAACCAGAAGAAGTTAACTTCATCCTGGCCACCAGCCACTTCATCAAAACAGTTGAGGATGTCTACGAAGCTTTAGTAACTGCTGTTCCTAATATTAAATTTGGCTTGGCTTTTTTGGAAGCTTCTGGTCCGCGAAAAATTCGCTTCGAAGGAACCGATAAAGCAATGGTTAAGTTAGCTGTGGAAAATGGAAAGCGGTTAGGAGTGGGCCATAGTTTACTTATCTTTTTAGCTAACGCCTACCCCATTAACGTTCTCCCCCACCTCCGTTCGGTGCCTGAGATAGTAACTTTCCATTGTGCTACTGCTAATCCTCTGGAGGTAATAGTTGGCCAGACAGGCCAGGGCCGAGCTATACTTGGGGTCGTTGACGGCGGTACTCCCCAGGGCGTTGAGACTGAAGAAGGAAAGAAAAAACGAAAAGAGTTCTTGCGCCAAATTGGTTATAAACTTAACTTATGACAAAAGCTGAACTAAACCCAGGTTTAAAGAAGGAAATAAAAGCCCAACTTCAACGGGGAGTTTTAGTGATTATTTCCGGACCTTCCGGAGCGGGCAAAGACACTATTATGAACGAAGTGATTAAAAGGGATAAAAACGTCGTCCATATGGTTACTACTACTTCTCGGCCCAAGCGGCCCGGTGAGGTGGACGGCCGGGATTATTACTTCATCTCGCGAGAGGAGTTTGAACAGTTAATCGCTAAAGATGCCTTTATTGAATGGGTTGAGTATCGGGGTAATCTTTACGGCGGCCAGAAAAAACATCTTGAGGAAACATTAGCTTTAGGAAAGGATATTATTTGGCGAATTGATGTTCGAGGGGTAAAAAACATTAAAGATAAAATAAAAACTCTTTTTCCTTACACCGCTTTAGTTTTCATCACCGCCCCTTCATTAGAGGTTCTTCAAAAACGACTCATCAAACGAGGAAGCGAAACAAACTGGCAGAACTGGAACTTAAATATGGCTGTTTGGGAAACCAAGCAGTACAAGGAATTTGATTACCTCATCGTTAATCAAGATGGCAAACTGAACAAAGCAGTTAAGGATCTTCAGTCAATTATTCGTTCTCTCCGCCTGCGGATTCTGGAAAATAAATCCTAGCTTAAGCTGCATAGGCTTTAGCTGGGGCGGGATAGCGCACTCGATTGTGATACATCTTTATCATTCGAATCGACCATTCAGCCAACCAGCGAATAGCTGAAGTTATTGGTTTATGCAAACCCACTTCTATCTCTGTTTTTGTCAAAGGAAGGACAATTGGTTTCTGCGGTTGGGGTGGAGGCGGAGCATTTTGGTCATCATTGATCTGGGGTAAATTGCTCTGAGTTGAAGTAGCATTTTGTTGGGCAACTGTTTTTTCCAGTTGATCCAGCCAAGTCTCAATCTGCTTAATCTTTTCCTCAGCTGCATCCAAACTTGGTGGGGAGGTCCGCTCCCCTTTTCTCTCCATCTCAACACCTGGCATAGTTTTATTATAAACATATTGGAACCAGGTAATCGGAACTTGGAGCTTGGAACTTAGAATAAATCACACTCCCGAAGTGTGATTTATCACTCTTCGGGAGTGTGATGAACTTAGAACTCAGAACTTGGAACTAGGAACTAGGTTAAAAATTAACCAATTATCAAATTCCAAGTATCCAAACAAATTCCAATAATCAATTATAAAAACTTGTCTTTTCTCTTGGAGTCATCCCGACAAGTGGAGATGACTCCTTTGTAAGGAAACCGTCTACTCCCCGGGTCATTCTGAGTGTTAACGAAGAATCTAGCGAAGCGCAAAGTCGCTGGCATCCAAACTTAAGTAGACATCCATGCGCCTTCGGCTAGATCCAGACAAGTCGGAATGACCCAAGAGAAGGTTTACTTTTTACGAACTTTCTAATAAGATCTGAATTCTAAACAATCTTAAAAGTAATAAGCTCAGTGTTTCCAGGCCGCCAGTTCTCAGGTTTAGTTACCTGAAAAAGACGAAAAATAGCACCTATTGTCCCTCCATGGGTAACTAAAAGAAGGGCCTTATCCTTAATATCAAATCGAGGGAGAAGGTTAGTAAAAAATGTCTCCACCCGTTCCATAAACTGTTTTTGAGATTCCATCTGGAAGTCCTGACTCCAACTTTCAACCTGGTGGAAGTCCTTCTCCAATAAAGGGCGAGGTAAAAGAAGGTTACTGGAGTGAAAATGTTGACCTGATAACTTTCCTAGATCTCTTTCTCTAAGAAGCTTTGTGGTAATTATCTCTAATTGATGATAAGAGTTGATGATCTGCGATGTCTGATAAGCCCTCTTTAAATCAGAGCTAAAAATAAAATCAATCTTTACCTTAGCTAACTTTTTAGCTATTTCTTCAGCTTGACTGACACCTTTAGCATTAAGGTGGGTGTCCCACCATCCTTGGATTACATCTGCATTATTAAGATCAGTCTGGCCGTGGCGGACAATCAAAAGCTGTTTAGGTTTTTCTACTTTCTGAAAAGGCCAGGAAACCTCAAAATTCAACATAGTTAATTTTATTCCTATTGAACCATTCCTTCTGGTGGACCTGGCGGGAGTCGAACCCGCGCTCTCTCCGATGCGAACGGAGTGCTTTACCAGTTAAGCTACAGGCCCAGTAGCTTATTTTACTATTTAACATCCTCCCCCAGAATCGGAACTCAAAACTTGGACTTAGAACTTGGAATTCAATAGTGGAATTTGAAACTTAGTTTGTTAACGCGTCATCCTGAGGAGCCAGAGCGACGAAGCCCCCCTTCGGTAGGAGCAGAAATCTAGCGAAGCGCAAAGAAATGAGCACCCATACTTGAGCAGACACCC
>JALVIH010000046.1 GCA_027028625.1 bacterium | reverse complement strand
GGCTTATAGCGGCTCTAATTGGAGGACTAAGGCAAAAAAAGAGCCTCAGCTGGAGTGGCTGGTGGAGGTTGGTAAAGGAATTTCTGGCCTTTAGTTTTTTCCTTGCCTTCTGGTTTTGGATTCGCGGCTTTCAGCCAAATATCATCGGCTTGGAAAAATATATGGACTTCGGCTTCGTTAATACCATCCTCCGCGGCCAGTACCTCCCGGCTAAGGATATGTGGTGGATCGGCCAACCAATTAACTACTATTACTTCGGCCACTTCCTAGTAGCTACTTTCATTCGCCTTAGTCGGGTGCCTCCTTTTTTTGGCTACAACCTCGGCCTAGCTAATATCTTTGCCCTTTCCCTGAGTTTAAGTTTTTTTCTCATCTATAACCTTCTTGCCTCTTTAAGGCTAAAAAAAACAACTACCTACCTCCTCTCTCTTCTTGGCAGCATCTATCTCAACTTCGCCTCAAATTGGCAAACCATCTATGCCCTTATCGCTATTCGCCTCGGCCATTACCAAAAGGCATTTTACTGGTATCCTGACGCCACCCGTTTCATCGACTACCGCCCTGGGAGCCTCGATAAAACCATCCATGAGTTCCCCGCTTATTCCCACATTGTTGCCGATCTCCATGGCCACCTCCTAGCCTTGCCTCTTGATCTCAGCCTCTTCTTCCTCCTTCTAATCTATCTTCTTAATCTTCGAAAAATAGCCGCCTGCCAACGGCGTTTCTTAAACCTTCTTGGCGGCTTGCTTATTGGGTTAAGCTTTATGACTAATAGCTGGGATATTGTGGGCTTCGGCCTACTTTGGGGAATAGCTGTAAGCTTAGCCTATTTCTTAACTTGGCCGAAAAAGAAACTCCTCTTTTGGTTGGAAGCGGCTGGAGAGAGTTTAGTAGCCTTTATTCTGACCATCTTCCTCTTCCACCAGCATTTCCATCCCTTCTTTCAAGGTTTCCGCCTTGTTCCTCACCACTCCCCCCTCTGGATGTGGCTGCTTCTCTGGGGACAGTTCCTTTTCCCTCTCTTCCTAGCTATCTTTTTTGGATGGTGGCTAAAAAAGAAGAAGAGCCTTCAAATCTTTATCTGGACAAGCATAGGAATAAGTTTTTGGCTTCTCCTTTTCCCGGAAATTATCTACTTTAAAGACATCTACGCCGCCGATTACTGCCGAGCTAATACAATGTTTAAGCTTACCTATCAAGCCTATATCATCCTTACTCTTCTTACCCCTTTCTTTATCAGCCAATTAAAGAAAAAACGTTTTCTTCTCTATCTCAGCCTGTTGGGTTTTACACTTCCTTTAAGCTATGTCTTCTTTTCTCTTCCTGGTTACTACGGCCATCTTCGGCCCCAGCGCTGGCAGAAAGGCGATGGCTTTACTTACCTTCGCCGCCAGAATAACGGTGATTACCAATTAATTACCTTCCTTAACCGATATGTACCAGGCCAACCTCATCTAGTCGAAGCAGTAGGTGACGGCTACACTCAATACGCCCGCGTCTCGGCCAACACCGGCTTAATTACTGTCCTTGGCTGGCCGGTCCACGAATGGCTCTGGCGGGGCGACGGCTATACACCTATCGCCTCCCGCCAACAAGAAGTGGCTGAGTTCTACCAAACAATGACTCTCTTACAGCGGCGGAATTTCATCAACAAATATCACCTAAGCTACATCATCCTTGGCTGGGAAGAGCGGCAGAAATATCCTCGCCTCGACGAAGCCGGCTTGCTACAATTAGGCAAGGTGGTCTACCGTTACCAAGATAATTACATCATTGAGGTTAACAACTAAGTCTCTCTTACTCTCAAATATCCAGTCTTACCCACAAAAATTAGATTAAGAATAAAGTGTTTAAGGTAGAAATCTACAAAGTTTGTAAAGTAATACCCTCCTCACACATCGGGAGAGCCTAAAGGAAGTACCTTTCCTTCTCTCCGCGTCATCCTGAGCACTAGCGAAGGATCTAGCCGAAGGCGCATGGATGTGTTCTTAAACCTGAGTGCCAATACCTTTGCGTTTCGCTAGATTCTTCCCCTCCGCCTCGGAGGGTCAGAATGACTTGAAGAGAGGAAAGAACCTATTATCGAAGAGACTTAGAAGGGTAACAATTAAAGTGTTGTCCGTTTCAATCTGATTTTAATTAAAAAAGACTCATCTTTTTCTCATGATATATCTCTTGAATATCCCCCTGAATAAGACGGTAGAAATCTTCTTTAACAGCTTTTCGAGAAACGAGGTCTATCTTCCTCTTAAGTACCTTTTCCAACTTTTCTTTCAGCTGGCCTAGTTGAAAAAGTGAGGGTGGTCGTCGAGTAGGATAATCAAAAATAAGGTCTACGTCGCTTTTAGGAGAAAATTCTTGGCGAGCAACAGAACCAAACAAACCCACAAAAGTTAAACCGTGTTTTTTGAATAACTTCCTTTGCTGGTAAAGCTTTTGTTTTATCTTCATCTCTTTAATTTTAGCATCCTTTTTATTTTCTTTGCTACAATTAGGCAGGGTGATTTACCGTTACCAAGATAATTACATCATTGAGGTTAAGGATAAAAATGGGCTCTAATCCCCGCAATTCTGAATTTCCGGCTGCCTTTAAATGGGACAAACCCGACGAAGTAGGCCGGCTAGATGATGAAGTAAACCAGCCAGATGAACCTGATGATGATCCTAATAAAAAACTGAGGTGGGTTAGTCCTCAAGAATGGCAAGAAATGCAAAGACGGTTAATGGAAAGATTAAACAGACGAGGTGGGAGAAAAGAACAGACAGAAATCCCTCCTGGTGCTACTCATCTTATGCCGGCAGGACATACTTTCTGGTTTGCACCAGAATCTGGCGATGATGAACTAGGTTGGGAAACTAAAAGCCCCGTTTACCTTCGCCGACACAAGCGAGGAAAATTTAGACAATCAGAGTTCGAGGTTGTTGCCCCAGAAAAAACACTAGTCTTCCAGTACGGGAGCTTCAAAGAAGAGTACCTTACTCCAGGCACTATCATCTACACCACAAGAGTCAAGAAGCTGAAAAAAACTACTTATTGACAACTAAAACCCAATAGTTATAATCCCCTTTCCCCAATACCCCATCCTTCCTGTATAAATCAAGAGATTCCTTAGCCGTATCATTTAACTGGCTCAGTTCATCACTGGTGGGAAACAAAAAATCAAAAAGCACAGGATGAGTATCTTGGGAACGAAGAATAAAGGAAGGGTCTTGAGTAGGATTAAAAAGAACCATCATATGTCCTGTCGGCGTTCGACCTTTTTTTCTTTCATTCTCTATTGTTCCAGAAGAAGTTACTGCTACACCAATATTTCCTTTTGCTAATTCCTCGAGCAGTTCTGAGCGAGTTATTACTCTTTTCCAGCCATACCGCCCACCGTATCGTTCCAACCACCAGTCCATATTATTAGAGCTAATAATTCTAACTTTTTCACCATGAAGGATTGTATTCCAACCAATTCTTTTGATATCCTGCTCTGTAAAGGACATAGCTACTCCCTTTTGAGACCCATAAAAAGAGACAAGATTATAATAATCTCCTATACAATCAGGTGTTAATGATCCTCCACAAGCCCCTTGGGAAACAATATAAAGACGGAGAAAGTCTAAGGCATATGTGTTACAGGCTTCGTTCTTATGATATCGCTGATTAGTTTCATCAGCCACATTTAAAACAGAAATTATCAAAGCTAATAAATCAGCCCGTTTCCCCGCGCCATATAGTCCCCTTAAATAATTAATAAAGGCTTTATTAGCTGGAAGATCCAGACTGACATTTTGAGGTGTCTCTTTTACCATTCGACGGAAAGAGCCAATTTGAGGAATATCCTCAGTTTCAATATACCTCCTTACTAGCTTTGTCATTTGTTCTTTTAATTCATTAGCCTTTTCTAATGATTCTTTTTTATCCAAAGAAGAAGTTGTTCCTGATACTTCTTTCCTACCACATCCCGCTAAGCTTAAAGCCAGCATACCAAGCAGAGCCAGAAACCCTCGCCTACTTATTGTCTCCTCATTTAGATTGCCTTTCTCCACCGAAGGAACCATAATCTATTATATCTCTCATCCCCATGGGGGAGCGGCTTACACTACATCGGCGAAGACAGATTCTAGTTTTTGGAACAAATGCTGGACTATCAGCCACAAAACTACACTTAGCCCCACTCCTATGGAAAGGCTAATGAAGTTAGGCCAACTCCCTCCCAACAAAACTTGACGGTAGGCATTAATAAATACCGCCATCGGGTTGAGTTTAAAAATTATCCTGTATCTAGCAGGGAAAAACTCAGTGGCGTAGATAACTGGCGTCAAGTAAAACCAAAGAGTTAAGACAAGATTAAACAAATATTGGACATCGCGGTAGAAGAGGTTAAAGGCAGCCAACAACAAAGACAGAGCATAAGTAAAAAGAAACTGAATCAAGAAGATAGGAATGAACAGGAGCATATACCAGGTAAAGGTAAGTTTGAAGTAGATCATCAGAAGTAAAAAGATAATAAAGGCTAGGCAGAAATCAAAGGCTTTAGCTAATAAAGTGGAGATAACCAGTATTTGGCGAGGAAAGTAAATTTGTTTGATTAGGGAAGCGTTGGCAACTAAAGACCCCATAGAAGAGGCTAACCCGTTAGCCAGAAAGGTCCAAGGAAGGAGTCCAGCATAGAGAAAGATAGGATAAGGCACTCCCAAACCGCCAACCTTCATAATCTTAGAAAAGACAAAACTTAAAATTAACATCTGGAAAAATGGGTTTAAGACAACCCAAAACAAACCTAAAAAGGATTGTTTGTAACGGGCTTTTATCTCCCGCAAGGTTAAGTACTTAATTAAGGTTAGATGTTGTTGCTTCATGAGTGGTGTTTAATATCATTTAAATAATAATCAATTGCTTTTTCTGGTTTCCCGTCGTACTTTATCTCTCCCTTATTCAAATAAATAACTCGATGGCAAAACTGGCGGACTTGATCCATAGAATGGGAAATATAAACAATGGTTACCCCCTCTTTCTGAAACTGAGCCATCTTATCCAAACACTTTTTTTGGAAAGCAGTATCCCCCACCGCCAGGATCTCATCAACTAATAAAATATCAGGTTGGGTGAAAACAGCCACCGAAAAAGCTAAACGCAAATACATACCAGAGGAGTAATGCTTAACTGGCATATCAATAAACTCAGGGTTGATTTCTGAGAAGGCAACAATCTCCTCTAGCTTAGACCTAATATATCTCTCAGTCAGACCAAGAATAACCCCGTTCAAAAAGATATTCTCTCGACCAGTTAATTCAGGATGAAAACCAGCCCCTAACTCAATTAAGGGAGTAATTCGGCCAGAAACTTTAACCTGGCCACTAGTTGGACCAGAAACACCTGCAATTAATTTTAACAAGGTGGATTTACCTGCCCCATTTGGTCCAATAATCCCTAAAGTTTCCCCCTTTTTAAGAGAAAAAGAAACATCTTTTAAGGCATGGATTTTTTCAATTGTCTTCTCTTTAAAAAATAAGGCTTGAACTAATTCCTTCAAAGTTTTTTGGTACTGAAGATAAAAGAATTTATTCACCCGGTCAAAGACAATAGTAGCCTCATTTGGTGCCATATGGATATTGTATCACTTAAAAAGTAAGGAGTGATAAACTAAATTATGTCGAAAGTTACAGTAATTGTTCCCACTTTTTCGAATGTGGATGGATTAAAAAGTTTATTTAACAACTTAAAGAGAACATCTTATAAAATTGTCATCGTTGATAATCAACCAAAAAACAAAAGAAAGCTTATAAAAGAGTTTAAAGAGAGTTTCAAAGGAAAACTGGTTTATTTGCCTCAAAAGAAAAACTTAGGATTTGCCAAGGCTGTAAATTTAGGAGTGAAAAAGGCGAAGACGGAGTGGGTTTTAATTTTAAATGATGATATAGAGTTTGAAACTCAAAAGGCAAAAATCAAAAGGCAAAAGCAAAATTTAGAATCCAAAACTAAAAGAAATCCTATAGATGAGTTATTAAGATTTGCGAAAAAATACGAGCTTGATGCGGTTTCTCCGGTTCTTATAAATCCAAAAGGCGAGATTGAAAATGTGGGTTACCAAGTCCTTCCCTATGGCAAGGTCAAACTAATTAAGGATTTAAATGTTTGGAATTTGGTACTTGAGAATTGGAAATTGTTTGGTCATTGGTCATTGGAAATTGGAAATTATACAGTGGACGGTTTAACTGCTGCCTGCCTTTTAATCAAGCGTGATGTTTTTTTAAAGGTTGGTGGTTTCGACGAAAGGTTTTTTGCTTATTTAGAGGATGTAGATCTTTTTCTAACACTTAAAGAAAAAGGGTATAGGTTTGGAGTGTGTCCTTATCTATCGGTAATACATAACCATATGACAACAGGTAAAAAGTTAGGTTGGTATAAAAATTGGCTTGATTTTAAAAATTGGATTTTAATCATTTTAAAACATCCAAAGCATTTTAAATTGTCAATTCCCAATTTTCAATTTTCAAACTTTTTAGCTTTGATTATGGAACGTTTTAAGAACCTATGGGGAGTGGTAAAAGGATTATTTACTTATAATTAACTATGATCATCGGAATTGATATTTCAATGTTAGTCTATCGAGGAAGCGGTGTAGCAAATTATACTTATAATTTAGTAAAGAATCTTCTCAAATACGACAAAAAAAACGAATATAGGCTTTTTTACAGCTCTTTAAGAAGACCAAGGAATTTTTATTATTTGGATGAGTTTAGAAAACTTGGAGCAAAAGTTTATGACTATCGTTTTCCACCGAGGGTTTTGAAATTTTTATGGAACAAGCGTCACCTTTTGCCTGTTGAGTATCTTATTGGTAAGGTAGATGTCTATCACTCCTCCGACTTTTTAAGGCCCCCGCTTTTAAAAGGGACAAGAGGTATTACAACAATACACGACTTAACTTGGAAAATATATCCCGAGTTTCATACTAAAGATATTATTGAAGCACATGAGAGAAAAATGGAAAAAACAATAAAATATGGCGACATAATAATTGTAGACTCTTATAATACAAAAAAAGACCTTCTAAAATATTATCCAGAAGCAAAAAAAAGAAATAAGATATACGTAATTTATCCTGGTGTTGATGAACGCTTCAAACCAATAAAAGACAAAGAGAAAATTAAGAAAGTTTTAGCTAAATATAAAGTTGAATATCCAAAAAGATACCTTCTTTATGTGGGTGCAATTGAACCAAGAAAGAATTTGGACACAGCAATAAGAGTATTTAGTCGACTTATAAAAGACAAAAATTATTCAGATTTTGAATTCCTCATTGTGGGTAGGGCCGGGTGGAAAAACGAGAAAATATTTCAGCTAATAAAAGATTTAAGACTTGAGAAAAAAGTAAGATTTGTTGGTTTCGTAGAAGATGAAGATCTTCCTTACTTTTACAACGCTGTAAAAGTGTTGAT
>JALVIH010000045.1 GCA_027028625.1 bacterium | reverse complement strand
TCTGCTCGGAATGACGCAAAAGACAAGGTTTTGTTTGGAGCTTAGGATTTCGATATTGTTTAGATATTAGAGTTTAGAATTTAGGGTTTGTTTGGAGCTTAGGATTTAGAATTTAGTGCTTTCTTACTGAGTTCCAAGCTCCGAGTTCGTAACACTCCCGAAGAGTGATAAATCACACTTCGGGAGAGTGATTTATTCCAAGCTCCAAGTTCTGATTTCCATTGACGAATTGGCTACAATGAAAGTGGAAGAGGTTATTAAAATTCCAAAGCGAAAGGGAGGTCCTATGTCTCTTAATCCGTGGCAAGAAGCAGTTACTAATTTGGAAGCTGTAGCTAAACAGATTGGTTTAGATGAGAACCTACTCAAAATAATAGAAAAGCCTGATCGAGTCTTAGAGTTTAAGTTAGTAGTTAAAAAGGATGACGGTTCTTACACTGTTTTTACTGGCTTCCGCAGCCAGCATAATAACGCTCGCGGTCCTTATAAAGGAGGCATTCGTTTCCATCCAGGGGTAACAAAGGAAGAGGTGATGGCCCTCTCTTTATGGATGACCTTAAAGTGTGCCGTGGTTGGAATTCCTTATGGCGGAGGAAAAGGAGGGGTTATTGTTGATCCTCATAAGTTATCCCCAGCTGAGTTGGAAAGGTTATCTCGGGCCTATGCTCGAGCTGTAGCCCCGATTATTGGGCCGGATAAGGATGTTCCTGCACCTGATGTTAATACCAATGCCCAGATAATGGCTTGGATGGTTGATGAGTATTCTCATCTTAAAGGAGAGCTATCTTTGGCTACTTTTACAGGCAAGCCGATTGAGATGGGGGGTTCTCAAGGCCGAACCGAAGCTACCGGCCGTGGCGGGGTTGATGTCCTCAATAGTTTGGCCAAGTACTACAAATTGTCTCCCAAAGAAACAACAGTAGCTATTCAAGGCTTTGGGAATGTAGGCAGTTGGTTTGCTACCTTTGCAGCTCAAGAAGGTTATAAAGTTGTTGCTGTTTCCGATTCTCGAGGGACGATCTACAACCCTCAAGGATTAGATATCGAAGAGGTGGTGAAAACTAAAAAGGAAAAGGGGAGTGTAACTGGAGCCAGTGGTGAGAAGTTGGGTAGAGATGATGTCTTATCTCTCGATGTTGATGTTTTGGTTCCGGCTGCTTTAGAGGGGGCGATTAATGAAACTAATGCTGAAGGGATAAAGGCGAAGTATGTGATCGAGATGGCTAATGGGCCAACGACTGTTGAAGCCGAGAAGATTCTCCTCAAAAAAGGAGTAAAAGTGATACCCGATGTCTTAGCCAATGCTGGTGGTGTAACTGTTTCTTATTTTGAGTGGGTCCAGAACCGCCAAGGATACTACTGGCCGAAGGCTGAGGTGTTTGCTAAGTTAGAGAAAATAATGGCTCAAGCTTTTGATGAGATGATGGCTAAAGTGGAAGAAAAAGGGCTAACCCATCGTCAAGCAGCTTATGCTAATGCTCTAACTAAGATCGCCGCCGCAGTCAAGCAAAGACTTAGTTAGTTGGAGCTTGGAACTTAGATTTTGGAATTCGGAACTTAGTATCTTAGGGAGTCATCCCGACTTGTCGGGATCTAGCCGATAGGCGCATGGATGTCTACTCAAGTTTGAATACCAACACCTTTGCGCTTCGCTAGATTCCTCGCTCTGCTCGGAATGACGCAAAAGACAAGGTTTTGTTTGGAGCTTAGGATTTCGATATTGTTTAGATATTAGAGTTTAGAATTTAGGGTTTGTTTGGAGCTTAGGATTTAGAATTTAGTGCTTTCTTACCAAGTTCTGAGTTCTAAGTTCCAATTCCTGAGTTCCATCCTGTATAATTATTAAGTGTTGAGAATTATTACCAAGTTTCTATGAGGAGGAGTTCTATGAGTAGCTTACAACCCTTAAATGAAAATGTTGTTGCCGAACCAGTAGAAGCAAAAAGAGAAACTGCTTCTGGAATTGTCTTGCCTGATTCGGCTAAGGAAGGTTCTAAACAGGCTAAGGTTATCGCCGTCGGCAAGGAAGTAAAGGAGATTTCTCCAGGAGACGTGATTATTTATAAAGAATTTGCTGCCCATCAAGTTAAGTTGGACGGCCAGGATTATCTAATTATTCCAGCAACTGACGTTTTGGCGGTAGTCGTTGAGTCAGCTAAGTTGAGGAAGTAGGAGTTCAGATGAAGTACCAGGCAGCGGTTTTAGGTTCAGGTCCAGCTGGGTTAACAGCGGCTATTTATGCCTCCCGAGGCGGTTTAAAAACTGCTTTGATTGGTGGCCAGGAAAGAGGAGGGCAGTTGATGTTAACAACAGAGGTGGAAAATTTTCCTGGCTTTCCAGAAGGCATTCTTGGCCCCGACTTAATGGAGAGGACTATTAAGCAAGCAACTAAATTTGGAACCGAGATGATTGATGACCAAGTGGAAAAGATAGAAAAGAAAAGTGGTGGTTTTATTCTTCATCTCATTTCTGGTCAGGAAGTCGAGGCAGCCTCAGTAGTAGTGGCTACTGGGGCCTCAGCCAAGTGGTTAGGAGTGCCTGGTGAGAAGGAACTTAGAGGAAAAGGTGTTTCTGCCTGCGCCACTTGTGATGGATTTTTCTTTAAGGATAAGGTAGTTACCGTTGTTGGTGGTGGCGATGTGGCTATGGAGGAGGCAAGCTATTTAACTAAGTTTGCTTCCAAAGTACGCATCATCCATAGACGAGATGCCTTTCGGGCGACGAAGGTAATGCAGGATAGGGTTTTTAACAACCCTAAAATTGAGATAGTTTGGAATAGTGTAGTTGAGGCAGTTTTAGGGAAAGATAAAGTTGAAGGTTTGAAAGTACGAAATGTTAAAACAGGGGAAGTAACTCAGTTGCCGACGGATGGGCTCTTTGTAGCTATCGGTCACCAGCCAAATACTGCCTTTTTGAGAGACTTGGTGGCAGTGGATGAAAAAGGTTATCTTATTACCAGTTGGCGTTTGGCTCTAGAAGCAAGCTGGCTGGAAGCAGGGTTGAAGACCTATCTTCCTCCAGAACAAATTAAGAGATTAAAAAAGGAATTCCGATTTGAGTATCCTCATATTACCTCCGTTGAGGGTATCTGGGCGGCGGGAGATGTAGCTGATTACCGTTATCAGCAAGCAGTTACTGCCGCTGGCAGTGGTTGCTCAGCCGCCTTGGAAATAATGGAATGGTTAAAGGAAAAAGTTAAGTAGGGTTATTGCTTAATTTAACAAATCATTTAGCGATAGGGCATACTTGGTTTAGCCAAGACTAAACCCACCGAAAGCCGACGATGAGCCGGATCGATTGATTCAATATAACATTGAACTTTTTCTCCCTCCTTCAAAACTACATCAGTTGGAATCTTGGAAATATGAAGAAGAGCATCAACTCCTGGTTTAATATTGATGAAGGCTCCGAAAGGTTCTACTTTTTTCACCCTTCCAGAGACAATTGAGTTGACTGGATACTCTTTTTCGAGATTTTTCCAAGGGTCCTCACTTAGTCTCTTAAGAGAGATCTGAAGTTTACCAGTATTTTTATCCACACTGATTATCTTTACTTTGACCTCTTGGCCAACCTTAACATAATCTTCGATTCTGTCTACTTTTTCCCAAGCAATCTCGGAAATGTGGACTAACCCATCAAGATAAACGCTGTCATCTTCAGTTTTCCCTTCCTTAACCTTTACTTTGACGAAGGCTCCAAAAGGAACGATGCCAGTTATTACTCCTGAATACACTTTGTTAAGGTCTAACTTATCCAGGATTTCTTTTTTCTTTTCCTCGAGCGGAGCTTCGGTTACTAATTTTTCTGAGAGAACTAGTCTGTTAAGTTCCGGTTTAACCTCAATGACTTTTACCTGGAGTTTCTTACCAATTAATTTTTGATAATGGCCAGCCCATTTAGCAGAAAACTGGCTGGCTGGAATAAAGCCTTGAAGGTCGAGAGCGTTTACTAAAAGTCCTCCTTTAACTAATTCTTGGCCGGTAACTTCGAAGCTTTTACCCGTTTCAAAGTACTCTATCATCTTTTGCCACTTGTGTTCGATAATAGCTCGGCGAATAGATAGTAGCAGTTGGCCTTTTTCGTCCTCCTCTCTCACCACATAGGCTTGGATATGATCTCCTACTTGGAGGTTTTTAATGAAATCCTGAGATAATTTGATTTCTTTTTCCGGAATAACACCCTCTGTTTTTGTTCCAATATCGACGAGGATAATCTTCTTAGTAATTAAGGTTATTGTCCCTTCTACTTTGTCGCCTTTTTTGAAGACTCGTAGGCTGTTTTCACCTACTTGAGCTAGCAGTTCCTCCATTGAACGGGGTTCTTTTTTTGCTCTTGAGCTGGTTTTTTTGGTCATGAATTATTTTTGCCTCCTTTCCTAAAGATGGTTGGATTATAACTTATCTTGCCTCCTTTGGCAACACTTTGACAAAAGCTATTTTTATGCTAATCTAAAAATATGCAGTCAAAAACAAAAGGAGAAAAGAGTTTTGTTTTAAAAAGCACCGACCTTATTTTAATCCTCTTAATTGTTGTCTTTAGCTTGGCTGGAGTTTATTTCTACAACCAGGAGAAACGTATTGTTGGGGGGAAGGCTGTTTCGAAAGTAACTAAAAAAGAAGTTGTAGCTAAAAACCCTCGTTTTGAGAAGTGCCTTGGCTCTGATAAATATGGAAATAAAGTAAATAACTCTTCTCAGTTAGCGCAGGCAGCTGGGATAATGTCCACTCCTACTTCTGTCATCTACGATTTGAAAACTGGCAGGAAGTTTGTAGAGGTTGGCGCCCAACCATACGCCAAGGTAAAGGCTGATTTAGAGAAGTTTATTCAAGGGAAATCAATTCCCTTACCTAAGGGTGAGAAGATGGACCTTTCCAAAATAGTTAAGCCAGATCCAACAAAAGACCACTGGTATGGAAGTAAGAATGCCCGCTATGTGATAATTGAGTACTCGGATTTTGAGTGTCCTTACTGTCGCCGTTTCCATTCTGTGCCTAAAGAATTACTGAAGAATTTTGGTGATAAGCTGGCTTGGGTTTATCGGCACATTCCTCTAACCTCGATTCACCCCAACTCCCAGATGGAAGCAGAAGCCTCAGAGTGTGCGGCAGAGTTAGGTGGCAATCAAGGCTTCTGGAAGTATGCCAATAAGCTTTTTGAAGAGACAAAATCTAATGGCCGTTCCTTCTCTAAAATGGACTTAATTGAGATGGCCAATAAGCTAGGATTGAAGTAGTTAGATTAATTTGAGGAAGATATAGTCTCGTTTGTTTTTTGTAGCTGAATAGTTAATGGATAACCCATAAACATTCTTAAGAGCTTGGTTTTTGTCTTCTTTCAGCAGGGATAAATATTTTTCTCCCCATTCAATGAAGATTAAGTTGTTATCTTTAAAATACTCTTCTAAGTGAAGCTCTTTTATCTCTTTCTCATTATCTAATCGCCAGAGGTCAAGGTGAATTACTTTTCTAGTTGGAGTTAGGTATTCGTTAATGAGAGTGAAAGAGGGGGAGGTAACTTTCTCCTTGTACCCCAACTGACGGAGAAATTCCTTAATAAAAGTGGTTTTTCCTGCCCCTAAAGGACCGAATAAAAGGACGAGAGTAAAGCTGGTTGTTTCCTTTTGCTGGAGAAAGGTATTAAACTGTCGGCTAATTAAGGAAAGGTTTGCTAGGGGTTGGTTTGAGAAGGAAGAAAAGACCAAAGGAGTAACAGCTTGATAGTTTGGCCTTAAAATTTCGGAGGGGACGGTAGTAGTTAACACCGCTGAGGGGGGATGGGGTTTGAGTTTACCTCCATCAATTATTAAGTCAATAAGTTGTTCTTTTCCCTGAAATTGGTCCAGAATCTCTGCTAAAGAATAGGTCGGCGGCAGGCCAGGGCGATTGGCTGAAGTCGAGGTGAGGGGTTTTTTAAGGATTGATAAAAGTTGATTGATAAAAGGTGTCTCAATTATCCGCCAACCAAGGGTGTCTCCTTGGTAGATTCTTTTATCTAATTGACGGCTGGCAGGAGTGGAATTAAGCGAGTTGACCAGAGTGTAGGGGCCGGGGAGAAAATACTCTAACATAAAACGGCTGAATTGATTGAGGCCAATATAACTCTCAAGTAAAGTTGGATTTAAAAGGAGAGAGACTGGTTTTTGCCGACCCTTTTTGAGGATAAAAAGTTTATCAACCGCTTGAGAGTTAGTTGGGTCTACACCGATACCATAACAAGTGTCACTAGGGTAAATAATTAATCCTCCCTCTGCTAAGGTTTTTCTCGCCTCTTTAGTGACTGTTTCTAGATTATTTTTTTCCAACTTAATCACTCGCATGGTTAATTATAATCGGAGTTCCGATATATAATCTAAGTATGGAAAGACGGCTGAAGGGTTTTACGATGATTGAGCTGTTAGTAGTTCTAGCTCTGTTGGCTCTTCTTATAATCTTAACAATAACCCAACTAAACATTCCTAAAAGAATAGAAGAGGCTTTAGGCTTAAAAGCCACTGTCCAGTTGGAGGAAGTAAGAAAAGCCTTAAGCCGTTATTATATTGACCATAATGCTTATCCAGGCAATGTAGATGAGGCAGGTATAAACGTTATTGTTCCTGATGAGTTAAACCATATTACTAATTCCTCTGGAAATTACTATATCCAACCAACTCCGGCAGTTACAGCTACCCAAGCTTTGGTTCAAGATAAAGAGTTGAGTTCTGCTATTCTTAATGTTCATCTAAATTCCTCTAAAATGGGAGATATTAAGAATTTCCTATTTCTGGCTGCTAGGCAGATAAACGACTTAACCAGTTGCCAAAACTATGTTAACGGTTCGGGACAGGAACTGTCCCCTCCTCGAGTGTGTAAAAAACTAACTTCAGAAGAATGCCATCAAATTAAGGGGAAAATAGGAGGATCGGCTGATGAGGTGAAAGATTACTACGCTATTTGTGAGGCGGGTGGAGCAATGGTAGGTATTGTTCCTCTTTCAGGAATAAGTACCTCTTCTTCTTGGTATACTTGGGCTTGCGATCCTACAATGACCGAGTTCCAGTACTGGATTTACTATTGCAAGTGAATGGGAACTAGGAACTAGGTAATCAGAACTCGGAGTTCGGAACTTAGAACTCAGAACAAATCACTCTCCCGAAGAGTGATTTATCACTCTTCGGGAGTGTGATGAACTTGGGACTCAGAACTCGGAGCTTAGCGAGAAATAACCAATTATCAAATTCCAAGTATCCAAGCAAGTCTCAATGATCAAAATTCAAAACCTTTTTAAGGAGTCATCCCGACAAGTCGGGATGACCTAGAGAAGGTTGTGCTTTTGTGTCATCCCGAGCGAGCTGTATCCCTTTCCCCCGAGTCATTTTGAGAAGCTGAGGCAACGAAGGCCCCCCTTCGGTAGGGGTAAAATCTAGCCGAAGGCGCACGAGTGTGCTCCCAAATGTTGATGCCAACACCTTTGCGCTTCGCTAGATTCTTCGCTGGGGCTCAGAATGACACAAAGAGAGGGAAAGTGGCTCGTTC
>JALVIH010000044.1 GCA_027028625.1 bacterium | reverse complement strand
GATAAGGTGCTCTGTGTGATTGATGGGAGCACCCCTTATGGTTTGGTAAAAGACCGCCAAAAAGTTAAGGCGATAATTGTCAGAACTCATAAAGAACAACGTCGTCCTGATGGTTCCTATATCCGTTTTGATGATAACGCGGCGGTAATCATTGATAATAATGGTTTACCTGTGGGCAGTCGGGTCTTTGGGCCGATAGCCAGAGAGGTAAAGGAAAAAGGTTATAAAAAAATTGCTTCTTTAGCTGAAGAAATATATTAAATTAAGAGAAATAAAATGCAAAAGATTAAAAAAGGTGATCTAGTCCAAGTAATGGTAGGGAAGGACAAAGGCCGCCAGGGCAAGGTGCTAAAAGTCTTGCCCAAAAAGATGAAGGTGGTGGTAGAGGATATAAATAAGGTTAAAAAGCATCATAAAAGTCGTGGACCAAATGACCCTAGCCGAATAATTGAGGTAGTCAAACCCCTTGATTGGTCCAAAGTTCAGTTGGTCTGTCCACATTGTCATAAACCTACTCGAGTAGGTATTAAAATTAATGCTCAAGGTAAAAAAGTTCGATACTGTAAGAAGTGTCAACAGGAGATAGATAGTTAAAAGGTGAGATATGAAACCTCGTTTAGAAAAACTCTACCAAGAAAAAGTTTTCCCTACCTTAAAAAAGGAGTTGAAGATAAAATCTGATTTAGCGGTTCCTAAGATAGAAAAAATCGTAGTCAGTATTGGAGTAGGTGATGCCGTTAAAGATAAAAACATCCTTAACCAGAATGCCCAAGTTTTAGCTAAAATTACTGGCCAGAAGCCAGTGATTACTCGGGCTAAAAAATCTATTGCTGGTTTTAGTCTTCGTCAAGGGCACCCAATCGGATTGAAGGTAACTCTGCGAAAAGAGCGGATGTGGTCCTTTTTAGACAAGTTAATTAATTTAGTTCTCCCTCTAGTTCGGGACTTTCAGGGTGTTTCTCCTAAAAGTTTTGACAAAGAAGGCAATTATAATCTTGGTCTGAGTGAGCAGGTTATCTTTCCTGAGGTAAGTTATGAAGAAGTGGACAAAAAAAGAGGAGTTCAAGTAACTATAGTTACTACAACTAAAGACCCTAAGATTAGTCAACGTCTGTTAGAATTATTAGGGATGCCGTTTAAAAAAGTTAAAAGTCAAAAGTTAAAAAGCAAAAGTTAAATATGGCTAAGAAATCAAAAATTGTTCGAGAAACTAAAGATTTAAAGTACCAGGTTAGGTACCGCAATCGGTGTATGCTCTGTGGCCGGCCCCGCGGTTATATTCGTTATTTTAAGCTATGTCGTTTATGCTTTAGAAAGTTAGCCCATCAAGGCCTGTTACCAGGGGTAACTAAGGCCTCGTGGTAAAGAGATGACAATGAATTATCCTTTAGGCGATATGTTGATTCGGATTAAAAATGCTTACCTCAGTCGGCAGCCGGACGCTGAGGTTTCCTACTCTAAGATTAAAGAAATTGTCCTCCAACTTCTTAAGAAGGAAGGTTTTATTAGTGGTTATAAGATCGAAGGCCAGGGAGCCAAACAGAAAATTTTAATAACCCTTTCTTATAAAGAAAAGGAAGGGCGCCGCCAGCCGGCGATAAAAGGTTTGAAATTAATCTCTAAACCGGGGCGGCGAATCTATGTTTCTTCAAGAGAGATACCAAGTGTCTTTTCCGGTTTGGGGATAAATATTCTTTCGACTAGCAAGGGGATAATGACCGGAGCCGAAGCTAAAGCCCGGAAAGTAGGTGGGGAGTTAATTTGTCAAGTATGGTAGGTAGCTATGTCAAGAATAGGAAATAAACCAATAACCATTCCTGATAATGTAGAGGTGAGAATTGAAGGTGATAAGGTAATTATTAAAGGTCCTAAGGGAGAACTGGAGGAAAAAATTCTTCCTGGGATGAAGGTAGAGGTGAGTGAAGGCTTAATTAAGGTGATTAATACCCAACCAGAAGACAAACAACACCGAGCTTGGCATGGGCTGTTACGCTCTCTCTTAGCTAATATGGTTAAGGGAGTAACTCAAGGTTGGAAGAAAGAATTAGAACTGGTGGGTGTGGGTTATCGGGCCAAGATGGAAGGAAGAAAGGTAGTTCTTTCGGTGGGTTACTCTCATAATGTAGAGGTGGAAGTACCGGAGGATTTAGAAGTAAAAGTTGATAAAAACACTCAGATTACCGTTGAAGGTATTGATAAGTACAAAGTTGGTCAATTGGCTGCCAATATTCGGGCTGTTCGACCCCCTGAACCGTATAAAGGTAAGGGAATCCGTTACAAAGGTGAGGTAGTTAGACGGAAAGCTGGGAAAGCTGGTAAAGCAGCTGCTTAAATAAGTTAAAATATGATGTTATGAAACCTGAGGAAAAAAGAAAACACTATCAGCGACGAGCCTTAAGGACAAGGAGAAAGCTGCGCCAATTTTCTCCAACTCATTGGCGGGTAAGCATTTTTCGCAGTCATCAGCATATTTATGCCCAGGTTATTGATGATCAGCGGGGGAAAACTCTTCTATCAGCTAATGACTTCCAAATTAAGATAAATAAAGGTATGACCAAACAAGACAAAGCCTTTCAGGTAGGTCAGTTATTGGCTGAACGGTTGAGAAAAATGAAAAAGATTAATAAGTTAGTTATCGATCGTGGCGGTTATGCTTACCATGGTCGGGTAGCTGCCTTGGTAGAAGGATTACGAAAAGGCGGTATTGAAGTTTAGGAGAATTATGCCTCAAGATAAAAGAGAAAATCAGCAACCATCGGCTGTTTTAGAGATTAAACGGGTAGCTAAGGTTACTCAAGGGAAAAAACGCATTCGTTTTACCGCCTTGGTAGCTGTTGGGGACAAGCAGGGGAAGGTAGGTTTAGCTTTGGCTAAGGCACCTTCAGTAGCTGCAGCCATCCAAAAGGGGATGAGTAAGGCTAAAAAGGAGATGATTAGCTTGCCTATAACAAGCTGGTACTCAGTTCCTCATCGAGTGGAAGTTAAACAAGATGGAGTTTGGTTACTTATTAAACCAGCACCTCGAGGAACTGGACTTAAAGCCGGAGGAGTCGTCCGAACTCTTTTGGACTTGGCTGGTTATCAAAATGTGGTAGCTAAACTTTTGGGAAGCAGTAACCGGACGGTGGCTGCCTATGCTACTATTAAAGCCTTTAAGTCTTTAGAGAATATTAAGAAAAGACGCCTTTAATAATGAGTGTTTTAACTCAACTAGCTCGATTGGTGGAAAAAGGGAAAAAACGAAGAGGAAAAGGTTACTCTTCGGGTAAGGGAGGCCATACAAGTGGTCGGGGCCATAAAGGAAGCAAGGCCCGCTTGAAGGTTAAGATAATTCATACCGGAACAAAACATAAAAAATCTTTGTGGCAACGACTTCCTGCTCTTCGAGGAAAGATAAAAGGATTAAAGAAAAGAACAAACTTAGCCGTCAATTTAGATAAGATAATTCCTTTTATTAAAAAAGAAGGACAACTAATTGATAAAGAGTTCTTACTGGCGAAAGGGCTTATTAAACCTAATTTTAAGGGAGAGGTTAAAGTTGTTGCTGGTCATAAAAAATTGCCTTTTAAAGTTCTTTTTAAGCTGCCTGTTAGCCAGACTGTTAAACAGCTGAATGAAAAAGTTAGTCCAGCCACTAAAAAATCAGTAAACCAGAAGGCTAAATAAAAAATGAATAAAATCTGGAGCTATCTCCGCCTATTATGGAAAACAGAAGATCTTCGGCGGAAGATACTCTTTACCCTTTTTATAGTTTTGGTGGTTCGTTTTATGGCCCATATTCCCGTTCCCTTAGTCAATCAACAACGCCTCCAGCAAATTTTCCGCCACAATCAATTTCTAGGGCTTATTAACATCTTCTCTGGAGGGACCTTAGCTAATTTTTCTATCATTGCTTTAGGCCTTAACCCTTATATCAACGCTTCTATTATTCTTCAACTTCTAACGATGGTCATTCCTAAATTAGAGGAATTAACCAAAGAAGGTGAGTATGGGATGGAGATCATTAACCGCTATACCCGATTTCTGACTTTACCTCTAACTCTTATCCAAGCGGTTGGCTTTTATTTTCTCTTAGCTAAACAACAATTAATAGTTAGTCAATTACCTTGGTTGGATATGATTAGTATGCTTTTGGTACTTTCGGCTGGAAGTTTATTAATGGTTTGGCTTGGAGAATTAATCACGGAAAAAGGAGTTGGTGATGGTATTTCTTTCCTTATCTTTGTCGGCATTGTAGCTAGTTTGCCGACGAGTATCAGTCAGATGTTGGCTAACTGGGACTTAATTGACTTTACTACCATTGTTACCTTCCCTCTCTTAGCCTTGGTAGTTATTGCTGCCATAATCTATATTAATGAAGCCTACCGTAAAGTGAAGTTAAAGTATGCCCGTCAGGAAACCAGCCATAGAATGAATCTAACCCAAGAGAGTTATCTGCCGGTGAAGTTAAACAACGCCGGAGTGATTCCTATAATCTTTGCTATCTCAGTAGTTCTTCTTCCCTCTCTTTTCTACCAGATAGTTAACTATCTTCATCTTCCCTCTTTTTGGCAAGAACGGTTAACTAATTTTCTTCTTGCTTTTCAACCAGGGACAACAACCTATTATCTAACCTATTTTTTCCTAGTGGTTGTTTTTACCTTCTTTTACACTATGGTTACCTTTGACCCAAATAAGGTGGCTGAAGAGTTGAAAAAAAGCGGTGGTTTTATTCCGGGTATTCGGCCAGGAGAAGAAACCGTCAGGTATATCAGTTACATCCTCTATCGGGTAACTTTTGTCGGAGCTATCTTTTTAGGAATAGTAGCTATTCTGCCGGCTATTAGCCAGAGCCTAACCGGAGTCCAAAATCTAGCCATAGGAGGAACGGGGATCTTAATCGTTGTTTCGGTTATTTTGGAGATAGTTAAGAAGCTAGAAGCTGAACTAATTATGCAGCATTATGACAATTATTTATAAAGTTAATCTAACCGTTTTTAGGTAAAAAAGGAGGCAAAAATGCGTCTAGTGCTTTTTGGGCCAGAAGGGTCAGGAAAAAGTACCCAAGGTAAGATTTTAGCTGCTAAGTTGGACCTGCCCTATGTGGCTTCAGGAGATATCGTTCGTTGGGCAGCAGCAGAGGATAAAGGGATGATGGGAGACATCTGCCGTGAGGCTCTGGAGTTGGGGCATTATGTTCCAGATAGTGAGATGTTTGTCCTTTGGAAGCGGCGGCTAAAGTCTAAAGATTTGGAAAATGGCTGGGTCATTGACGGTTTTCCTCGAAACTTAGACCAAGCTGAGTTTCTTCAAGATAAATTAGAAAAATATGGCCAGAAGTTAGATGGGGTTATCTACCTTCAAGTGCCTGATGAAGTAGCTATTAAAAGATTACTGAAGAGGGGTCGTCGATCGCCGGATGGCAGTCTTCATGACTCCTTAGAGAAAATAAAGAGCCGTTTAGCCATTTACCACCA
This sequence comes from bacterium, assembly GCA_027028625.1. GTDB lineage: Bacteria > Patescibacteriota > Microgenomatia > JAADGY01 > JAADGY01 > S014-63. Next base: position 17,255 of record JALVIH010000044.1, on the reverse strand, counting down.
AGGGGAAAAGCAGGTCTTAGAGTTTTACCGCCGTTTAGGAGTTTTAATTCCTATCGACGGAACTAAAACAATTGAGGAGATTACTCAGGATATTTGGAATAATTTACGCCAGCGAGGTTTAGTAAAATGATCTGGGTTCTCTTAGGTCCTCCCGGTGCTGGTAAAGGAACTCAAAGTCGTCTTTTAGCCGCTGAGACCGGGGCCAAAATCATTGAGGTTGGAGCCTACTTGCGGCGGAAACGTCAAGATGGAACTCAATTAGGTAAGTTTATCCAATCCTTGATAGATCAAGGCAATAATGTACCTGGTGATATTCTTATGGAGGTTATTGGCCCGGATCTGCTTAAGTATGCTCCGACTGGAGTGATTATTGACAATTTTCTTCGAGATAAAACTCAGGTAGAAAGTTGGCAAAAGTTTGCAGCTAAACATAATCTTAAGGTAGGGGCAGTGATCCATCTTTTAGCTGATCTCCAGACCTGTTGGAAGCGGGTGTTAAAGCGAGCTCAGTTGGAGAAGAGAGCCGACGATAATTATCAAGCTTTTAGAAAGCGTTACCAAGGTGTCTATCAGGCTCATATCAAAGAAGTGTTGTCCTCTTTTGATTCTCAAGTGCCGATCATCGAGATTGATGCCCGGCCGCCGATTAAAGAGGTGTATAAAAATATAGTTGCTGAGTTAAAAAAGAAGGGAGTATGGATAAGAAAATCGAGGTAATGAAGGTGGCTGGTAAGATTTTAGACGAAGCGATGCGCTATGCTGCCAGCAAGGCTGAACCAGGAATGAGTTTAGCCCAGCTAAATCAAATGATAGAGTCAAAGATTCAGCAAGCCGGAGGTTATCCTGGTTTTAAAACAGTTGAGGGTTATTCTTGGGGGAGTTGCATTAATCTTAACTCTGGTTTGGTTCATGGCATCCCTCATGAGGATGTGTTTATTAAATTAGGTGATTTTATTACTTTGGATGCTGGAGTTCTTTATGAGAATTATCACACTGACAAAGCCGCTACTTTTAGATTGACTGAGAATGGTCCGGATTATAATCATCCTTTTCTCCAAGCAGGTATTAAAGCTCTTCGGACTACTCTCCAAAAGGTAAGGCCGAATGTTTCTCTTAAGGAAATTTCTCGAACTATTCAGAATGAGATTTTTTCTGCCGGCTATAAAATTATCCCTGAGTTAGGTGGCCATGGAATAGGTCACCATCTTCATGAAGAGCCGATGATTCTTCAGTATGTCCAGCCAGGAATTAAATACCCTCAGTTGAGAGTCGGCCAGACAGTGGCTATTGAGATTATTTATGCTGAGGGAGAAGCAGAGATGAAAGAGGCGGCTGATGGTTGGACTCTAGAAACTGCTGATGGTAAGCTGGGGGGAATGTATGAAGAAACTGTGGCGGTGACTGAAGATGGTTTTTTAATTATTACAGCGGAGGGTTTGGAGCGAACATGTTTGCAATAAAGGACTTGTTTTTCTCAGTAACCTTTGATAAAATAGCCAAGTTCTCTTATTATGACTAAAATTATTAAAAAGGGCACTGTCATTGAGGCATTGCCAAACACAATGTTTAGAGTTAAACTTGATGACAGTGATAATATAGTATTATGTCATCTGGCAGGAAAGATGAGGATTCATCACATCTCGGTGATGCCAGGTGATTTAGTGACAATTGAGATGACCCCGTATGATGATGCTCGGGGCCGAATTATTTATCGAACCAAAAAGGAAAATAAAAATGAAGGTTAGAGCTTCAGTTAAGAAACGTTGCCGAAATTGTAAAATTATTCGCCGAAAGGGGGTAGTTAGAGTAATCTGCTCTAATCCCCGCCATAAGCAGAGGCAAGGATAGTATGTTGCGCTTAATGGGAGTTACCATTCCTGAAGGGAAAAAAATAACTTTTGCTCTAAGGTATATTTATGGGATTGGGCCAACTCTTTCCCAAAAAGTAGTGGCTGAAGCAGGAATAGACCCAGAAAAACGAGCTAAAGAATTAACTCCAGAGGAAATTAGCCAGCTCCAAAAAGTCTTGGACGGCTACCTAATTGAGGGTAGCCTTCGTCAATGGTACCAAGAAAATATAAAGCGATTAAAGCAAATTAAGTGTTACCGTGGTTTGCGGCACATTAGCGGCCTGCCAGTTAGAGGACAGCGAACTAGATCTAATGCCCGAATAAAACGGGGTAAACGGCGGACTGTAGGAGCGATGCGAAAAGAGATGTTACAAAAGTTAGAAGCAGCAGCTAAGACAAAGAAACAAAATGGTTAAAACAAAAAAAACAAACGAGATAAAGTTGCCTTCTAAAGTGCGAATCTATGTTACTGCTGGTTTCAACAACACCATAGTAACAGTCACCGATACCCAAGGGAATACCCTTTTTTGGTACAGCTGTGGTCGAGCTGGTTTCAAAGGGACTCGTAAATCAACCCCTTTTGCTGCTACTACCACTATTAAGTATGTAGTTGACAAGTTAGAGAACGCCTCAGTTGGTCAGGTAGATGTTTTCTTAAAAGGTCCTGGACCGGGGCGGGACGCAGCTTTAAAATTATTACGTCATACCTCTTTTAAGGTTAATTCTTTAGTTGATGTTACGCCGATACCTCATAATGGTTGTCGGCCTAAGAAGCCAAAGAAAGGATAAAGATGGGAAGGTATACTCAAGCTAAATGCCGTTTGTGTCGTCGTGAAGGGAGGAAACTCTTTTTAAAGGGAGAACGCTGTTTTACAGCTAAATGCCCTCTAGAAAGAAAAGGGGCCATTCCTCCTGGACAGCATGGTTATAAAGCAGCTCGGGCAAAGCTGAATGTTTACGGCCAGCAGTTGCGGGAAAAACAAAAAGTGAAGAGAATCTACGGTCTGCGGGAGAGGCAGTTTAAGAACCTATTTTTAGAGGCGGTTAAGAATCCTGAAGCAACTGGGACGAAGCTTTTACAACTTTTGGAAAGCCGACTGGATAACGTAGTTTATCGCTTGGGTTTTGCTCCCTCTCGAGCTGCTGCTCGGCAGTTAGTAAAGCATGGTCATATCCAGGTAAATAAAAAGAAAGTGACGATTCCTTCTTATCAGCTTCGCCAAGGAGATGTTATTAGCCTGAGGGAGGGAGTTAAAGAAAATGAGGAGATTAAGAAGAGTTTGGAAGCGAGTAAAAAGAGAGGTTTGCCAGCTTGGGTGGAAAGGAAAGGATTGGAAGGCAAATTTGTCCGCCTGCCTGAGCGAGAAGAACTAGATGCAGATATTAAAGAACAATTAATTGTTGAGTTTTACTCACGCTAAGGAGGTATTATGATCGAACCTATTTTTAAAGTTAAAACAGAAATTGAGAAAGGCTCTTACAGCCGTTTTGTGATCGAACCTTTAGTAAAAGGTTATGGTTATACTTTAGGTAACGCCCTCCGTCGCGTCTTATTATCCTCTCTTCAAGGAGCCGCTATTACCCATGTTGAGATAAATAATATTTCTCATCCTTTTACTACTATTGATGGGATGAAGGAGAATGTTATTGATTTAATCCTTAATTTGAAGAAAGTAAGAATTAAGGCTAGTGTTGATGAAGCCAAGACAATCTACCTCGATGTTAAGGGAGCAAAAGAAGTGAAAGCAGCTGATCTTCAGCCTGAGTCAGGATTAGAGATAGTCAACAAAGACTTAGTTCTTTGTCATTTAACGGATAAAAAAGCCCATTTAAAGATGAAACTGACTGTAGGAAGAGGTTATCGTTATGTTTTAGCCGAAGAATTAGAGAGGCCTCACCTAGGTGTTATTCCGGTTGATGCAGTTTTTTCCCCAGTTATTAAGGTCAACTACAAAGTCGAAGCCACTCGTGTTGGTCGAGAGACAGACTGGGATAAATTAATTCTTGATGTTACTACCGATGGAACTATCTCCCCCTCGGAAGCAGTAGAGAAAGCCTCTTTAATCTTGGCTAAACATTTTTCTCACTTAGCTAATCGAGGAACGGAAGAAACGGAAGAGGCTACCGAAGCTAAAAAAGAAGATGAGAAAAATGATCAAGAGGAAGGTACTCCCTTGGAAGAGTTGGGTTTGCCGCCTCGGGTGACTAACGCCTTAAAGAAAGCCGATATCTTTACGGTTGAAAAACTAAAGAGTTTGAGCGAGAAAGAGCTGAAGACAGTTAAAAATTTAGGACCGAAGTCTATTGAGGAAATTAAAAAGGTTTTGAAGAAGAAATAAGAAAGAATGCGGCATCTTAAGAAAAAATATCGGTTAGCTGGTGGTAAAGATGAACGCCGGGCCCTTTTAAGAGGCTTGGCGGTTGCCTTAATAGAACATAAACATTTAAGGACCACCATCGCTAAAGCTAAAGCCTTGAAGGCTTATTTTGACAAGTTGGTTACTTTGGCTAAGAAAAAAGATCTCCACCACAAGCGCCTTTTAATTAGCCGATTAGGTAACAACAAAAAGGCTGCCTTTAAACTAATCAATGAGATCTTGCCTAATCTAGGCAACAGAGTTAGTGGTTTTACTACCTTTAGACGGTTGAACCCCCGCAAAGGTGATAATACTCTTTTAGCCGAAGTGAAGATACTCGAAGAAACAAGTACCAAAAAAGAAACAACTAACCAAAAGAAAGTTACTCAGAAGGAAGAGAAGAAGACTCCTCAGGTTAAGACTGAGAAGAAAAGTAAGATCGTTAAAAAAGAGAAAAAAACGACCTCCAACTCAGTTAAGAGAGAAGTTAAAAAAGAAGAAGGGAAAAAGAAGGAGACTAAGAAATGAAGGGAATAAAAGACCAGAAGACTACTGTTGTTAAAGGAAAAGAAATTAAAAGAAGGTGGCATTTTATTGACGCTAAAGGAAAGATAGTTGGCCGCTTAGCGACTCAGATTGCCACTCTTCTAATGGGAAAGAATAAGGTGAATTATATGCCTCACTTAGATCAAGGAGACTTTGTTGTTGTCCAAAATGCAGCTCAAGTTAAGTTTAGTGGCTTGAAAGCTGAAAATAAGAAGTACTACCATCATACGGGTTATCCTAAAGGCTTAAGGGAACGGACAGCTAAATGGATGTTTGAGCACCACCCAACCAGAATTATCTGGCAGGCGGTTAAGAATATGTTACCTAAAAATAAATTAAGAAAGGACCGTCTAGCTCGCCTAAAGATTTATCCGGGAGACAAGCATCCTTACGAAAAACAGTTTAAAAAAGTAGTTGAAAAGGACTAAGATGCCTCAATCAAAGAAGCTAAAGAACTCTAAGAATAAAAATATCACTGCTGTTGGCCGCCGAAAAAGGGCAGTTGCTCGAGTCAGACTTCTTCTAGGTAAAAAGGATTGGTTGGTTAATGGACAGAAGATTGGGGAATATTTCAATTCTCCTCTCTTTCAACCTCTTTATGCTCGACCTCTTCAGCTGATAGCCAATAAGTTCAAATTAGGTTTTGAAGCTAAGATAATTGGTGGCGGGGTGCGGGCCCAGATAGATGCCTTAAATCATGCTTTAGCTCGAGCCTTAGTTAAATGGAATGAAAAAGAGTTTAAAGCTTTAATGCGGAAGAACGGTTTCTTAACCCGTGATCCGCGAGAAAAAGAGAGGCGCAAACCAGGTAGAGGTGGCAAAGCCCGCCGCAAGCGCCAATCACCAAAACGGTAGAGCTAGAAGTATGCTGCCGAATGAAAAGGATTACCAATTAGCGGCTGTTTTACTAGATCATTCACTGAACCTGAAACCGAGGGAAAAGTTATTAATTACGGTTTCTGATTCAGCCGCCTTTAATTTAGTTAAAGCTGTTTATGTAGAGGCTCTTAAAAGAGGAGCCTATCCTTTAGTGGATACCCAGATTGATCTTCACCTTAACCGTTCTCACATTAACGGATTTAGCTACCAGTTTTATAAACTGGCTAATGAATGGCAGTTGAAGTATGTACCAACCTCAGTGTTGAAGGCTAAGATTGATTGGGCTGATGCTTTTGTTCGAATAGTGACTCTCGATAATACTAAGGAGCTGGCTCAAATAGCTGCAGAAAAGATAACTCGCCGCCAGAAATTAATGACGCCCATTATTGAAAAGATGATTGACAGTCAACGTTGGGTAGTAACTTATTATCCCACACCGGCTATGGCCCAGGATGCTGGGGTAGCTTACGACTGGCTAGTTGAGTTTTACTATCAAGCCTGCCTGGTGGATTACGAGGGGATGAAGGAGAAATTAAAGAAATTGGAAGCGGTTCTTGATGCTGGCAAAAGAGTCGATATAAAAGGAAAGAATACGGATTTATCTTTTTCTATCCAAGGCCGCTTGGCTCAAGCAGCTTATGGTCAAGCCAATATTCCTGATGGAGAGGTTTTCTTAGCTCCATTAGAGAAAACAGTAGAAGGGCATATATATTTCGACCTGCCAACTATCTATGCAGGCTCTGAGGTGGAAGGAATATATCTGGAGTTTAAAGCTGGCCGGGTGGTTACAGCTAAAGCAGAAAGAGGTGAGGAAGCCTTAAATAAGATTCTCCGAACTGATGAGGGTGCTAGATACTTAGGAGAGTTTGCTATTGGGGCTAATTATAATATCACCCAAGCGATGAAAAATACCCTATTTGATGAGAAGATAGGGGGGACGATTCATTTAGCCCTAGGTCGAGCCTATAAAGAAAAGCGAGGTGGGGGAACTAATGAGTCGGCTATTCATTGGGATATTGTTAAGGATATGCGCTACCCCAATCATCAAGTTCAAGTTGATGGGCGGGTTATTTTAAAAGAGGGGAAGATTTTGGTCTAGGCGAGGTTAATTAAACTTAAGAAGTTTTAAAAAGAACCTCACTTCGTCGGTTGGGAGACCAATAAGACTAAAGCGCTTAAGAATCTCCTCTTTGGATAGTTTTCGTTGCCGCCACCGTTTGCCAATCAAAGTGACCGCTTCTCTTATTTCATGAGGGAAGATAACCCAGGATTTGGTTTCTGCCGACCAAAAGTCAGGTTCAATAGATGACCAGGACTTAAAAAATAAAGTGGCTGTTTTAATCTCCTTGGCTCCACAAAGCTGAAGATACCTTTTAGCGGTCTTTAAAGTTTCTCCCGAGTCGGCTACATCATCAAAGATAAGAATTCTCTCATCTTGGACGCTGATGGGTAACGATTGGACGATAACAGGAGCTTTATTTTTTTGGTTAATATCCTTGTAAAACTTAAGTTCTAAACTGCCGCCTTGAGGAATATTGAGATAATCAATTAAAGCTCTTGACCAACTCCAGCCGCCTTTGGCTAAGACAACTAAACGGTCAGCTCGATAGTTGTCCTTGATAATTTTTTGAGCTAGTTTAAAGGTTAGCTTTCCTGTCTCCTGCCAATTGGGAGCCAGATAGCTAATTTCGTCGTCTGGAAAAGTGTACTCTATAAGTTCAATTGGAGCTTTGGTCTTCTTTTGCTTAACTTCCATTTTTTATTCTACCACCTTGTGTTAAAATTTTAAAGTAAAACGGGCGCGTAGCTCAGTTGGTTAGAGCGCAGTCCTGATAAGACTGAGGTCGATGGTTCGAGCCCATCCGCGCCCACTAATCATGGCTTTCTTTTATATCCTCGAAAGCAAGAAGAATGGACGTTTCTATTATGGATCAACTACAGATCTAGAGCGAAGATTAAAGGAACATAATTGAAGTAAAACTAAATAAATGCATTTGAGGAACGGGTTGATAAGGTTAGTATTTTAAGTAATGGTGTTATGCCAACTTTCGTATGTTCCGATCTTTTTAAGATTGTAAAAAACATATGTAGTGCCACCTTTTCCGTATTTTCCTTCTCCTCCTTCGTTGTAAACAAGTCCATCAAAACCTTTCGCAAGCATAAATTCTGAGAATAGCATAGTCCATGGTGGAGATGGTAGGTTAGGGCTTTTGACCTGTTTTGAAGGTGCAGTTCCGAGCAAAACTCTTAAATCTATTTTGTTTAATGTTAATACTGTATTGAGAAAGGAGAGATATTCTTGTTCTAAAGAATCAAGTAAGGCACCGACTGGTCCTTTTCGTGGTTGTTTGGTCTCTAGATATTGGTAGAATTTATTTCTCCATTCTTGTGCTAGTTCATGTGGTATTGGTGCATTTTCTGTTAAATTATTTTTTGCCTAAGATCTAAAACACGAGCTTGATAAGGTAAGATTCGAATAATTATTGGTTGTACTTTACCACCTCCTTGCCTTACTATTGAGTAATTCTTTGCTTCTATTTCATTATCTGTTGTGTAAAAACCGAAACCTAAAGTGGTGCTACCGTCGCTTTGGGTGAGATATTCTTTAGAATGGTAATCAAAAGTGGGTGAAAATTGCATCGGATGAGATGTGCCGTGAAATAATAGCTCAGGAGAATTGTTGAATTGGTTGAGTGTCATTTTTCGAGGATCATCCTGTCCGAGAATTCTTATACCCACACTTTCAACCTGAGTTAATTGTTCCTTTGCAGTTATTTCTGGCACTTTAAAGTAAAGAAAATTTTTAAAGAGAATCAAATATATTGTAGCAGAGTTTATGAAACTTTAATAATCCTAGGCCCGGCTCGGAAAACCCGACTCGGAAAATTAACCTCCGAGGTTGGTTACCTCTGTTAACCTCGGGATTACCCCCGACTGTTTCGGAGACATAATTTATGATCTAACGCGGATGGTTTTGAGAGAGGGAAGGGAGATTATATAATAAAATATGCTAGATAAGATAGATCAGTTCCAGAAAGAGTTTCTTCAAGAGTTGAAGAAAGTTAAAGACAGAGATGAGATAAATGAGTTGAGGGTAAAGTATTTAGGGAGAAAAGGAGTAATTAAGAACCTATTAAAACAGCTGCCTTCTTTGACTGTTGAAGAAAAGCGCCAAGTAGGGGGGAAGATCAACCAATTTAAAAAACTGATTGAGAAAAAGCTGACTGATCAAGAAGGAAAATTGAACCAAGAGCAGCCCCTTACTTCTCAAGGAGAGTTTCTTCCCCACTGGCCGTCTCAATTTGGCCGCCTGCACCCTATAGAATGGATGCGCCAAAGGGTAATAAACATCTTCCACCACTTAGGTTTTGTTGAGTTTAAGGGCCCTCACATTGAGAATGACTGGTTTAACTTTGCTGGTTTAAATATTCCTCCTGGCCATCCGGCTCGTGATCTTTGGGATACCCTCTATCTTAATCAAGATGATGAAAGAGGCAATCCTCTTCTCTTGCGGACTCATACTTCAAATATTCAGTTGCGGGCTTTAGAAAAATACGGCGTTCCTTTGAGAGTAATGGCTTTCGACCGCTGTTTCCGTCGAGAAATCCTTGACCCCAGGCATTCCCATACTTTCTCTCAATTTGAAGTTTTAGTTGTAGATAAAGGCATAAATATGAATCATCTTAAGTGGTTAAGCGACTATTTCTTGAAAGAGATTCTAGGTCAGGTAACTGAGAGTCGTTTTCGACCAAAATATTACCCCTTTGTTGAACCAGGTGTGGGAGTAGATGCTAAATGTGTTTTCTGTAATGGGAAAGGGTGTCCTATTTGTTCTTACTCTGGTTGGTTTGAGATTGCCGGCGCCGGTATGGTTCATCCTCAAGTATTGAAAAATGTGGGGATTGATCCTAATGAGTATTCTGGTTTTGCTTGGGGTTTTGGTCCTGATCGAATGTTGATGTTGATGACTGGAGTAAATGACATCCGCCAGTTCTATCAAGGTGATTTTCAATTTCTTAAGGGGGGAAGATGAAAGCACCTTTTGAATGGTTAACTGAGTTAGTTGAGATTAAATCCTCAGCTGAAGAGCTAGCCAAGAAATTATCCCTCATCTCGATAGGAGTAGATAAAGTTGATCATCAAAACGGTGAAGCTGTTTTAGATATAGATGTAACCTATAACCGAGGTGATCTTCTTTCGATGGTCGGTTTGGCTTATGAAGTTAGTTTTATTGAAAGAAGCCGCACTCATTTGGCTCCTCTTGAGACAGATCTTAATCAACTGCCTCAGCTAACTGATTGGCGTATTAAGAGAGACGAGAAGAGTTGTCCTCTTTATGTTTTGGTTCTCTTAAAATTAAAAAATAAACCCTCGCCTGAGTGGATGGAGAAACGTCTGGCTTTGATGTCTAACCAACCGCGAGGGATAATAGTGGACGCAGCTAACTATGTGATGTGGGAGTATGGTCAGCCTTTTCATACCTTTGACGCCGCTAAGTTAAAGACGAAAGAGATTAGAGTACAGCCAGCTGGTAAAGAGATAGACTTTACTACTCTTGATGGTAAGAAGAGAAGGTTGGCGGCGGATGATATTCTCATCCTCGATGGCCAGAAACCAATTGCCCTAGCTGGGGTGATGGGTGGAGAAGAAACGGAAATAAGTGATGGAACCGAGCTGGTCCTTTTGGAAATGGCCCTTTTTAATCCTTACCAAATAAGAAAGACAGCAATGCGTCAAGGGCTTTTTTCTGATGCTGCTAATCACTTTATCCATAAACCAAGCCCCAATACCTCAATGCTAGCTCTCCGCCGTATCCTTGACCTTTACCTGAAGTATGCCCAGGCCGAGATAAAAGGAATTAAAATTAGCGGCCAAACTAAGGTGGAGAATCCAAAGATAAAGATAAGTTTAAGGGATATTAATAAGTTAATAGGCTTGGATATTCCTAGTCGTAAGGTAAAAGAAATTTTAGAAGGTCTTTATTTTCAAGTAAAAGCTGTATCAGAAGATAGTTTTTTAGTTCAAGCTCCCCATTGGCGGAGTGATGTTCAGATAAAAGAAGACGTTATTGAGGAGGTAGTTAGGGGTTTTGGTTATTGGCGGTTGCAACCAACTCCTCTCCCCCTAGAGTTTCTTCCTCACAAAGAAGAGAATGATCACTATGCTGATCTTCAATTAAAGAACTTTCTCACAGGCCAGGGTTTATACCAGCTTAACAATTTTGGTTTCTTTAGCCAGGATGAGCAAAAAAGATTTAAGCTTAAACTCGATAAATTAATAGGAGTAACCAATCCTATTTCTAATGAAGCTCGTTACTTAAAGACAACTCTTGTTCCTGGTTTAGTTCTTTATCTTCAAGAAAATACTAAGAAGCCCTTACCCCTGGTTAAACCCAAAGGCGTATTTGAGATAAACACTGTTTATCCCCTAAGAGCATCTCAAAGAGAACCCCAAACCTTGGGATTAGCAGCAACTGAGTTTGCTTATTTTAATCAAGTGATTAACAGTCTTTTTCTTTACCTTCATTTAGATTATGGCCTATTTAATGTCCAAGAAAAAATGGTGACCCGATTATCCCCTCTCAGTAGTGGTTTAGAGGAGGTGATTACCCTTTTCTATGGAGGCCAGGAGTTAGGGGTAATAGGAAGAAGTGAAGGGGTGTGGTTTATGGAAGTGGATTATGACCTCCTTTTGAAAAAGGCTACTTTCCAACCTCTCTTGTCCAAAGAAGTAAAGTTCAGTCCTTGGATTGAGGATCTGACTTTTGAGGTTGGTGATGAGATAGAGCTAATGAAATTTCTCTTTTCTATTACCAAGGTTGATAAAAGAATAAAAGAAGTGACGATTGTTGATACTTTTAAAAAGAGGATTAGCCTTCGTTTGGCTTATCTGGATAGAGAGAAACAGCTAAGTTCCTCTGAAGCTGCCCAACTCCGCCGTCAAGTAGTTGACCGAGCAGCTAAACATCACCTTCACCTCATCGGTCAGCTTTAATCCTCGTATTATGTGGAAAAGGCTGAGAGTCTCAAATGTGTGTAACCAGATCAATTGCTTGACAAAAGAGAGATAAGGGTTTTAATATATAATATGCTATCAGCAACTAAGAGAAAAAACCTCTTAAACGAGATTTTAGATGTTTTGAAGATTTCTGATTCTGGTAAGGAAGAAATAAGAAAGTTATTCGAAGAAATCTTAATGGGAAAGTTCTGGCTAGCTTTTGTTAATCAGCTACCCGAAGGAAAAAGAGATGATTTTCTTACTTTCGTAAAGCAACCAGGAATTAATTCAAAAAAGTTGGTGTCCTGGTTTAAAAAAGAAAACATTTCCCTTTCTTCCCAATCAATACAAAAGATAGAAGATATCTTGAAAGACTCTGTCAAAGAATTAGTAAAGGTATTAATCCAAGACATTGATCAAGAAGAAAAAGCTAAGTTATTAGCTTTAATAAAGGAGGAAAAATGATACCCGCTCATCATGAGGTGGAGCATGTTTGCGAGGAAGAAATAAGAATAAGGGAAAGGGAAATAAAAAGGCAACTACAACAAGTTCAAGTTATGGTGCTTAAGGAAATGGTGAAAGCTGGAGCTACTGGTGCGGGAGCGCTTCTTTCATTAGAAGTAACAAATGATATCCTTAAAAGGATTACATTAGCAAAAGAAATGAGGGATGCTGTGTTATGGTTGATTGTTTTACTTCCAGTAGCAGCCGTAACTTTAACGCTTTGTGGGTCATCAGCAGGATATATAGGAGCCGCACTAACAGAAAAAGGAGTGTTTGAGGAAGTTGTTAAAGAAACATTAGAAGAAAGGATATTAACCCCTGAGGAGATGTTAGAGAATTTCGAGAGTGAGGACTGAAACATCAGTTGAGGGTTAGTGTATTATTTTGAAGTAGCTGGGTCGCTGTTATCGAGCTTAGATTCTAATTCCTGCGCTCGCTCCGCTCGCTAGATTTTACCCCTACCGAAGGTGGATTTATTCCACCGAAGGGGGGTTTCCCCTCCGCCTCGGAGGGTCAAAATGATGTGAAGAGAAGAAAAAACTGGTTTCGGCTCACCCCGTTTTATTGGGGAACTGTTCTTAGTTTGTTTTGGATTTTAGTATTGGGATTTGTTTGGAGCTTCGAATTTAGGATTTAGTGCTTTCTTCATTTTGTTGCCTTCTGGGTGGAGCTGTGGCATAATGGAGAGGATGAAGAAAGGACAACCAAAAAAGACTCTAACTAATCCAAGTGATAAAGATAAAGCTTTAGAGATTGCTATTGAACAGATTAAGAAGCAGTTTGGCCAAGGGGCTATTATGCGCTTGGGCCAAGGGACGGATATTAAGGTAGAAGTTATCTCGACGGGTTCAGTTGCCTTAGATATCGCCTTGGGAATTGGCGGCCTCCCTCGGGGGCGGATTAGTGAGATTTATGGTCCAGAAGCTTCGGGGAAAACGACGGTTTGTTTACATACTATTGCCAATGCCCAAAAAATGGGAGGAAAGGCTGCCTTTGTCGATGCGGAACATGCTTTAGATCCTATCCGGGCCAAGACTATCGGAGTGGATCTGGATAGCCTCCTTTTATCCCAACCTGACAGTGGAGAGCAGGCTTTAGAAATAGTAGAGACGCTTATCCGCTCGGGCAGCCTGGATGTAATTGTAGTTGATTCAGTAGCTGCTTTGGTCCCCCAAAGTGAATTAGAAGGAGAGATGGGGGATAGTTCGATTGGAGTTCAGGCCAGGCTTATGTCTCGGGCCTTAAGAAAACTAACCGGCATTGTTTCTAAATCAAAAACAGCTTTAATCTTTACTAACCAGATCCGCCACAAGATTGGAATAATGTTTGGCAATCCGGAGACAACCTCCGGCGGTTTGGCCCTCAAATTTTATTCTTCTGTTCGAATCGATTTAAGGAAGATAGCTAACATTAAAAAGGGAGATAAGATAATTGGTTCTCGCCATCGGGCTAAGGTGGTCAAAAATAAACTAGCTCCGCCGTTTAGGATCGCTGAGTTTGATATTACTAACGACGAGGGTATTTCCTACTTAGGTGGTTTGATCGATGTTGGTTTAGATTTGGGTATTCTTACTCGTTCGGGAGCCTTTATCAAGTGGGGTGAGATAACTTTGGGCCAAGGAAAGGAATTGGCTAAGCAGGCCTTGAAAAAGGATAAAAAATTAGCGGATAAACTCCACCAAGAAATCTACTCTAAGTTGGAAGCAGGTAACCTGCCGGAAGAGATTAGCGTTAATTAATGGTCAGGAATAAATTACACCTCTTTTCACCTAGTTTTGAGTTTTTAGTTTATCTCCGATCGTTAGATGAGCCTCAAGAGCTTCGTTTTGATTCTGATAAAAGGATGGTTATCTACTTGGCTAATAACTTAGAGACAGTAGTTCCATCCTTTAGGCGTTTTCTCTCTTTGCGTTTACACAGCCGTCGAGAGGTAAAAAATTATTTAAAGAAAAAATTTCGGCCTGGTTTAATAAAAGGTGAGGAAGAAGCTTTCTTTCAACTCTTACTCGATTACTTAGTTGAGGAAAAGATAACCAACTCGGAGGAAGAGTTTGTTGCTTTTTGGGTTAGAAGCCGATTACACAATACTCCTCGCTCTCTCTATGGTCTAAAATATGAGCTAAGTCAGAAGGGAGTAAATCCGAAAATAGTTGATAAAGTGATTGAAGAGCTGATGGCAGCAGGCGAGTACGATGAGCTAACAGCTTTGGAACGTCTCTACCAGCGTTATCGGCGTAAGGGTAAAGAAAAGTTTTACCAAGCGGCCCGCCGTCATCGCTTTAGCTGGGAGACGATTAAGAAATTAGATCAGAAGTTATCCTCTCTCTAATTGGCGGAAAAATTTAGCTTTCTTTTTTAACCAACTCTTGGACTGGCGAACAAGAAGTTTTCTATCCTCTTTGTTTTTTAGGAGAGGTTTAATAGCCTCCTCGAGGAAGATAGTGTTTTGGGAGCCTTTGAAGAAAATTGCTTCTTTGCCTTGGAGGTGAGATTTGAGCCAGTGGCCTAGTTCTTGGCTGCTCTTGAAGAAAAGAACATCCTTGTCTGGCTGGAGTTTTTTTAGTTCTGGAATGAAAAATTTTCTCATCTCTTCACCGATGGTCAGAAGATATCTGTACTCTAACTTAGCTACTAATCTAGCTAGTTCTTGATGTTTTTCCCTGCTCAGAGGTCCTAATTCTCGCATCTCGCCTAAAACTAAAATTTTCGGCCGCTGAGGGAAAAGGAAATAAAAGTGGTTGATTAGTTTTTCCATAGCGGAGTAGGGGGCATTGTAAGTAGAGTCGAGGAGGATGGTTTCCCTTATTCCTTGTAAAAGGGTAAAGCGGCCAGGGAGGTGAAAGTTATTTAGCCCCTGCCGGATGGTCTGAGGGGGGATTCCTAATTTTAAGGCAATAACCGCTGCGGCGGCGAAGATACGGCCATAGTCATTAAAAAGAAGAAGGTGGCTGGTAAAAACATACTCTCTTTTCTCCCACCTTATTTTTATCCTTAATCCATCTTTACTTAATGACGACTGAAGATAAATATCACTTTGAGGATTAAGTAAACTCAGAGACAAAGCTTTTTCCTTGTATTGAGGGTGGGTAGTTAAAAATTCATCCATTTCTTGGTTTAAATAAGGATTATCTTGGTTATAGATAACCCAACCGCCGCTAGAAAGAGTTTTTTTAAGCAGTTTGCTTTTTTCGTGGGCAATAAGGCTGAGAAGTTTTTCTTCCCCCATTAGGCCACTCTCTTGGCTGAACTGATAAGTGTGCATGGGAGCCACACTTAAACAGACACTAATTTGGGGGACAAAAATAGAGAGAAGAAAATCCATATTTTTGGGGTAGCGAGTAGAGTCGATAGCCATCTCAGCCACGTAGTATTTGACTTCTTCTTTTTTCCAGGCTAAGAAGGGGGCTTGGAGAAGAATAAGAGGCCAAAGGAGCTTGTTAGCCGCAGGCTTGAGGTGAAGGATATTCAGCGGAAGGCCAATCTCGCTATTAGCTTCAAAAGAACTTCGATGGGACACTTTAGCTTGGGTAAGAATAGAGTCGAGGATGTGAAGGAAAGAAGTCTTGCCAACACTGCCGGTTACTCCGATAATCGTCGGCCGCCAGCGGTTGAGCTTAACTTTAGCCCAGAACTTCAACCACTCAACTACTAAAGAATAGGACATATCTAATTATATTATCAGAACTCGGAACTTAGAACTTAGAACTTAGTTTGTAAAGCTAAAAAGTTCATAAAGTTATAAAGTAGAATCCCCTTAAGGAGTCATCCCGACTTGTCGGGATCTAGCCGAAGGCGCATGGGTGTGCTTCCAAACCCAAGTACCAATATCCTTGCGCTCGCTATTGCTCGCTAGATCCTTCGTCGCCCCAGCTCCTCAGGATGACACGGAGAGAGGAAGCAGCTCTTCAAGATGACTCGTTTGTAAGGGAACTATCTACTCCCCCTGTCATCCTGAACGAGCCGCCAGGCGAAGTGAAGCCCCCCTTCGGTAGGGGTAAAATCTAGCTGATAGGCGCATGAGTGTCTATCCAAGCCTGAGTGCCAGCGACTTTGCGCCTTCGGCTAGATTCTTCGTTAACACTCAGAATGACTCGAGAAACAAGGGTTTGATCATTGGTTATTGTAATTTGGAGTTTATTTGGAACTTGATCATTGAAAGTAGGTTGCTTTTACTAAGTTCTAAGCTCCAAGTTCTAAGTTCTGTTTTATTTGAAAATTGGTCATTTTCCAACCTACTTCCAACCCAGATTTGCCGAAGTGAGCCGAGAGAAGGGCTTTATTACAAGAGGAAATTAAAGAGGTAGCCGATGGTTATTATGCCTAAAGTGATGATTCCAAAGAAGATAGCTAGAAGTTGCCACTTAATAACTTTTTTCAATATCAATGCCTCCGGCAGTGACAGTCCCACCACAGCCATCATTAAGGCTAAAGCGGTTCCAAGAGGAACACCTTTATCTACTAATGATTCCATAATAGGAATTACTCCACTAGCATTAGAATAAAGGGGAATAGCTAAAAGGACGGCTACAGGCACACTAAGCCAGCCTGCTTTTTTTAGGTAAGTTTCGAAAAACCCTTGGGGAACGTAACCGTGAATGAAAGCGCCGACTCCCACTCCAACTAGAACATAAAGGGTTATCTTTTTGGTGATTTCCATTGCTTCGGCTGAGATTATTTTTAAAGATTCTTTTAAAGGCGGTTTGCTTAGCTGCGCTTGATTCTTTTGACGTTTGACTTTCCAAACAAAATCAGCTACATATTTCTCAAGATGTAAATTTTCAATAATTACTCCTCCGACTATACCAATAATGATTCCAGATAGGACATAAAGGAGAGTTACTTTTAGGCCTAACATACCTACAAAAAGAGCCAGGGCCACTTCATTGATAAGAGGGGAGGTTATTAAAAAAGCAAAAGTTACTCCCAAAGGAATTCTAGCTTCAACGAAGCCGATAAAAAGAGGAATAGAAGAACAAGAGCAAAAGGGGGTTATAGCCCCGAAAAGAGTAGCCAGAAGGTAATCTAAGCCGTAAAGCTTGTGGCTAGTTAAAAAGTCACGCAGCTTTTCCACAGGTAAGTAATAACGGAGAAGGCTCATTAAGTGGGTAATAATGATGAGGAG
>JALVIH010000043.1:2594-8169 GCA_027028625.1 bacterium | reverse complement strand
ACCAATTGCTTCCTCAAGTAGAAAAGATCGGCCGTTTCATCCAAAACCTCCCCACCTATCGCCATAAAAATTATCTCTCTATTCATCACCTTTACCTCAAAGAAAAGGGGAAAAAGAACAAACAACTCCCCTTAATCCATCAATTCGCCCAACCCTTCTTTACCTTCCTCCCCTACCTTGAAATCAAGAGTTTTACCGATTAGTTTTTCTTTACAGATCATCCCGACCTCCTTGGATAGAGGGAAGAACCTAACCGATAAGTTCATGGGTGTATTCCTAAGCCCGGGTGCCAGATTCTTCGCGCTTCGCTAGATTCTTCGCGGGGCTCAGAATGACCGCGGAAGAAGTTGTGTTTCACCTCCTAGAGTCCTCCTTAGGGTGAACTACTTTCCCTTCTTCACGTCATCCTGAGGAGCCATAGCGACGAAGGATCTAGCGAGCGGAGCGAGCGCAAAGTCGCTGGCACCCAGGATTGAGCTTACTCTCGTGCGCCTTCGGCTAGATTCTTCACATCCGTTCAGAATGACTCGTTAACGGACTGAGTTCTGAGTTCCAGGTTCCGAGTTCTAATTCCCTGTGCACTTATCTAGACTCCAAGACTAAATAAGGTATTATATAAATATAGTTATGAACTCTGAACTAATCACCGATTTGCGGGCTTTTTTTACTTTTATCTTCCACTTTGTCAAGCGGCGGCTGGAAGTAGTTATTGCTATCTTTAACGACTTTAAGGATCTAATCGTCGCTTTCTTAGTAATTAAACGGGGGCGCTACGTCCGATCATTCACTCATACCACCCTTATTAGCGTTATCCTCATCTCTATAATCCTGGTTCCCTTTGCCGCCTCTTCTTTGCCGAGTCGAGCAGCTCAGATTAATGGCCAAACAGAAAATATGGTCTTGGATATAAACAATACCACCCCCAAAGAGGAGATTAATCCTTACACCTCCGTTTCTGAAAAACCACGATCAACCATCATTATCTACAAGGTCCAACCAGGAGACACTCTCTCAACCATCGCCGACAAATTCGGCATTTCCATCAACACCATTAAATGGGAGAACAAATTAACTTCCAACTCTATCCATATCGGTCAAAAACTGCGGATACTGCCAGTAACTGGTATAGCCCATCGGGTAACTCAAGGTGAAACCATTTATAGCATTGCTAAAAAGTACCACACCTCACCTCAAGCCATAATTGACTTCCCTTTCAACTACTTCAAAGACGAAGATAACTTTACTCTGGAGGTTGGCCAGCTTCTTATCGTCCCAGATGGAGTGCCTCCTAAGGCAAAAAAGGTTATCCTTGAAAGAATAGACCGTTTCAAAAATACCATCCACATCCCTAAAGGCATCTTCCTCTGGCCGACAACTGGGGTTATCACTCAAAGATATCATTGGTACCATCAAGCTATTGATATTGCTAATCCGTCTGGACCTCAAGTGCGAGCTGCTGCTAGCGGGAAAGTAGTCCTAGCTGGCTGGACTCGAACTCATGGTGGTTATGGCCTTCATATTAAGATCGACCATTTTAATGGTTATCAAACCCTTTACGCCCACTTGCGTAAGTTATATGTTAAACCAGGACAGCAGGTAGTAAAGGGACAGATAATCGGCTTAATGGGTTCGACTGGAAGATCTACTGGCACTCACCTTCATTTTGAGATTCGCTACAAAGGAAGAAAACTTAACCCTCTCAGCTTCTATAAGTAAGGTTCTAGATATTGGACACTGCCAAAAGCAATCCTAAGATAGCCAAAACTATTTGGGCTAACCAGGCCCGAGCGACTACTTTTGGCTCATCCCAACCCCGTTTCCTTAGAAGAAGGTGGAAGGGGGCAATGGGGAAAAGGCGACGGTGGAAAAACTTTTTTGAAGTTAACTGCAAAAGGCTGGATAGAGCTTCCAAGATAAACAAACTGCTGATGAAAATAACCGGGATGATTTTACCCAACAAGAGTCCGATAAGAGCCAAAACCGCCCCGAAGGATAAGGCACCAACATCTCCTAGCATTATCCTAGCGGGATAAATATTAAAGTAAAGGAAAGCTAGTAAGTTACCAATCCAGATGGCTAGATAGACACCTAAGATATTGTCTAAAATAGTCGTTGAGATAAACCAGAAGGCAACTAGGTTAAAAAGAAGAAGGCCGCTGGCTAAGCCATCCAAACCATCAGTGATATTAAAAGCGTTGGCAAAGAAGACAATAAAGAGAGTAGCAAAGAGAACATAAAAGGGGCCAAGATAAAGAACGCCAAGGGGGCCGAGAAAGATAAAGTTAATTCCTAGTTTGAAGTACAGCCAAGCTCCAATAAAGAGGGCCACCCCTAACTGGATAAGGAGCTTAGTCCGGAAACGAAGGCCAAAGAACTGGCGTTCTTCAAAGTTAAAAAACTTAAGGAGATCATCATAAAGGCCGATAAGGGCGAAGCTAATTAGGGTAAAGATGAGAATAAAGATCTCTGCCCGCCGAGGGTAGAGGTGAGTAATATTAAGAGAAGAAAATCGGAACCAGATTAAAAACAAGCTAAAGAGAAAAATCTGAGTCAAAACTAAGAGGATGCCCCCGCCAACAGGGGTGCCGCTTTTCCCCCTATTTAAAATATCGAAAAACTTGGCCGGCTTACCTAAAGGATCGGTTGTTTTTTGTTTCCGCCTGGTGAACTTAAAAGTATAAAGAAGTTTGATAAAAGGAATTATCAAGATGGAGTTAACCACAAAAGAAATTAGGAGAAGCTCTAGAAGAATAGCCATCTTAGATTAAATGAGGAAAAAAAATTAATAAACCAGAAACGGCGGCAGCTAGGGATAGGACTAGAACACTAGCCGCCGCTACATCTTTAGCCTGTTTCGCCAAAGGGTGATATTCAGGGGAAACCAAATCAACTAAGTACTCGATGGCTGAGTTAAAAAGTTCGCCACCCAAAACTAAACCAATCCAGGCTAAAATAACTAACCATTCTTTAAGAGAAAGAGACAACAAACAACCGCTAATGATAACCAACCCGGCCACTGCCAATTGGATGCGGAAGTTTACTTCCTCTCGCCAAGCTATCTTCAACCCCTCAAAAGCTATCTTTACTCCCCGCCAAAATTCTCTGGTCTCTTTCTTCTTCATATTACCTTAATTATAACTGATGGAAGTTTAACTTATTGGAACTAGGAGCTTAGAGATTGGGATAATTCACTTTTTCTGCAGCTACCATGTTACCTTTGTAGTACAATTAAATCACTGTGGCAACCAAAAATAAAAAAATCAAGATCGAACTCACCCTCAAGCAATTCCATGATTTATTGTTACTGGTAAGTCTAGGCACTTTTATGAAAGAAGGTGTCGACGAGGTGACTGGTGAAGATTTCAGGAAAACTCGACGGATTTTAAACTCTCTCTATCGCCTAGCCTACAAAAACGGATTGGATAATCTAGTTGAAAAAATCGAAGACTACTTTTTCCCCACTACCGCTTTAGAACAGGAAGAAGAGGTTATTATTGATACATTTATAGAAGATTCTTTTTGGGAAACCCTGGTTACCTATTTAGGCCGCCGTGACTTTTTCCGGTTTCTAAGTAATGAAAAAAGAATAAATTTAGCAAAAACACGATGGCTACCAGAGTGTATCAGACCGTTCTATCGAGAATGGGAAGAAGAATTTGCCAAACATGGCCTCGACCGCCTCGGCATCATCCCTGACTCCGACCTTAATAACGAAGAAGAGGATAAAGATACAAAATAAACCACTCAACTCCTACGGGTCTTTCTTTCTGAATTTATGATTTAGTCTTTAGAATTTGCCTACCCCTACCGAAGGGGGGTTTGGAACTTAAGAATTTAGGATTTAGAATTTCCCCCAATAGGATAGGGTGATAAAATGAAACATATGAATGAAGATAAATTTAAAGAATTAAAAGCACGAATAAAGGAATTCAATAAAAAAAGAAATTGGGACAAGTTCCACGATCCTAAAAACCTTGCTCTTTCCTTTAACTTAGAAGCAGCAGAAGTTTTAGAACTTTTCCAATGGACACTGGACAATAAAATTAGGCCAGGTAAAGAAAAACAATTAGCAGAAGAACTAGCCGATGTATTTTACTGGCTAATTCTCTTGGCTGACCATTACAAAATAAATCTTATTGATGCTTTAAATAAGAAGATGGAAAAAAGAAGTATTCCAAAAAATTACTCTCAAATCTCTTTGATATATTACCCCATATGAAACATAATGTATTTTATCTATCTAATCTCAAAACTTTGGATGATCTGCGTAACGTAGTGCTTAAGCGATGGGGGTTTTCTTTCCCAGAAATAGATATTGTCCCCTTCGATTTCTCATCAGAAATAAATAAAAAAATTCAAAATAAAAAAGTAGTTGGAGAACATCAGAACTTCAAAATATTATACTTTTGCCTTGACGAAAAACAAAAAGACAAAAACCAAACCTTAGAATCATTTCTCCGCAAAACACAAAAACAAATAATAAAAGAGATTCCTAAAGAGAAACGATCTTCCTTCCTATTCGTTTTCTCAGATAGGAATGGAAACTATTGGAATTTTGTCAACGCAAACAGTGCTGACAAACGACTGAAACTAAGACGGTTTTCTATAACTCCTGAAAACAAAAATAAAATTAGAACCACTTGTGAACAACTTGATCTGCTCAAAGTGGTTAAGGGAGACACTACACAATCTTTAATTAATAAGTTAGATTCGGCCTTTAGTGTAGAAGCTGTTTCAAAACGTTTTTATAAAGAGTACCGAGAAAAGGTTTTTGATGATCTAAAGAAATTTCTTTATCAACAAAATAAAAAAGCAGACTTAAGGAATGCCCATAGATTCGCCCACCAACTTCTTAATCGTCTAATGTTCTTATATTTCATGCAAAAGAAGGGAGTCTTTGGGGGTTATAAACATTTTATGTTCCTGTTCTGGAATGCTTATAGAGATAATTATGAAGGTAAAGATGAATTCTATGAACTATGGTTGAAAGTTTTATTTTTCGAAGCACTTAACAACGACTTCCATTACCGACCATACTTCAACATGGAAAACGGATACCCGAATTTCAACAAAATTTTCCAATTTGAGACTCCATACTTAAACGGCGGTTTATTTAAACCTAACGGACTGGATAGAATTGGATATACCATTCCAGACTCAAAATTCACAAGGATTTTTGAGTTTCTAGAAAGTTACAATTTTACCATACAAGAAAATACCCCTTTTGAACAGGATTTAGATATCAATCCTCAAATGCTAGGGAACATATACGAAATGTTAGTCAACGTTTCTGAAAAGGAGGATGAAAGACATCAGGCAGGCATTTTCTACACACCCAAAGTTGAAATTGAGTTAATGCTTCGCCGGTCCTTAGTTGAATTTCTACACTCAAAGACTAAAATAGGAAAGGAAAAGTTATATCTTTTCATATTCCATGAAAATGGAGAGGAAATTGTACCCAAATTTGAAAAAGGTGAACTCAAAAAATTAATTCAAGAACTAGATTCCATAACAATTGTAGATCCTGCTTGTGGCTCAGGCCATTATTTAGTCGTTGCAGCACAAATATTATGGG
>JALVIH010000043.1:2162-2584 GCA_027028625.1 bacterium | reverse complement strand
AGCTGAAAGAAGAACTTTATAAACAGAGAGGTGAAAGAGTTGATAAGTTTGAAGAAAAGAAAAGAATAATAGAAAAATCAATTTATGGAGTTGATGTAAAAGACTGGGCAGTGGAAATCGCAAAACTTAGGCTCTGGCTCGATCTAATAGTTGATGCAGAAATTGACAAATTTAAAACATCCGAACCTCTTCTCCCCAGTTTGTCTTTCAAACTAAGGGTGGGTGATAGCCTTGTGCAACAAATAGGGGGAGTATTTTTTACACCACAACATGTTAAGGGTCTTCCTAAATCACTTATTTCCATGCTTAACACATTAAAGAGTTGGAAAAAGAGATACTTCCGAAACGACAAGGTAGTAAATGAAGGGAAAATAAAACACAAAGAAAAATTATTTTTCCAAGCCATAATTGACGAAAAAATA
>JALVIH010000043.1:0-2152 GCA_027028625.1 bacterium | reverse complement strand
AAAATAAATAGACTTAAACAAAACATCCAAAAGTTGCAATCATCCCAAATTGAAAACGCACATCAGTTACACTTTCTTTCTCTACACCAAAGAAACCAATCAAAACTACCAATTAACCAAGACTCAAAAAGAAAGATTGAAAAAATAAAAAATCAAATAAAAGAACTCGAAAAACAAAAGAAAACAATAAAAAATTCCTCCAAAAATTATACTTACTGGCCGATAGAGTTCGCAGATATCTTTGCAGAAAAAGGCGGCTTTGACATCGTTATCGCTAATCCTCCATATGTCCGCCAAGAGCTTATTGCTGATCCTACAATAGAAGGTGAACAGTCTCTTGAAGAAAGACGGAAGTATAAACGAAAACTTTTAGAGCAAATACAACATGATTGGGATGATAAAGAAGGTAAAATCGTAAAAATTCCTAAACGAGCAGATCTATATGTTTATTTCTACCTTAAAGGTTTAAAACTTTTAAATCCTGATGGAGTTATGTGCTTTATTTCTTCCAACTCTTGGCTTGATGTTGATTACGGAAAAGCATTACAAGAAATTCTTCTTAAGTATGTTCCAATTATTGCAGTTTATGATAACCAAGTAAAACGCTCCTTTAAACATGCTGATGTAAATACAATAATAGCTCTTTTTAAAGCCCCATTAAAGAAAGAGTGGGAGGCTAATTTAAAACAGCATGTAGTCAAATTTGTAAATTTCAAAAAGCCCTTCGAAGAAGTGCTTTATAGCGATATATTTATCGAAATTGAAAAAATAAACAAAAGAACCACTACTGACATTTTTCAAGTTCACCCTATAACTCAATGGGAGCTTTACCAAGACGGGTTGGAAACCCCAAAAACTAAAGAAAAGTCTGGCCAAAAAGGTTTTGAAGCAAAAGAGTTCGGAGTATATGCTGGAAATAAATGGGGAGGAAAATACTTAAGAGCGCCGGATATTTATTGGAAAATTTTGGAAAAAGGAAAAGGCAAATTAGTCCGCCTTGGAGATATAGCCGAAATCCGCCGCGGTTTTACAACCGGAGCTAATGAGTTTTTTTATTTAGAAGATGTTACTGATTTGATAGAGGAGTAATGACAAAAATAAATGTTTTTCTTGATAAATTCTTAATTGGTCAGAAGGATCTACAAGAATTAAAAGAATTACTAAAGAATTGTGAAGCAAAGGTCGATATTTCAGAAGGTGATACACATGCAACAGGAGGTATGAGCTGGTTTCCGACAGACTTAATAATAGTAGCCTTTGGCTTGACCGCAAGCGGCTTTCTTGCAGCATTAGGGAAGGATTTGTATAAAAAGCTAAAGCAAAAACTCATAACAATTCTTAAGAGACCTAATGGAATTTCACATTTTTATTTAGCATTCGATTTGTCGTTCTTGCAATTTTATTTTGAAGTTTCTTTAGTTTACTCAAAAGATCCAAATTATGCAATAGATAAAATTCTAACTGATTTTTCTATTATAGTACAGGAAGCGAAGCGTATTAAAAAAATGAGATTGAAATCAATTGGCAAATTTGAGAGTATCACTTATTTTTTTAATGAAGAGGAAGATAGATGGCTAATTAAACATTTTAATAATTTTAGATGGTAAAGTTTCCCAAAATTTTCAAATGGTTCTAGTTCTGTATACACCATGAAACAAATTATTATAGTAATCGATAGTGCTGGAGGAGGTACTAGATCAAAGTATGGCCCGTGTATATCCTATTGGGCTGCTTTTGTTTATGATCCTGAACTAGATAAAACGCCTACATCGTCCAAACTTTCTCCAGAAGAGCGCTATGAAGTTGACATTCTCCATAAAGGAATAAAGCCAAAGCCTAAAAGGAGTGGGGCTATTTATTCCGATTACGAGGGACCTAATAAAATCTTTTTTGATGGGATCATTAGAGCTTTAGAAGCATGTTTTTATATTGCTAAGCAAGGAATAGATGAATTAATAATCGTAGGTGATTGCGAACCAGTTATAAATCAATTAAATGAATTATGGGAAAGTAGAGAAATGCAGTCTTTATTTAATCAAGTTAAGCGTAAGTTTGAACCTCAATATAAAAATTTAGGAATAAAGATAATATACAAATTGGTCAAAAGAGATCAGTATCCTCTCTATGAGGATATACATAAAATGGCTAAAGA
>JALVIH010000042.1 GCA_027028625.1 bacterium | reverse complement strand
TAAGGTTCATCGCTTTGTATCGAATTAAACCACATGCTCCACCGGTTGTGCGCTCCCCCGCCAATTCCTTTGAGTTTCGGCCTTGCGGCTGTACTCCCCAGGCGGCCTGCTTAACGCGTTAGCTTACACCACCCCATCTCAAGGACGGAATGGTTAGCAGGCATCGTTTACGGCTAGGACTACCCGGGTCTCTAATCCGGTTCGCTCCCCTAGCTTTCGTCCCTCAGCGTCAGGAGATGTCCAAGTACCCGCCTTCGCCACTGGTGTTCTTGACAGTATCAATGGATTTCACCCCTACACTGTCAATTCCGGTACTCCCTCCATCCCTCTAGTTTGATAGTATGATAAGCAGATCTCTGGTTGAGCCAGAGAATTTTACTTATCACTTACCAAACCGCCTACGGACGCTTTACGCCCAGTAAATCCGGATAACGCTAGCACCCTACGTGTTACCGCTGCTGCTGGCACGTAGTTAGCAGGTGCTTTCTAGTAGGGTACCGTCAACTCCGACTTAACGTCGGAGCTTCTTCCCCTACCACAGCGGTTTACGACCCGAAGGCCTTCATCCCGCACGCGGCGTCGCTGCGTCAGGCTTTCGCCCATTGCGCAATATTCCTGGTTGCTGCCACCCGTAGGTGTATGGCCCGTGTCTCAGTGCCATTGTGGGGGGCCACGCTCTCACGCCCCCTACCCGTCATCGCCTTGGTGAGCCGTTACCTCACCAACAAGCTGATAGGACGCAGGCCCCTCCCTCGGCGGGCCGCAAAGCCCTTTCCTCCAACTCCTTCTCATGATTCTTGAATCATGAGAAGGAGTTGGATCTTATGTCGGGATTACCCTCGATTTCTCGAGGCTATCCCCCACCAAGGGGCAGGTTCCTACGCGTTACTCACCCGTCTGCCGCTACCTAACAAAGAGCAAGCTCTTTGTTAGGACGCTCGACTTGCATACCTAAGGCACGCCGCCAGCGTTCATCCTGAGCCAGGATCAAACTCTCAAAAAAACTGAAAGTCTAATAATGACTTATTTTTTAAGAGATCGCACTTCCTTACCACTTTTTCAATTAGTAACAAGCTGTCAAAGAGCAAAAAAGGAAATTTCAAACTCAAATAACAATATATATTGTATCTGATTTGGTCAAAAATGCAAGAGCTAAAATAAACTTAGTTGATGAATGTCATCAAGATCGTACTTAAGCATCATCAGTCTCTCTAAACCTAAGGCTACTCCACTACTCTGAGGCATTTCACCTACCACCTCTACAAATTCCCAATCAACTCGAGGTATTTTCTTTCCCTGCTTCTTTAACAGTTCTATTTCTCTCTCGAATTCTTCCTTCTGCTTTTTAGAATCAATTAACTCCGAGTAGCCGTCAGCCAACTCAACTCCTCCTACAAATAACTCAAATCTCTCTTTAAAACGCGGGTCATTACTACTTTCTCTTGCTAAGGGGGCAAACTGGACGGGAAAGTTATAGATAAAAGTCGGTTTATTCATTCCTAATTTTGGTTCTATTTCTGAAACGTAAATCAGATTAAATAAATCTTCCCACTTTATTTCCTCTGAAAAAGTTAAACCTACTCGCTGGCCTAGTTGTTTTAGATTTGGGAGGTTAAAAAAATCATTACAGCCAAGATACTTTTTAAAGGCTTCTGCCATACTTAAACGCTCAAAAGGGCTGTTTAAACTAATTTTCTTACCCTGATAAATCATCTCTTCTTGGCCTAAAATTTCCTTGATTAATTCTTCTGTTTCTTCCATTGTTTCAAAAATGCTAGCACCAACTTTGTACCACTCTAAAAGAAGAAACTCTGGTTTGTGAAGCTTACCACTATCTCCATTCCGAAAACGAGGGCTTATCTCAAAAATACTAGTTTTGTATTTGGCTAGCAACCTTTTATGCCACAGCTCTGGAGAAGGAGTTAAATAAAGCCACCTTTTCCTTCCGTCGGGAAGTTGGAGCTGAGTTTGAAAAAAATCCAGATACGACTCGGGGATAAGATAAGGTGAAGAGATTGGCGTCATCACCTCAAGATAACCATGGCCAATGAAAAAAGAACGCAGTTGAGCTAAAAAATCACTAACAGCTTGAAGAGAAATCTTTTTATCCATAAAACTAGCCAACAAATAACTCCTAAGAACGGTCTTTCTCTAATCGCTTGAGATCAGCTTCTACCATTATTCGGACCAGTTCTTCGAAAGATGTCTTTGGCCGCCAACCCAATTTATTCTTGGCCTTACTGGCATCACCTACCAACATCTCCACCTCAGCTGGACGCATAAAACGAGGGTCTTGTTCTACATAATCTTGCCAATTATTAATCCCTACTACGCCAAAGGCTAGTTGGACAAATTCTCTAACACTATGAGTCTCGCCAGTAGCAATAACATAATCATCTGGTTTATTTTGCTGTAACATCAACCACATAGCTTGAACATAATCGGGAGCATAACCCCAATCTCGTTTAGCCTCCAAATTACCTAAAACCAGCTTTTTACTCAGCCCCATCTTGATTCTAGCTACTCCATAGGAAATCTTTCGAGTTACAAACTCCAACCCTCGTCGCGGAGACTCATGATTAAAAAGTATTCCTGAAACAGCAAAGAGATCATAACTCTCCCGATAGTTGACAGTAATCCAATGCCCATAAACCTTTGATACGCCATAGGGTGAACGAGGGTAAAAGGGTGTCTTCTCATTTTGAGGCACTTGGCGAACTTTACCAAACATCTCCGAACTCGAAGCTTGATAAAAACGAGCATCTGGCTTTACCTTACGAATAGCTTCCAATACTCGAGTAACCCCTAAGGCCGTCACTTCACCTGTCAAGACTGGCTGATTCCAAGAGGTCGGAACAAAGGACTGGGCAGCAAGGTTATAAACCTCATCTGGCTGAATCTCCTTGATAGCTGCATCCAAAGACCCCTGGTCAATCAAATCCCCTTGAACTAGCTCTATCTTGTCTATTATCTTCTCTATCCTCTCAAAGTTCATCGTACTAGTCCGCCTGGTTAAACCAAAAACTTGGTAACCTTTAGTCAGTAAAAATTCTGCCAGATAAGAACCATCTTGACCAGTGATACCTGTTATCAAAGCTCGTTTTGACCTAGCCATAAACTCATTATACTATAAAGTTATGTCCAACAGTCACTCGGCCACCTCTTGGAGACAACACTCTAGGAAGCGCCTGAAGAAAATGTTTACTCGCCGTTACATACCTACTCTGCCCACACGCAGTTTGAGAAAAAGCATCGTTATTATCTTAATAGCCTTCTTTAGCTTTTCTTTTCTCTCAGCTCTAACTTATCTTTCATTCGTCAGTCTAGTCTTAAATATCCGTTACTATGCAACTCAGATTGTTCTCAGAAATCAACCTTTCAAGATAACTAGAGTAGTTCTTACCTCTATTGCTTTTAATCCCAACATTCAGGGTTCAACTAAACACCCTCAATTTGGGTTGGTTATTCCCAAAATTGGTGTAGATGCCCCAGTAATTCCTCAAGTCGATCCTAATAATTACAAAGATTATATGAGAGTCTTAAAGAAAGGAGTAGCCTTAGCTAAAGGGTCAAGTTATCCTGACCAAAATGGCGTAAGCTATATTTTTGCCCATTCTACCAATTTCAATCCTTATTGGATAAGTTACTACAATGCTGTCTTTTACCTTCTCAATAAATTAAAGCCTGGGGACCAAATTTTTATCTGGTATCATAATAAAAAATACACTTACATTGTCAATCGTGTTTTTATCACTTCAAAAGATGACAAAAGCTTCCTTTTCTCTTCTCAAAAAAAGCTTGTTCTCCAAACCTGCTACCCTCCAGGGACAAGTCTCAAACGCTTAATTGTTATCGCTTATCCTCTCGACCATAACGATAGAGAAGAACAGCCATAATAGGAGAAACAAAAAGGCTAAAAATTAAGAGCCAGGTAGAAGTCCCTGTTTTAGGTTGAACCTTCATATTTAACCCTACTTTGAGAGAACACCCCCCTTCCCCACCATTAACATTTCCTTGACCATCTTTAACATACCCTTTTAAAAGATGGCTTTTTCCACTCAAATGCAGCTCGAAGATATTTTCTTTTTGCCAACCATAATCTTTTCCATCA
Source organism: bacterium (assembly GCA_027028625.1). Lineage (GTDB taxonomy): Bacteria > Patescibacteriota > Microgenomatia > JAADGY01 > JAADGY01 > S014-63. The sequence continues at coordinate 4,200 of JALVIH010000042.1, read as the reverse complement.
ACCACCAACCTATAGGAATAATCAGTAGTTGGAGATTTAGCTAAGATCTTTACTTTCTGTTTTCCTCCTCCTAGATTAGTAACCTCCACCTTCTCACATTTCGGAAAAGACACTTTTTCTTCCTCCTTTTCTTCTGGCCTATAGCGGCGAACTCCAAACATAACTAGATTTTTCCCTGTTTTTAACTCTATCTCCTGAGGAGGTGTGGTATTTTTCCATCCCTTTTTCCTCTCCGGCCAAATTTTTAACCATTGACCTGGCTCAAGAGTAATTGGAGAACTACAACCTCCATACAACCAGTTAAAGACAGTAGGAAAACACTTGCGATTGGAATGGGTGGTCACTGTTTTTACTTCTTGACTCTCACCCACCTTATAATGGACTTGCCAATCTAAACCTTCTTCACCAAAACCCCTTATTCTATTATCATCACGATCATTAAAAACGACTACCTCCAAAGTGGCCACAAAACCTTTGTTCTCTTGACCACCCTCATTTACCTCAGGCGTTGGTGTTGGTCGGGAATGTAATTGTTTAACTTTAGAAGGCCGAGAAAAGATAACCCCACCTATGAAACGCAACAAAAGGAAAAGAAAAAGGACTAGTAAAATATATCCTATAACTCTTTTCATTTCCTATAGTATAGCATAGCCGTAAATTACTAGTTCTCAGCAGGAGCACTACTAGGAGATGGAGTTATCGTCGGAGTAGGACTTGGAGTAGGAGAAGGATTATTTCCACCCGTTATTTCTGGGGTTGGTGCGGGTGATAAGCTTGGTGTTGGAGTAAGAGTTGGAGCAACTGTTGGAGCTGGAGTCGGGGTGGGAGTAAGAGTCGGAGTCACTGGTACTGGTGTTGGAGATGGCGACAAAGCTGCTCCTGAGGAGGATGGGGAAGATATCGTTGGAGTTGGGGTTATCCCTTCTCCCTCTGATTGACCTTGGCTTTCACTCCTGGCCGGTTGGCTTATCGCCAGTGCCTGCCAAGAGAAGCGAACATCATTGGCTAAAGGTTTCTCAAGAACAATCTCAAAACCAGTCGGCGAAAGATTATCAAGATAGTAGCCTTCTCCTAACTTACTTAACGGCGTCGCTACCACTACCGGCGTCTTGGTAAACGGTTGCTGGAAGTGGACCGCCACTCGTTGGGCCCCACTGTGGATCACCGCATACCCGCCCATATCTTGATCACCAAAGATGACTCGTTGATTGAAGATGACTTGGGATAAGAAGGTGGTTGTCTTTTGGAAGGTTACTCTAGCTTGGAAGATAACCTTGCGACTGAAGTTAACAATATCCTTAGTCCAAGATAAGAAGGAAAGTAAACCTTGGTTATGGTTATTATTTTGTTGAGTATTATTCCCTTGTTCTGTATCTGCATTCTCTTCTTTTGTATTTGAAGAAGAAAGAGAAGATAACTGGAGTTGAGAAGAAGAAGATGCTGGAGAGGATAGATCAAAGATAGTTGATCCTAATTTATGGATAGCTAAACGGTTCTTTTGAACAGCAGTGTTTAAGTAACCTAAGGCTTGGAAAGAAGAAGCTAATAAAGATTGGTTTTGGTTAAGCTGAGAAGCTAAGAAAGTAAGATCAAGATGAGATTGGGAGCTGGTATTACTATTACCCTGATTGTTAGCCACTTTATCTTTATCATTACTCTTATCAAGGGAACTAACCTGAAGAGCAGAAGATGAAGCATCAGAATGGAGAGTTAGTTTTTCTTGGCCTTGGTTAATAATATTAGTTACTTGTTGGTTTAAACTATCCTCATTGGTAAAGAGATCAACTAAAGGTAAAGAAGAAGAATTAGTTGTTAAAGCAGCAGAGACAGAAGAAGAGTTGGCTGTTAGAGACCCTAGGTTTCCATTAGCTTGAATAACTAAGTTTGGCTCATACCAACTCAGATTAACAAAAACCATAATCTTACCACACTTGTACTTTGGGTTGGTGGAACAAGGTTTGCCATTTGAGCCATCAAATCCTTCTAAGGCTTTACCAACAACTTCTCCTGGTTGAGTTGCTTTCATGCCAACTCCTGGAATAGAAGAAGAGGTAATGGCATCTCCAGGTTTAATTGGTCCATTGATATTAGATACTTTAACTGGTACTCTTCCTGTTAAAGCTAGTTTAATGTTGCCAAACTTTTCATCACCTAATGTTTGGGCTGGTGAGGTAGAGACAATGCCTAATAAGGCAGAATCATATGGTTTAGTAGCTGGTTGGACAAATAATGACCTGGTTCTATCAATAGAGAGGATGTCACCTGGTTCAACAGAAGAACCTCGGTAGTATTCAGCAACATCAGCTTGGGAGACAGCTGATGGTTGGCTTTGTCGTGCTTCTATCTCAGCCCATTTTTGAGCACATTCATCACACTTGACTAACTTACCAAAGTAGATCTGAGGATTGGTAATATACTGGACACATTCATTAGGATTATCAGGATGTTGAGCTAAACATTCCTTTCTTTCCTTTTCTATCTTCCTTAGTTCATCATCAGGGCTAAGGTCACCTGGTTTAGCATAACGGCTAAAGGTGTAGTGTTTCATGATATGGGTAGGATCCTTTTTGTACTTAGGATCAGTTACCAGTGTTTTGTCAAAAACAGTTGCTTGGATGGGGATAAGATTGCTATCTTGAGGAACTTCAATAGGAAGAATATCAGGGTGTTCTATTTCAGCTACCCAGATGCCTTCGATAAGATTATTCTGAGGATCATAGAGAGCATAAATCTCTGGATCACGAGAGGCAGTGATGTAACGCCAACGAATTCGAACATAAAAGTTTCTATCAACAGTTTGGTTTTGAACGCTAAAACGAGGGATATAATCACTATGGTCTCCGCCATCAGCGTAAACCTTGATATCATATGAATTTCTATCGTTTGTCCCCCCGTTATCAAGGGTTACTACATTAGGAGCAAAGGCATAATCAGTGAGAGTAACATTGTATTGAGAGCCATGCGAAGTATAGATAGAAGTATATCCCCCAGCTGTATCTAAATCATATTTAGGTATCCCCCGCACTCCATTATGATAAATGCCGCCGGTGTAGTTGATAGAGTTTAGCTTACTGGTGCTTGCTGGATCTAAATAATAACCTGTATTGTTATGATCATAAAAAATTGGTGCCCGCATACTTCCTGAAGACTCAATTTGTCCAGCAGTATAAATTCCTTTATTGTTATAAGCTCGCAACCAACTGGTATCAGTCATATACCATCCTCCCCCATATGTCTGGCTGTACCATCCGGTTGCTCCAGATGTTCTTATCCAAGAATCAACTAACAAACTATCCTTTACCCTCACGTAACCACTATCAGCACTTTGGTCATTTTGAATTCCGTTCCTAACAATCAAAGTATTTTGGAAATACCCTGTACCCCCGGATACATATAGTCCACTGGGTATTACAATATAAGAGCCACCACTGTAAATGTAAGGATTATTGGGGGACAGCTTAAGATTCCCATTCACTTCTAACCTTTGAGAGGGACTTACTGTCCCGATACCGACGTTGCCGCCGTTAAACCAGGAATATCCATTACTTTGAATACGGACGTGGTCATCAGAACCGAGTTTAATAGCTCCTTCCGTACTATCCTGAACTCCGTAAATACCTAATGTGTTGGCAATATTTACATCGTACAAAGCAGCGTCATCACCACCTTGAAAATACTTGGTACCGTTATTTGTACTTCTGATCACTCCCGTAACCGTTAACCCAGCAAAGGTGGGAGATGAAGAGGAGGAGATGTCTTGAGGAGTTGAGATGGTAATAGTAGAACCTGAAGAGGAAACATTAATTTGATTGGTTGTTCCTTGAAGATTGATATTGCCTGAAAGAGAGTTTAAAGAAAGAAGGCCACTATTGCTAATGGTTAAGGTGGTGGAACCAGTAAGGTTAATACCAGAACCAGCTGAGAAGAAATCAGCTAAGTTAGCATATTCTAAGGCTGAAGCTGAGGAATTAACTACTAAGAATTGATGGTTGCTTCCTAAGGAAGAAAGACCAGTTCCTCCATAACTTACTCCTAGAGGGGTATTAAGGCTAATTACCCCTGTGCTTGAGTTGTAAGCCAAAGGTGAAGAAACAGAAAGGGCTTGCCTAGCTCTTGAGTTGGTAAAGTAAAGGTTGGTTGTTCCTTCAGTTAGATCATCAGTTGTCTTGGAAGCAAAGGAAGTATTAAACCTAGTTTCTG
>JALVIH010000041.1 GCA_027028625.1 bacterium | reverse complement strand
CTGTTTTATTTGCTATTATTAATAAAATGGAGGGCAAGGAAATAACTTTAAGTTGGCAGGAGTGGCCAGATGTTCAAAAAAAAGTTGAGGTGGTTACTTTTTCTAATGGTGAGTTAAAGGTTTTGGTTCCACCAGAGATGAAAGGATTTAGGAGAGTAGTTTTGAAGGTTCGTTTTTATCCTCAGATAAATAGGAATTTAATTCTAACTCTTTTGACGGTTGATGCTCTTAAAGAGTTAGAGGTTGAAAGGGTTGTTCTGGAAGCTTGGTGGTTTCCTTACTCGCCTCAAAACAAGGTCTTCTTGGAAGGGGAGCCATTGTCGATGAGATTAGTGATCCGTTTATTAGAGACAGCGGGGGTAAATGAGTTTGTGATTTATGATTTGCATCATATAGAGTCATTGAGTTACTTCACCAAACCAGTAGTTCATTTGTCCTTTTTGCCTTGGTTTGAGAAAAAATTAAAGGGTAGGGTAAACAATAAATGGCTGGTAGTTTCACCGGATAAGGGGGGTTCAGAAAGGGCTACTCAACTAGCAAAAAGGTTAGGGTTATCAGTTGGCTGGTTTGTCAAAAAGCGTGATAGACATAACGGAAAGATAAAATTTGAAGGCTACCGTGGACCAAGTGTATTGAACAAGAAAATTATTCTTATTGATGATTTTAGTGCAGGAGGAGGCACTTTATTGAAGACAGCTAAAAAACTCAAAGAAATGAAAGCCAAGTATGTTTTGGTTTGTTTGAGCCATTTACTAATGCCCCAAGAACGCTTCCAGGGATTAAGGAAAGAGGGAAGTATAGATGAGTGGCTTATTGGTAACGGGGAAGAAGGGAACTCAGTAAAAATAACCAATTCTCAATGATCAATTATCAAATAAAATAGAGCTTGGAATCTAGAACTCGGAACTTAGCATTTAAGGAAGTCATCCTGAGGAGCCATAGCGACGAAGGATCTAGCCGATAGGCGCATGGATGTTTACTCAAGTTTGGGAGCTAAGACTTTTGCGCTTCGCTAGATTTTACCCCCACCGAAGGGGGGCCTTCACTTCGCCTCTCGGCTCGTTCAGGATGACACAATACTAAACTCCAAGTACCAAATTCCAAGGATACAAACAAATTCCAATAACCAAATCTCAAACATTAATTTTTTTCTTCATTTCTTTTTTCCTTAATTAATTTTCTTTGATTATTGGTTATTGGAATTTGGGTATTGTTTGGAAATTGGTCATTGATAATTGGTTATTTTCCAACCTAGTTCCATTAACTAGGTATAATCTAGGTATGAATAACAACAATTTTTTACCACCTCGCGGTTTTCGGGATATTCAACCAGCTGAAGCCCAGCGACGGCAGGAAGTTATCCAAACTGCTCGACAGTTGGCTGAGTCATTTGGTTTTCTACCTATTGAAACACCCACTGTTGAGTATAGGTCAACCTTGATGGGGAAGTATGGCCAAGAAGCAGATAAGTTAATCTTTGATTTTACTGATCGGGGTGGACGCCAAGTAGCCCTGCGCTATGATCAGACGGTTCCTCTTTCTCGGTATGTAGACCGTTTCCGCCCAGCCTTACCCTTTAAGCGTTATCAAATTCAACCGTCGTTTCGGGCGGAGAAACCTCAGAAAGGGCGATATCGGGAGTTTGTCCAGATTGATTTTGATATTGTTGGGGATGCGAGCAATATTTCTGACGCCGAGATTCTTTGGTTGACAGCTGCCTTGTTCGACAAGCTTGGTCTATCGGTAACAGTTTATTACAACTCCCGCCAACTGCTTTACACTCTCTTTCGAGAAGCTGGGGTTCCCCGAGAGGAGTATTTAAGGGTAGCTCAAATAATAGATAAGTTAGATAAAATTGCTGTTGAGGAAGTTCAATCCCAGCTTCAGGAAATGGGATTAAAGGTCTCAGTCATTAAGAAACTTTGGCGGCTTTTCAAGAAAGCTCAACCAACGGCAGAGTGGGAAAAAGCTATTGCCTTGGTCCAGCCTCGGGTAAAAGCTAAGTTTCAGTTTTCTCCTTATTTGGTTCGGGGTTTAGATTACTATACAGGTTTAATCTTTGAGGTTAAAACCTCCAATCAAAATGTTTCTTTAGCTGGTGGTGGCCGCTATGACAAACTAATAAAACAAGGTTCTGACTATCTGCCATCGGTGGGAGTAGGGATAGGCTTAGATCGGCTAGTTGAGGTTCTTCAAGAAAAAGAGAAAAAAGCAGCTGATTTGGAGATGGTCATTTTAGTTTTAGATGAAAAGGTTTTTGACTACGCCTTTCAGGTGGCTGATATTTTACGACGTAAGGAGAAAAAGGTCTTGGTTTATCCAAATGCTTCTAAAGCTCTCAAAAAGGGGTTGAAATATGCCCTAAGTTTAGGGGCAAAGGAAGTTGTTTTTCTTGGTCCGGATGAGAAAAAAGGTGAGTATCTAACCATCAAAGATTTAGATAAGAAAAGTGAAAAACAGATAAAATTGTCAACCCTTTAAAAAGTACTCTTTTCTTACTTGGTTGTTTTTAAATTTTATTCCTTCTTTGAGGAGGAGGGTTTTTTGTTTTTCGGGTCCACCAAAAGCATAACTTGAAGCTAAACTACCATCCTTTTTAACCACTCGATGGCAAGGAATGGTTTGAGGATCCGGATTTTGATGGAGTGCCCAGCCAATAAGGCGAACATCTTTTACTCTGGCTTTTCTAGCCACCCAAGAGTAAGAAGCCACTCTGCCCTTGGGTATCTGTTGAACTACCTGGTAAATTCTTTTAAACACGCTCATTTATATAAGATAATGGTTTTTTATGAACTAATTAAGTATAAAAGATAACAGAACTTAGAACTCGGAATAAATCACTCTCCCGAGGTATGATTTATCACTCCTCGGGAGTGTGATGATCTTAGAACTTAGAACTTAGAACTTGGAGCTCAGTCGGAAAGAAAAAGACTTAGGTAGTCTAAAGTGAGTAGAAATGAAGAAGAAGCTTGGATGCCAGCATCTTTGCGCTTCGCTAGATTCTTCGCGGGGCTCAGAATGACCCGGGT
>JALVIH010000040.1 GCA_027028625.1 bacterium | reverse complement strand
ATCACGACATCGCTTTGCGAACTTAAATGTTCTTATTTCCAAATCATACTGTTTAATATTTTGATCATTAGGATTTTGATATTGTTTAGGATTTAGGATTTCGGATTTCGGATTTTCCTTCATATTCCTCCCATTTGCCAGTGGATCATAGAGAGGGCGGTGTCCAAGTTGCTCATCTTAAAATCAAGAGTCTCTTCTAATTTCTGATTGCTTATGGCTAAGTACTGCTGACGGGGGCGGGGATCGATTTGTAAGTAGGCCTTGAAGGAACCGGCTTTAATTAAACTCTCTCGAAAGCCAAAAACTTTGGCCAGCCGCCGAGCGAAGTTATAGGGAGAAATATAAGTAGAACCAGTCATATGGTAAAGACCGGTTATCTGCTGATTAATGGCTAGCTTAATCACTTGGGCTACATCGTCAATAAAGGTAGGAGTAACGATAGTATCGCGGAAAAGCGATCGTTCTTCATCTTGGCGCAACCAGCTCAAAACTTTGTGCAAAAAATCTTGGCGGCCAGCTGGCTCATCAGCATTAATGGGAAAAGCCAAGCGACCGATAAAATAGTTGTCATACTCCTTCTTAACCACCTCCTCAGCCCACAACTTAGTTTGGCCGTACCACTCGATTGGATGGGGAGTATCTACTTCGGTATAAGGGGTCTTTTTGGTTCCATCGAAAACAAAATCTGTCGAGACATGGAAAAGGTATTTTTTAAAGTGAGCTGCTGCTTGAACAATATTCTTGGTTCCCAAAACGTTCACCCGATAAACTAGGCCATTTTTATCTCCATTTTCTTGGTAAGCCCGAGAGACATCAGTCATTGCTGCCAAATGGAGAACAGCCACCGCCTCAGGGTAGTCTTGGAACACTTGGAAAACCTTATCTTTATCAGTAATATCTACTCCACTCTTCAAATCTAAATTGACGAACTCGAACTCATCCTCAAGCAGCTTGACCACCCTTGATCCAACTAAACCCGAAAGGCCGGTGCCTAAAACCTTAGTTTTTCTCATTTAGTTACTGGCCGCTCAGGAATAGGTAATTTTAACAACCGCCGAACTTCATTCCAACTAAAAAGATCTCCATTGTCCAGAGGTTTCTCAGCAAATTTTATTCGCCACTCGTTTTCAGGATCATAAAGGTGAGTCGGAAAGTTAATCAAAAGGGTTCCTTCTCTATCCGCGGCTAAAAAACCGTGAAGAGTTCGAGGAGGAACCACTACCATATAGCAGTTATCCGGGTTCTCCAAACCATCCAGAAGAAAGAGGTTTAAAACCCCCTTCGTCGGCGAACCATCCCGCTGATCATAGACTAAAACAACTGCTTTTCCTTTGAGGATAATAAACCTATCCTGCTGGCCGTTAGGATGATAATGAAAAAGCTCCTCATCGCGGGCGACATTAAAGTTAGTCCAGGAAACATAAGTCTGGCTAAAAGGCAAAGTCTCAGGGTTATAAACATCAGCCCAAGAAGTTTTCAACAACTCGGCCAACGAACCACGGGGGTCAGTAAATACTTTTAAGGGCTTAACGATTACATCATGAACCAATTTAGCCTGGCGATAATTTTTTAAATCGAGAAGTTGAAAGTTACTTTTTCCCATACTGCCTTTCATAATAACTTTGATATTCTCCGCTTTTTATCTTCTGCCACCAGCCTTTGTTTTCTTTATACCACTCAACCGTCCGCTCCAAACCCTCATCTAAACGAATTGTAGGCCGATAACCTAACTCCGTCTCTGCTTTAGTTGAATCAATGGCATAGCGGAGATCGTGGCCCGGCCGATCTTTGACAAACTCAATGTTCTCTTCCCCCTTTCCCATAATCCGAAGAATTCTTTTAACTACTTCCAGGTTGTTAATCATATCTTCCGGTCCCCCTAAACAGTAAGTTTCCCCCACTTTTCCTTTTTGAAGAACTAACTCAATTCCTCGGCAATGATCCTCCACCCAAACCCAGTCTCGGACGTTAATGCCCTGCCCATACACCGGTACCTTCTTCCCTTCAAGAAGGTTAGTAATGGCTAAAGGAATTAACTTTTCTGGAAACTGGTAAGGGCCGTAGTTATTGGAAGTGTTGGTAACTGTTACCGGCAGGCCGTAGGTTTTAAAATAGGCTCGGACCAAAAGGTCGGCTCCAGCTTTGGAAGCCGAGTAAGGGCTGTTGGGGCGGAGAGGTGATTTCTCATTAAACTTCAGCTTTGGGTCCAAAGGCAAAGATCCAAAAACCTCATCTGTTGAGATGTGGTGAAAACGTTTAACTTTGTGGTGAAGGGCCGCTGCTAAAAGAACTTGAGTGCCCACTACATTTGTAGTTACAAAAGCGGCCGGCTCCATAATTGACCGGTCCACATGAGTCTCGGCGGCAAAATGGACTACCACATCAACTCCCTCCATTATCTCATCCACCAACTCCGCATCCTTTATATCCCCCTTAACAAAGCGATAACGAGGATCATCCTCAATCGACTTGAGGTTTTCCAAGTTGCCAGCGTAGGTCAATTTGTCCAGATTGATGACCTTTATATGAGAATACTTCCTTAAAAGATAATGAATAAAGTTAGAGCCAATAAAACCGGCTCCCCCAGTAATCAAGAAGGTTAAGTTGTCTAATTCCATTAAATTAAGAGAAATGAAAGTATCAAAAATCCAATAAAACTTATCAAAAGATATTCTAACACGTTCTTCAGATGAAGGGTATGATCAATATAATGGCTACTCACTCCCCAAAAGAAGTAGGTCAAGGTTAAAAGGAAAATACTTATTAACTGAGGGTAAAACAGTCCATCAAAAAAGAAGACGAGGAGTAACCAAAAAATCATTATGAGTAAGAAAAGAAGATTGAGCATCCCCTTATCCTCAGATAAAAAGCGATGGACTAAGCTTGACATAATTTATTTTATTACTCCAACTTGATGACTAAGAAAGATAACCAAAATCATTAAAACAGAAAGAAAAATAAGATGAAGATGGGAATAACTATGGTAACGCCGAGGCAGTTCTTTCTCGGTATAATAGTAATCAGCCAAAGCAGCTAAAAGAAGGAGAAAAAGAATACCCAGACCAAACAATTCTTTAAATGAACGATAGTTCACTGCTGGGTCTACTTCTAAATTTTTCTCTTGAAATGAAGACAAAGTCCCCTTAGCTAAGACATCTTTAATTAACTGGCTAGTTTTATGAGACAAAGGTTTAGCAAAGAAGGCAACGGTCAACTCAGTCGGTACCCCATTCAACTTCCCCTTGACTACACTTACTCCTACCTGGCTATAGTCGGGGTTAAGGATATTAGCTCGATGGGCTGGGGAACGCAACCAGGCGGCAACCAAAGAAGAGGAACTAGAAAAATTCTTAGCCAAATTCTCCCCAGCCAATTGGTAATCATAACCAGCCGCCTCAATGAAGTACCAAGGCAACTGGCCGCTGGGCGAGCGGTGGGTCCAGTAACCTTTAGCAAACATATCATTGGCTTTGAGAAAGGCTGCATACTCCAATCTTCTATCAACCTCTAACGGCGGAAGATTTTTCTCGGCCCGAGCAGTATTAAGCAACTCAATTATCTTAGCTGGAGAAACATTCTTTCCCTGCCATCCTAAAACTGCTGGCCGAGAAAATAGATTCAATACTGACCCATAGTTAAAAAAAACAACTAGAAGAAGAAAAGAAAGGGTTAATAAACCGCGAAGATGGAGTAACCAGGGACGATAGTTGTTTTCTGCTGACGGAAGAACTAACCTTTTCATCTTAGCTCTTCTTTTTATTAAAAAAACGCATTCCCGACTCTATCTCTTTGCTCCAGTAGGAAATAGGGTTAGAGGATGAACTTTCTCGTTTAACCTTCTTACTCTTCCTTTTCTTTTCTTCTTCCAGTAACTCTTTTTTTATTTCCTGCCAAATCTCCTCCCGCTTCTGCCAATACTCTTTGAAAACCTTTTTTCCTTGGGGATGGTGGAAAAAGTAAACATAGGCTGCCCCCAAAAAACCGCCGATAAAAAGGCCATTCAAGAAATCCGACAAGGATCCGCTTTTATTCTTTTCCATTTTTCTTGGCTAAAACTTTGTCGACCATTTTTATAAGCCGGCCAGATTGGGTTAATAACCTCCAAGCAACTCCTAGATCACTCACTGGAATAAGAAGGCGCTGGCTGACTAATTCTAGATTGTCCAGAAGTTTTTCTACCCTCTTTCTCGTCTGGCGAAGCTCTTTAAAGAAAAAGAACACCTGCCAAGAGACTACCAAGATAACTAAAGTTAAGAGAACTAAAAGAACGATTAAAAAAATTTCAACAATACTTGACATTTTTACCTCCTCTTTAAGGATAACAAATTCCACCAAAAAGTAAAAGCCCAGTAAAAATAACCAATTATCAATGATCAATGATCAAAAAATACGGAACTAGGAAATTGGAACTCAGAACTCGGAGCTTGGAACTTAGAACTTAGTTAGTTAACGAGTCCCCCGATAAATCGTGGCTAGCGAAGCGCAAAAGTCTTAGCACTCAAACTTAAGTAGGCAACCATGCGCCTATCGGCTAGATTTTACCCCTACCGAAGGGGGGCCTTCGTCGCCCCAGCTCCTCAGGATGACACAATACTAAATTCCAAGTACCAAATTCCAAGTAATCCAAACAAATCTCAAATCCCAATTATTCAAACATTAATCTTTTTTCCTTTATTTTTATTCCTTTTTTTTCTATTTGATCAATGGAATTTGGATTTTATTTGAAAATTGATCATTGAGAATTGATTATTTCTTACTAAGTTCTAAGTTCCGATAACCAAGTTCATCACACCCCCGAAGAGTGATAAATCACACTTCGGGAGAGTGATTTATTCTGAGTTCTGAGTTCTAAGTTCTGATTCCCTAGTTCCAATAATTTATAATATCTCTATGCCTGATAAAAAAAGAAAGCCTCTTGTTATTCTTCAACTGAGACCAGAAAAGAAAGCGGCTGATAGCGAATACCAAGCTATCTTGAGAGCGGCTGGCCTAAGAGAAAAAGAAGTGGTAAGGATAGAGGGAGATAAAGTTAGCTTCAAAGACCTAATCTTGGAGAATTACTCCGGAATAATAGTAGGCGGCAGCCCCTTCGATATTAGCAAACCGGAAAGTGAAAAAAGTAAACTCCAGAAACGAGTGGAAAATGATTTCACCTCTTTAATTCCTAAGATCATTAAGAAGGACTTTCCTTTTCTAGGCATATGCTCTGGAAATGGCCTCTTAAGTTTCTTCGCTGGCGGCAAGATGAGTAAAAAATTTGCTGAACCGGTTAGTGGGGTGGATATTTATCTAACCGAGGAGGGTAAAAAGGACAAACTCCTGGCTGGTTTTCCCTCCCCTTTTCGGGCTTTGGTTGGCCATAAAGAAGCTTGTGAGGTGCCACCTAAAGGAGCCGTCATCTTAGCCTTTTCTAAAACCTGCCCTACTCAAATGTTGCGGATAGGCCAGAACGTTTATTCCACTCAGTTCCATCCCGAAGCTGACGCTGCTGAGTTTAAGCTGCGAATCGAAATCTACAAAAACTACGGCTACTTCCCTCCTGAGGAGGCAGAAAATCTGAAGAAACAAGTAGAAAAAGAAAAAATCACCTGGCCAGCAAAAATCCTCCGCCGTTTTGTCAGTCAGGAAAAAATAATGTAGGTAGATGCCTGTTATACTTAAATAGGCAATAAATTGAAAAATTTGGGTGTATCTATGTCGTTTAAACTGAAAATTCCTTTCATCCAAAATAAAAAGAGGCTTCTGGTGGTAGCTGACGATTTTGGAATGAGCCAAGCTATAAATGATGGTATTTACTACACTATTAAACACGGCTTCACAACGGACATCTCCTTTATGGTTTATGGCGAAGCCGCCCAACAGGCTATCAAACTAACAGAAAAACACAATCTAGAAAACATAGGCATCCACATAACTCTTCAAGGTATCTATCCCAAGATAAGGAGGTTAAGACTTAAGGACTATGAGGAAATTTTCCGAACTAAGACAACAACCGAGATTATAAAGGCTGCTCAAAAGGAACTCAATCTTTTTGAAAAGTTAGTGGGCAAAAAACCTACCCACATTAACACCCATCAAGGACTGCATGGAAATCTAAAGCTCCTCCAGTTTTTAATTGTTTATGCTAAGGAAAATAACATACCTATGAGAATACCCAACACTACCCTTGATAACAGTGGCTTGGAAAACCAAAATTACACCGCTGAAATACTTTTAGAAAGAAACAGAATTAGAAAAACAGATTACCTTTTTGCCCAAATATCAGGAGCTGACATCCAACGGATAAAAAACCATTTTATGGATAACCTTTCTAGAGTAAGGAAGGGGGAAAGTGCAGAGATACTTTTTCACCCTGGCTTTGTAGATGAGAAGTTGCTAGAAATAACCTCGATGACCTACGAAAGAGCAAGAGATATTGCCATACTTATTGACAAGGATTTTTGGAGAAAAGTAAAAGAATTAGGATTTAAATTTATCCATTATAATCAAATTTAACTATGAAGAAAACTAAGAAGAAATCACTAATAGTCACCGCTCATGATTTCGGGCTTTGCCACTCAGTCAATCAGGGGATAGTCTGGATATTAAAACACCCTTCTAATATCATCACAGAGCTATCGCTTCTCCCTAACGCTCCAGGCAGTCAAGAAGCAGCCGAGATAGCTAAAAGGCTAAAAATCTCGGTGAGCCTCAATACAAATTTCACTACTTTCACTCCCCTTTCTTCTAATGTCCCTTCTCTCGTAGACAAAAATGGAGAATTTAAGAAGGTGGATGTGAGTAAATGGAACTTCTCTGCAATTGAGACCTTCCGAGAAGAAGACATCGTAAAAGAATTAGATGCCCAATGGGAATGGTTTGTTAAGAACGTTGGCCGGAAACCTTCAGCTATTTTATCTCGGAAAAATGAGTTCAGTGACCCAAAGATGTTAATTCCTTTTGTGGAAAAGGCCAAGAAGGAAGGAGTCCCTTTACGAACTCCTGTCTGGATGTGGAAGAGGAACTATGCCGCTCAGTCCTTTGTCAGGCAAGAGGGAGTTAAGACAACAACAAACGTCTTCATAGGCATAAAAGACTGGAAAGGAAGATTCGGTTATGATATGGAAGAAGAAGGTGACAAACTAGTAAAAGATATTCTCAAAAGTGAAGAGGTATCAGAACTAATAGTCTTTGCTGGGTTTGTAGACGAGGAACTTTTTAAGATTAGTAAGGTAAACTGGCAACGAGGACAGTTTTTCCGAGTTCTTCAAAACAAAGAATTTATTACTTCTCTTAAACAACACTTTCAGCTAATTTCCTATCAAGATCTCTAAATAATTTCACTTCAAGTCTTAAGGTTAAATCCTTTCTCCTTCTTATTTCCTCTTCAACTTACTAAACCATTTGGTCCAAACAACTCGAAGGAGAATGGTAACTAAACCAAGAGAGAAAATAATGAGAAGGGAATGAATGGGGTGGGCCTTAATCCAGGGGATAAAATGGTTCCTTATCTTGGTAGTTGAGGCAGCCAGGATATCCCGGTCACTTTTAGCCCCTAAAACTTGGCCGGGGCGGAAGTTCGAGGGTAATTTACCTTTAAAGGCTGAAGGAACTCCCAAGCCAGACTTCTTTTTCCTTCGATGACTGGTTCTTGTCTTAGTTGGAGTCGAGGCAGGAGTTGGAGTAGGTGTAGGTGAGGTTCCGGTACCAACCGATGAGGAAGAGTTGGAATTGCCTATCTCAAAGTTAAGGTTACTATCAAACTTAAAACTCTTCCCCTGCCAATCGTCATCTAGATTAGCTGGTGTCTTCAAAAACAACCAAAAGTCTTTAGTCTTATGAGAGTCTAAGCTGCCTAGATTAAGAACCTCCTTTTTAGTTAGATAGCCATCATAAAGAACCAAATCTCCATCTTTAAGGATAAACTCAATTCCTCCTTGAGGATTAGCCGCTTCAGGGTTAAGGGAAAAATAAATGCTCTCTCTATCATTTGAGTCATTGACAAAACGAAGTTGAAAAGAATAAGTCTGGCCGGGGCTAAGATTGCCTAAACTAAAAAAACCATCCTCGGTAGTGGGTTGGCAACTACTATCAGAGCAGGTTGCCTTTAGCTCTTTAGCCCAAACTCTAACTGGATAAAAAGAGGAAAAAAACAAACTCAAAAGCAGAGAGATATAAACTATCTTTTTAGTCATCTCCACCTCCTCTGGGGTTATCTGTTAAAGCAGCTGAAGAAGTAGAAATAGGCGGCGGATCGGTTGGTGCGGGGGTCGGAGTCAGAGTAGGAGTAGTGGTTGGTGTCGGAGAAGATGTAGGGGTCAAGGTCGGCGAAGGTGAGACTAAAGGAGTGGGGGTTGATTGAGAGGCTAAACGAGGGGTTGGGTTAACCGTAGATGTGGGAGAAGGAGAAAAGGTCGGAGTTGGGGTGGCAGAAGAAGTAGCTGAAGTAGAAACTAGACCATCTGCTAGCTGGCCGGAGGTGGTGGCATCTGTCCTCAAGGCTAACTCAGCTGAGGGAGTAGAAGAATTATCCAAAGCTGCTGAAGAGGTGGCTATAGCCTCAAGGGTCGGGTCCATCCAACTGCCGTAACCGTCCGGCTGGCGCCGCCAACTCTTCCCCGTCTGAGCAACTGAGTAATGAACTTTATCGATTAGACTTCCACCTAAATCGTAAAGGTATAAAGTATCGCCGCTATTATTGAGAATAGCTTGGTTGAGGTAAAAACGAAGGCTAGTTTGTGGATCCAAAAGAGTCGTTCCACTTAACGTCCGACCAGCAGTCAGATTAACTA
>JALVIH010000039.1 GCA_027028625.1 bacterium | reverse complement strand
TGATAAGCCAGAAGCCTAAGGAGGTCAATAAGTTTTTGGCTTCTCTTAAGGTTGGAAAGAATAAGGATGTCTTTATAAAGGTATTGATTAACTAATTCAGCTAAGATTTCATACCTTTCTTTATTATTTGGAGCTAGAACAACCTCTGGATAAAGTCCATAGACTAAAAATTGATCAAGGAAAGAGGAAAACTCTATGGGAGAATAATAGGGCTTCAGTTCTCTTAAAGAAAAAGGGTATAGTTTAAAAGTCCAGCTCCTGCCGGTTAGGGGCTCTTGAGTTTTGTTGGCTAAATCAAAACTGGAAGAACTCGTAAGGATTAAGTGGGGCACGATTTTTGAGTCGTAGATTATTTTAGCGATTACTCCAATGTTAGAGAGATATTGGGCTTCGTCGATAACCACTAGTTGGTAGCCGCCAAAGAGAGCCTTAAGATGGGGCAGGGAGTAGTTAGCGAGTTGAGTTTGAACCTCAAGTCTCTCAGCAGACAGATAAAGGGTTTTACCTTTCCATCCAGCTAAGATTTTTTTTACCAAAGTTGTTTTGCCTACTTGCCGAGGGCCAAAAAGAGTAATAATCTTTTGGCTTGTTTTTAATTTTTGCCTTATTTGGTCTTCTATTTCTCGGCGTATTTCCATAGTTTATTATACCAAACTAGACAAACTAGCCTTATTTTGTCTGGTTAAGTAGACAAATTAGGATATTAGAGTTTGGAACTTAGAACTCGGAACTTGGAGCTAGGGGATTAATTTTTGATTAAAAATTTCAAATTAAAAATTAAGGTGGTATGGTGCTATCATATAGTTATGAAAGTGGTTCTGGATACGAGTTTTTTTACTAACCCGGATTCCTACAAATATTGGGGGCAGGGGGTGAGCGAAGCCATCGTTAACTTTGTTGACTTAGCTAACCGGCAAAAAGAAGACACCTTTTACCTTACCCCCTCCGCTTTAGAGGAGATAAAGTCGTTTTTTGATGACCAACCTCATCAGGTTCTTTCTCTCCTTGAGGCTAGTGTTTCTGTCCGTTCTCCCTTTATTGAGAAGATTACCATTCCAGCTCGTTTCTTTTACCAACTGGTTTTAGAAATTCGTCAGCGGTCCTACAAAGGACTGCGTTTAACCGAGGCCATTCTCCGCCAACAGCCAAAAGACATTGACGCAGCCATCCGCCGTCTGCGAAAGCAGTACCGCACCGCTCTAAGAGGTGGTTTTTTGGACAGCCAGACTGACCTAGACCTTCTCTTTTTGGCTTATCAGCTCCCAGCAAGTTTGGTGACCGCTGATGAGGGGCTGAAGAGTTGGGCCGAGAAGTTCGGGATTCCTCAATTATCCTCGGCAGGTTTGAAGAAGCGTTTGGAAAAGAGATGAAGATCTTAGCCATCGAGACCTCCTGTGACGAGACCGCTGCTGCTGTAGTTGAGGATACTGCCGTTTTAAGCAACATCATTGCCAGTCAGATTAAGTGGCATCGTCCCTACGGCGGAGTAGTGCCGGATATCGCCCGCCGCCAGCACCGCCGCCTGCTTCCCTCAGTTATTAAGCGAGCTCTAGAGGAAGCTGAATTAAATTCTCCGGCGGAGGTTGAGGCAATTGCTGTTACTCAAGGGCCAGGTTTAGCTATCGCTTTGGAGGTGGGCATTCAAACAGCTAAAGAGCTGGCGAAAAGGTATTCTAAGCCCTTAATTGGAGTCAATCATATGGAAGGGCACCTCCTTTCTTTTTTAGCCCATTCTTCTAATGAAGTTCCTCCTTTTTCTCTGGATGAAATAACTCCTTTCCTTAGTTTTCTCATCTCCGGCGGCCATACCCAGTTGGTCTTGGTTCGAAGAGTAGGGGAGTATGAGGTTATTGGCCGAACGATTGATGATGCTCTAGGAGAGGCTTTTGATAAGGTGGCTAGAATGTTGGCTCTAACCTATCCCGGCGGGCCGGAAATAGAAAAGTTGAGCCATCAAGGGCAGGCTATTTACCCCCTGCCGGTGCCTTTGAAGAGAAAAGGTAATCTTGACTTTAGCTTTGCTGGTTTGAAAACAGCTGTTCTCTACCTCATCGCTGAGCATTATCCAGAATATTCTTTGCGGGACATTTCTTCTGGCCGAGCTAAGCTGCCAGCTAAATTTGTAGCTGATCTGGCTGCCTCTTTCCAGAAAACAGTAGAAGAGGTTGTTGAGTTTAAGTTAAGCCAAGCTTTGGCTAAGTATCCTCAGTTAAAAGGGATTAGCTTGGGGGGTGGAGTGGCGAATAATCGCCGGATTCGCCAGTTAGTTGGCCGCCTGGCCCAAGAGCGGCAGTTGCCTCTTTTACTCCCCGACGATCGGCGTCTCTACACTGATAATGCAGCTATGATCGGCATCGCTGCTTACTACACTTATCTTCGAGGGGAAGTAGTTGCTGATTTCTCCTCCTTCGACCGTGCACCAGATTTGAAACTAGATAAAAAAGCACCAAATAACAAATTCCAAGAAACAAACAAAATCCAATGACTAAAATACAAAACACAAACAATAAATATAACTTAGAGGAAAGGACATTAAAGTTTGCCAGGGATGTTATTAGACTTTGTAGAAATCTTTCTCGTAATACAATCAATTTTAAATTAATAGATCAACTGATTAGATCCGCTGGTTCAATTGGAGCAAACCATAGAGAAGCTAATGATACCTTAGGAAAGAAAGATTTCATTCATAGGTTAAGAATAGCTCGGAAAGAAGCCAAGGAAACTACTTTCTGGCTTAATCTTGTATTAGAGGCTAATCCTGATTCAAAAAATGAGGTAATTAAACTTATAGATGAAAGCCAACAATTAAGAAATATATTGTCAGCCATTATTGCAAAATCAACAAAATAAATATTCTGATGTTTTTGGGTTATTGGAATT
The DNA here is from genome assembly GCA_027028625.1 of bacterium. GTDB lineage: Bacteria > Patescibacteriota > Microgenomatia > JAADGY01 > JAADGY01 > S014-63. Next base: position 196 of record JALVIH010000039.1, on the reverse strand, counting down.
TGGATATTGTTTGGATACTTGGAATTTGTGATTTGTTATTTTCTAACCTAGTTCCTAGTTCAAGATAAACTAAGCTCTAAGTTCCAAGTTCCAAGCTCCAAGTTCCAATGACCTAGTTCCTAGTTCTTAGTTCCTAGTTCCATTTTTAACTTCCACTTTAACTTCTTTTCCACTTTCCACTCTAACTTTTCACTTC
>JALVIH010000038.1 GCA_027028625.1 bacterium | reverse complement strand
GGGTATTGGTTACTGCTTTTGGTCTTTTTATTTTCTCTTCTCCTACTCAGGCTTTAGATAGGGTTTTTTTAACTATCTCACCGCCGATTAATGAGTTAATTCTTAATCCAGGAAGTCGTTCTACTTCAGGTTTGACTATCTATAATAATAGTGATAGCCCAGTTATTGTTGATCTTCGAGCTTCAGAGTTTTATCCCCGTGGAGAAAAGGGAGAAGTAGATATATCGGATGAACCTCTTCCTCAGACGAAAGATTGGGTTACAGTTTACCCCCAACGGGTGAAGATAGAGCCTAAAAAATCAAAGGTGGTAAGTTACACAATTTCTCTGCCTCAGAATGCCCCACCCGGCGGTTTTTACTTTGCCATCGTTGCTTCTTCAGAAGGAAGAAAGTACCAAGCGAATGAGAAAACGGCAGTAGAGAGTGGAACCTCAGTAGTAGCCTCCGTGGCTGAGTTGGTTTTAGTGAGAGTGAGTGGACCGGTTCAGTATGCTGCTCGAATAACCCATTTTGATATTCTAGGAGGCAAACGTTTCTTGAATTATGGCCCGGTAACATTTGATATCAAGGTTGAAAATTTATCTAATGTTCATAGTATGTTTTCTAATACGGTATTAGTGAGTAATTATTTTTTCCCCGAAAAGTACAACCTTAACCTTAAGTCAGAAAGGATTCTTCCCCAGGCAGTAAGGGATTTTCGAGTTACTATGCCTAACAAGTGGCATTTTGGTTACTACAAGGCTACAGTTTTAACTACTTTCGGGGGAGGTAATAATATGGGGAGGACAATTGTTTTTTGGATTGTTCCAGTAAAAGAAATGGCCGTAGGTGCTGCCTTGATAAGTTTAGTGGTACTTCTAGTTTATCTCTTAATAAGACGTTCTAAAAAACAAGCAAAAGAGTTAGCTGAGATGCAAAAGACAGTAGAAAAGCTGGAAGAGATTGAGAGAAAATTGGGGAATCAATAAAAAGTGGCAGAGTTTGAGTATTTTGTTGGTGTTAACTTACCACCAAAAGAAACAAGTTTTTTTATTTATTTAAGAAAACTCCACCAACCTAATAGGCCGATCTCTAGTCCACCCCATATTACTCTTTTACCCCCTTTTCAAGAGCGGAACATAACCCTTTTTGAGGCTTCTCTTGAAAAATGGGCCCAAGATAAAGAAAGCTTTAAAGTTGAGTTTAAGAAAATAGCTGTTTATAAGCATCTGAAATATGCGACTATTGTTCTTGAACCGGAAAGAGGAGAAGAAATTAAAAAACTAAAACGGTCTCTGGACGAATGGTTAAAATGGCCATTGCGGGAAAGGAGGTTTTTTCGACCTCATCTTACTTTGATTAACCATTTGACATATAACCGTTTACATCTGGTGAAAGAAGAGATTAGGAAATATAACTTAAAAGTAGATTTACGGGTTCAGGGGGTAATGTTGTATCAGAGGCAATTAGGGAGCCAATGGCAAGAGTATCGTTTTTTCTCTTTTGGACCTAAGTCCGCCCGAAAATAATGAGAATAAAAAGAGCGATGATAAGTAGAGCAAGGTAAAGAGTAATAATTTTACCAATAATGTTTGGAGTTAAAAGACGATTCAGAAGGAAAATTGCTAACCACATTAAGATAAATGTTGAAGCAATAAAGTAGATGATAGCCAGTAGGGGGAGGAGAATGATCCCAAAAAGAAGAATCTTAGCGGCGGACAGAAAAAGAATAATAGGTAGAAGAAGAGAAAGAACTACGACCAAAGAAATGAAAAACAAAGCCCTTATCATTCTTTAGTTTAAAGCTTAACCTGAGGTGTTTTAGTTTCTTCTAGACTAACCTCAAGGTGTGGCCCGCTTTCTGGGGTCTGTAAACCGGCCACTTTTTTGAAACCTAATAGTCCAGCCACAAAGACAGTCGGGATAGTTTGAATCTTGGTATTGTAGTCAGCGGCTAGGTCAATAAGAACCCGGCGGGCGTACATAATTTTGTCAGCTGTGTCCCTCAGTTCAGTCATCAACTGAGCTACAGTTTCGTTGGATTTAAACTGAGGATTACTCTCCCATAAAGCAAACATAGGTTTAAAAGCTTCACTCATTTTATTAGAAGCTTGCATCATCTTAGCCAAGTCGTTGGTGTCAACAGCTTTTGTAGCTAAGTTCCGGGCAGCGGTTAGTTTATCATAGACTTCATTCTCGTGTTCCATATATCCTTTAGTGGCGGCGATTAAGTTTGGAATAAGACTAGCTTGGCGTTTAAGCTGGTTTCCAATTTCCTGAATAGAGGCTTGAATTTTAACCTTTAATTGAATTAGACCATTATAGGTAAAGATTAGCCATAAAATTATAACTCCGATTATTACACCGATCCAGATAAGCATTTTTTCCTCCTTTAACTTGCTACTAATTTAATTCTAGCATACTTGGAATATGATAATTGGAACTTGGAACTAAGAACTAGGAACTAAGTTGAAAGAAAGCACTAAATCCGAAATCCTAAGCTCCAAATAAATTCTAAATTCTAAACTCTTCCGCCACGGCGGATCCGCCTTGGGCGGAAAATCCTAAACCCCGAAAGAAATTTCATTCTTTACAGGGCAGGCAATAATCAAAATCCTAATGATCAAAATTCAAAACCTTTTTAGGAAGTCATCCTGAACGAGCCGCCAGGCGAAGTGAAGGATCTAGCCGATAGGCGCATGAGTGTGCTTCCAAATGTTGGTGCCAATACTTTTGCGCTTCGCTAGATCCTTCGCTCCGCTCGGGATGACGCGAGAGAAGTTTTACTTTATGAACTTTCTAACTTTACAAACTAAGTTCTAAGCTCCGAGTTCCTAGTTCCAATTACTAAGTTCCAAGCTCTGAGTTCTGATTACCCAGCTCCAATAACCAAGCTCTATCTTCCTCCTCTCCTAAAATGATGTAGAATGAAGTATATGTGGTTGATGGTAGGGATAGGTATTGGTTTAGTTGTTTTATTACTCATTCTTCTAACTCGCTACTTGGAACAGCGCTTTCGGGATATTTCTCAACAAGCCTTGGCTTCAAATATCAATACACTTGTGGAGATGGCTGAAGACCGCTTGTCTTTAAAAGGGAAAGAAACTGAAGAAAAATTAGCTTCTGAGCGTCGCCTGATTAACCAAACTGTTGGCCAGATAGAAAAGCTTCTCCGCCAGACTCAGACTGAGCTGGTCGAGTTGAGTAAACAGACCTCGACCCAGTTTGGCTCTCTTCGCCAAAGTCTAGAAGAACATCGTCGCCTCACTGGAGATCTTAAAGCCTCAACTGATGAGTTAAAGAGGTTGTTATCAAATAATCAACGGCTTGGATCGTGGGGGGAAAGGATAGCTGAAGACATCCTCCAGGCCGCTGGGCTTCAAAAAGGAATTCATTATGAAGTCCAGCAAAGCGGAGTAAACGGCCGGCCGGATATTGTTTTTAAACTGCCAGATAACAAGGTAGTCAATGTGGATGTCAAGTTTCCTTTTAAGCATCTTCAAGCTTGGTTGCAGACAGAAGACCCTGAGGAGAAAAAGAGGTATTTACAGAAGTTTAGGGAAGAGGTTAGAAATAAAATCCGGGAAATTAAGAGCCGGGGTTATATCAATCCCCAGGAAGGGACTCTTGATTATGCCGTAATGTTTATTCCCAACGAGATGGTTTTTGGTTTCATAAATGAGCGCTTAGGGGAGGTTATTGATGAAGCTATGGCTAATAAGATAATTCTTGCCTCTCCCTTTACCTTTTATGCTGTAGCCCGGATTATTTTTGAATCCTACCGTAACTTTTATTATGAAAAAAATCTCCGCCAGATAGTCAAGCTAATTGGTGATTTTTCTCACCAATGGCAGCTTTTTAAAGGAGAGTTTGAAGGGCTCAATGATCTTTTTAAAAAAGTTGATGAGCGTTTAGACAAAATACGAACAGTCCGTTATAAAAGAATGGAACGGAAGATAAGCCAAATAGAGGAGTATAAACATAAACAACTTTCTCCTGGAGATGCGAAAAATTAAGGTAATCGTTAAGCCAGGAAGTCGTTTGAACAGTTGCCAGCCAACATTAGAAGAAGGGGTTTATCTAGTTAGAGTTACTCCTCCGGCTAGGGAGGGAAAAGCCAACAAAGCCCTTCTTAAAGTGATAAGTCGTTACTTTCATCTATCCCCTAGTAAAGTGATTCTTACCAAAGGGACAACAGCCCGAATCAAAGAAATAACCCTTCTCGATTAACAGTTCACTAATCGTGTTACAATAAAAAATATGAAAGCGATAGTGCCAACCGGGGGACGAGGAACCCGGATGCAGCCAATTACCTTCTCCAACAATAAGCACTTCATCCCAGTTGCTAATAAGCCTCTTATCTTCTACCCCATTGAAACAATTGTTGCTGCTGGAATAAAAAAGATTGCTATCACTTATAATCCAGGTTGGTTAGAGATTGTTAAGTCATATCTTGGTGATGGTAGCCGCTGGGGGGTCAAGTTTAGTTATATTTTGCAGGAAAAACCTTTGGGATTAGCTAATATTTTCCAAGTGTGTGAGGATTGGTTAGCTGGTGAGCCTTTTCTCCTTCACTTGGGTGATAATATCTTTGCTGATGGCATAGAGAAGGAAGTGAAGCATTTTCTTAAAGAGAAGCCAGATGCGATGGTCACTATGGTTGAACATCCGGAAAACAGCCGAATGGGAGTGCCATATTTTGATAAAAAGGGCCGCTTGGTCAAATATGTTGAGAAGCCGAAGAATCCTCCTCATAAATTTGCTATTCCTGGCTTGTATTTCTTTACTAAAGAAGTCTTTAAATGCTTCCAAGGCAAGGATAGAATTCAACCTTCAGCTAGGGGAGAGTTAGAGATAAGTGCTCCATTTCAATGGTTAATTGACCATCATTACCGAGTAGATGTGATTGAGTATAAAGGTAAATGGTTGGATCCAGGAAAGTTTGATGATTGGCTAGCGGCTAATAGATATCTTCTGGATAGGAACTTAACTGAAAGGGAATATCCTCAGTTAACTAAAGACAACGTGGTCATTGAGGGGCGGGTGGAGATAGGCAAAAACTGCCGTATTAAAAATAGTCACCTTCGCGGTCCAGTAAGTATTGGTGATGATGTTGTTCTCGAGGATGCCTATATTGGCCCTTATACTTCAATAGATGATCGTTGTTCGGTTAAGAATGCCAGTATCGAAAACAGCGTTCTAATGACTGATGTCGAGATTCAAGATGTTAAGAAACCAATTGACGCTAGTTTAATCGGTCGAGGTACCTTTATTCAAGGTAATCACCATTCTAATCGGGCTAGTTTTTTCTTAGGAGAGAAGACGCGCTTAATTATCTGATTGTCGGCTGAGAAAAAGAGCCAGCTCTCTCATTCGGTTAAATTTTTCTGACGGAACAAATTGATAAACTTCAGCGGAAGGTCTTTTTCCAAGAATGTCTTTAGTTGTTACCAAATCAAAAGGGACAAGCGCAGCTGATTCTTGAGTCGAGAGTCCGATGAGAGTTAGAGGGTAAAGATTAACCTCTTGGCTGAGGTGTTCTAGACTAAGAAGGTGGCCAAACCGCCAACCGGTTAGAATGATATTTTTACAGTCAGCGTACTGGATAGCGTGATAGGAGAGTTTGGTATTAGTTATTAACCAAGCCTGGTCAAAGCGCATTCTTTCTACCGGCTCCTCAGTGGAATAAGTGATCGGGCCTTCTAGTTGATTGACATCTTTTATCCGAGCATCCAGTTCCATTATCTTCCCTAAACCTGAGTCACGATGGTAGTTGTGGTGATGTTTACACTCGACCATCAAACGTTTGTTTCCTTTTTCGGCTACTACATCTACTTGATGTTCAATACACCGACCTCCAACTAAAACATTCCATCGGGTAGTGTACTTCCATTTAGCTAGGAGTTGGGCTATGTATTTTTCAAAGGCAATTGAGTCAAGATTAGCAATGGCCTCTCGTAGCTGGTAAAGGTAGAAACCCTTCTTCTCTCCTAAACGGTGGAGGAACTCTTTAGTTAGAGTATAAATCTCTTTAGTCGGCATCTCATTGTAGAGATGGGGTTCAATTAATCGTCTCAACTGGTTGATAGTGGTTTGTCGTACCTGGCTTTTAATGAGGGAATGATGGTATTTTTGCCAGTCAAAATCTTCTTTTTTACCATCCGACTTAATTATCTTTAAACGGTGCATATCTCATTCTAGCAGAAATAATTAAGAACAAGCCAAAGAGGATAAAAAAGAAAAAGAAACCCAAGCTCATATTAATATTAAGGAAGTAAAAATTATTCGATCGTCCCCTGAAAGGTTGACAAACTAAACGGATTAGGCCGTAGAAAAAGAAATACCAACCAGTTATTTGGCCTGGGGGTTGAAGGTGGTTTCTTTTAGCCCGATTGAGAAGGAAAAAGAAAAGAACTAAGTCAAAAAGTAATTCATAGAGAGGGAGGGGGTGGAAGTATTTAAACTCCAGATACTCAGCCGGCCTTTGAGATGGAGGAAGATATATTCCCCACGGCAGGTTGGTTGGTTTATCTAACAACTCGTGGTTGTAAAGGTTGGCCAGCCGGCCTAGAGCTTGAAAGAAAGGAAGGTAGAGAAAAAGGGGGTCAGCTAAAACTGAAAAAGAAATTTTTTCTCGTTGGGCTATTATTCCTAAGCCTATTACTAAACCGATGAGGCTGCCGATGATACTCATTCCTCCTTGCCAGAAAAAAGCCATTTCTAGGGGGTGGTGGAAGTAGTAATTGGAACTAGAAAGAAGATGGTAAAGACGGCCGAAGATTAAAGCTAGAAAGAGGAGGAGGAAAAAGTAGTTAGAATAGACCTGTTTTTGTTTTTTGAAAAAAGGCGAAAACTCGATCAGCCAGTAAAAAGCAACAACTCCCAAGCTGAGGATGAAACCATACAAGTGAAACATTTTAACTAGAGGCAGATTGATAATGTTTTAAGACGCGATGCCCTAAGGAAATAGCTATTGATTGAAGTACAATTTTGCCTCTAGGCATTCTTTATTTTATCTCCTGGCGGAACCGCCGGGCAGCCACGAAGCGAATCACTCGGTGAGGTTTATGGATGATTTCTTGTTTAGTTACCGGGTGAATGCCCTTCTTTTTGGCTACGGTCTTGGTATAGAAAGTGCCGAAACCCCAAATAACCACTTTTTCGTCACGTTTGAGTTGGTCTTTTATTTCTTGGAAGAGGGTGTTTACCACCTCAGCAGCTAACTTGTGGCTAAGGAGAGTTTTCTTGGCCACAATGGTAATAAGATCAGATCTTTTCATTTATTCCTCCTTTAATTTTTTAATGTTTAGCTTTAATAATTTCTTTCATCCTTTTTTCCCGAATAACATTGACAACAACGTTACCAGGGATGGTTATCTTTTTTTCAATCTCCTCTTTTATCTTATGGGTTAGGAGAGGAAGTTCTTTATCACTGACCATCTCAGGATCGACCATTACCCGAATTTCCCGTCCTGCTTGAAGGGCATAGGCTTCTTTTACTCCCTTAAATTGTTTGGCGGCATCCTCCAAGCTTTTAAGCCGCTTGACGTATTCATGGTAGTCTTCGTAACGGGCTCCTGGGCGGGCTCCGGAAACAGCATCGGCCACATAGACAATCATTGACTCAACCGATGAGAACGGTTTATCTTCATGATGTTCAGCTACGGCATTGATGACTGCTTTTGGAAGATCAAAGTTGGATAAAAACTCAACTCCTAAATCAACATGGCTGCCTTCGCGGTCGGGAATAACCTTTCCAATATCATGAAGGAGACACCCTAAGCGGACAACATTAACATCTGCTTTTAATTCATAGGCTAGGGCGATTCCGATTTTTGTTTCCTCAAGAGTGTGGGTAATCATATTTTGGCCGTAGGAGAAGCGGTACTTAAAGCGGCCAAGCATAGCCACGATCTCGGAAGGGAGATTATAAACCTTGACTTTGTGGCATAGCTCTTCGCCGGCTTGGTACATTATCTTCTCAATATCTTTCTTAGTCTTAGCTACAATCTCCTCGATCCGGCTGGGTTGAATACGGCCATCAGCAATTAACCTTTCTAAAGCTACTCGAGCAATTTCCCTCCTGACCGGATCGAAGGAGGATAATCGAATTGAGTCTGGAGTCTCATCTATTTCTAGATCTACTCCTGTTACCTTAGTAAAGGTGCGGATGTTTCTTCCCTCTCGGCCGATAATTCTAGCCTTCATATCTTCAGAGGGAAGTTTAACTACTGAGATAGTATATTCAGGAACGTAGTCGATAGCCCCGTGGACTAAGGCTGTGGCCAAGATTTCCCGAGCTTTCGCTTCAGCTTCTTCTTTTGTTTTTTCCTCGACAGCTTGGATGCGTTTAACCATCTCATCACGAAGGGACTTTTCCAACCCTCGGAGGAGAATTTGCTTAGCCTCTTCTTTGGTTAAGTCAGAAACCTCTTCTATCTTAGCCAGATACTTCTTTTTTAATTCCTCAATTTGAGTTAGTTGGGCCTCAATCTTCTTTTCCTGGCTGGTAAGGTAATTTTCCTTTTCCTCCAAGCGGCCACGGAGGCGGTCTAATTCTGCCTCTTTCTTTAAAACTCGTTCTTTAGCTTGAGCAGCTGCTAATTTTTGTTCTTCGGCTTCTTTTTGGGCATTTTCCCGTATTTTTAAGGCCTCTTCTTTAGCTTGGAGAATAATTTCCTTGGCTTTTGTTTGAGCAGTGCTAACAATAGAAGACGAAGGTTTGCCTTGATTCAGTACCTTAGGTTTTTGTTTTTTTGGTTGAGAAGTCTCTCTTTTTTCTTCTCCTTTTTCTCTTTCCTTTGCTTCTTCTTTATTAAGAACTTTTAAGATAACTTTTAAGAACCCCATCGTTTTTCTCAGGTGAGCAACTCACCTGCCTCCGTTTGACCCTAGAGGAGTACTACTTTGCCCAGTGAAAATAGAGAAACTTATTTGGAC
>JALVIH010000037.1 GCA_027028625.1 bacterium | reverse complement strand
CGGCTAAACTCGCCCATCAAAAGAAGATTAAGAATGTCTTTGTTTCTAACGGTTTTGAATCAGTAGAAAGCCTTGACTATATCTCCCCTTACCTCGATGCTATAAACATCGACTTAAAGAGCTTTAATGAGGATTTCTATCGAAAAATTGTAAAGGGGAGATTAAAAGACGTTCTGGAAAACATTAAGTTGGTTTACCAAAAGAACATTCACTTGGAGATAACAACTCTTATTATCCCTCATCACAACGATGATCCTGATGAGCTAAAACAAATTGCTCATTTCATCGCTAATATTGACCCTGATATTCCCTGGCATGTTACCGCCTTCTACCCAGCTTATAAAATGCTAGACACCCCACCAACCTCTCCTGAAACTCTTCTCCGAGCTTGGGAAATAGGAAAAAAAGAAGGACTAAACTATGTTTACATCGGCAACATCTTGGATCCTAAACATTCCTCAACTTATTGTCCTAAATGTCATTCACTTCTCATTAAAAGGGAGGGTTGGCAAACTGAAGTGGTTAATCTCAATCTTAAAACCGGTCAATGTCAACAGTGCAGTTACCAAATTAAGGGGGTTTGGCAATGAATCAAACCAACATCCGCCCTCCAGCGGCAGCAGGCAGGTTTTATCCGGCAGATGAAGAGGAGTTAAAAAACCTCCTCACCTCCTTTTGGCCAGCATCGACTAGACACAATCCTAGAATAAAAGCAATCCTCAGCCCTCATGCCGGCTATATCTATAGTGGGCCTACCGCCGCTAAAGCTTACGCTCTTTTAGAACCTTCCCACTATTCCAACATTATCCTTTTGGGCCCTTCCCACTTCTTTGGAGTTGCTGGCCTAGCTGGAGACAACCACGATTTCTGGCAAACACCTCTTGGAGTAGTAAGACTGAAAAAATTACCTCTTGAACTACCTTTTAGTTTCAGCGAAAGAGAATTCCACTTACCAGAACATTCCTTAGAGGTCCAACTCCCCTTCCTCCAATACTCCTTGAAGCAAGAGTTCACCATATCTCCCTTTTTAACTAGCATCCCCAAATACTTAGAGGAAGTTACCAACTTTATCAACCAAAACTTAGATGAAAAAACACTTCTAGTCGTCAGTTCTGACTTATCCCATTACTATCCTCAGGAACTAGCTGTGAGTAAAGATCGTTTTACTATCGAGACTATTCTTAACCTAGACCTGGAAACTGCCCTCCGTTCTCCCGACTCAGAATATCCAGCTATCGAGGCCTGCGGTCAATGGGCTATTGCTATTTTAATAAAACTGGCGAGAGAGAACAATTGGCAACCCCAGTTAGTAGATTACACCACCTCCGCTCAGACCAGCGGCGATTATAACTCCGTCGTTGGCTACGCTTCGATAATTTTCACCGATTGATAACCAGCTGCTCACTGGCTTTTCCAGTTATCCTAGCTTATCGGAGCAGTCCTTTTCCTCTCTTCAAGTCATCCCGACTTGTCGGGATCTAGCCGAAGGCGCATGAGAGTAAATTCAAGCGTGGGTGCAGTACCTTTGCGCTTCGCTAGATTCTTCGCTGGGGCTCAGAATGACCCGAGAAAAGGTTTTAATCATTGGTTATTGGAATTTGGGATTTGAAATTTGTTTGTATCCTTGGAATTTGTGACCTGCCGGCAGGCAGGTTTGGTGCTTTTTTACCGAATTCTAAGTTCCAAGCTCTGATTTCCAATCAACAATTGAGGCTGGCATATTGTGTTATAATTACTTCGTAGTTAGGCCAAAGACAGTGGGGGTTCCAGAAGACTGGAAATTAAAAAGCCCACCGAGGCGGATAATTTTTCCCCTGTCTTGGTTCCAATTAGGAGGCTATGCTATGCCAAATCAAAAAAAGAAGGAAACAGTTGCTAAAATCGAGGAGCTTATAAAAGAAGCTCAAGCCGTATTTTTAGCTGACTACTCTACCCTTTCAGCTAGCCAGATAAATGAGTTAAGAAATAAACTAAAAGAGAATCAGGCTAAGTTGATGGTTATTAAGAATCGCCTTTTTAAATTAGCCCTGATGGCAGCCAATAAGGATATAGCCCAGAAGATAGAGGAAAATAAAGTCCTTCAAGGACCAATTGCAGCTATATTTTCCCAAGCGGACGAGGTTTTGCCTCTTAAAACTGTCGAACAATTTAAACAAGAAGAGGGTAAAGAAAATCCAACCTTCAAGCTAGGTTTCACCCAAAAACAAATTTACTCCCCTGAAGAAATCGACCAGCTTATCAAGTTACCGGATAAACAGACACTTCAAGCTCAGATGGTCGGGGCCCTTAACAGCCCAGTCTATGGCTTAGTAAATAGCCTTAGCTGGCCAATGAAACAATTAATCTGGACTTTACAAAGTATCCAAGAGAGTAAGTCTTAATAATATTATTAATTTAAAAGGAGGAAAAATGGCTGACGAAAAGAAAACAGAGGAAGTTAAACTTCCTGCCAACCTACAAAAAATAGTTGATGAAGTCGAGAAACTATCAGTTCTCGAGCTTTCTCAACTAGTTAAAGCTTTAGAAGATAAGTTTGGAGTAACTGCCTCGGCTCCTGTAGCCGCAGTAGCAGCTCCTGCCGCTGGTGCCCAGCCAGCTGAACAGGCGGAAGAGAAAACAGAGTTTGATGTTATTCTCACCGCCGCCGGCTCTAATAAAATAGCCGCTATTAAGGCTGTCCGCGAGCTTCGCCAAGATTTAGGCCTTAAAGAGGCTAAAGATCTAGTTGAGTCAGCTCCTAAGCCAGTCTTAGAAGGCGTCAAGAAGGAAGAAGCTGAAGAGGCTAAGAAAAAGCTCGAAGCCGCCGGCGCCCAAGTGGAGTTGAAGTAACTCTCGACAGTCAGTTTTAATAATAAAAAACCCACCTCTCGGTGGGTTTTTTAATTTTCAAAAAAAGTCCTGGCCTTGACCTATTGTCCCTGCCGGCTAAGCCAGCAAGTATCGTCGGCGCTGAGGTGTTTGACGACTGAGTTCAGAACGGATCCACCGTTTCCGGCGGACAAATCAGGTCGGGCCACCTCGCTCTAAAGACCAGGACAATATATTATATCAAATCCTAATCTCTAATATCTAAATCCTAAACAAATACTAATGTTCAAAACTTAAATATTTAAACTCTTGTCTTTGTTTAGATATTTGG
>JALVIH010000036.1 GCA_027028625.1 bacterium | reverse complement strand
CCTAACAAGCTAAGTTATAAGTTCCAAGTTCCGATTACCTAGTTCCTAGTTCCAGATAAACTGAGTTCCAAGTTCTGAGACTGAGTTCCGAGCTTTGATAATTAGGTAATTAAAAATTTCAAATTTCAAATTAAAAATTAAGTAAGGGGGGGTCTTGACGATATTATTAAAAGAAGGTAGATTAAAACTAATAGGTGGTTGAATGAAAAGAAAGTTTGTTTTTGGATTAGCCTTGGTATTTTTATTTCTTACTTCTTTTGCTTCGGCAGCTCTAGCTGCGGATGCTTCTCTTTCCTTGTCACCCAAAACTAAAACAGTAGAAGTAGGAGATAATTTAGCTGTTGATGTTAATCTAGACACTGATGGAGCAGCTGTTTCAAGTGTTGATGTTGTTTTAAACTATCCCACTACGAAGTTAGAGTACATTAAAACTACAGCTACCACTAGTTTTCCTAATGTTTCGGTTCAAGACAGCCCTAAAGGGACCTTACATATTAACTTAACTACTTCATCAGGAACATTTACGGGAGTAGATAAGATAGCTACTATTACTTTTAAGGCTCTAGCAACTGGTCAAGCTCCGGTAACTTTTGTTTTTACTCAGGGTTCAACAGATGACTCTAATGTTACCTCAAATAATCAGGACATTCTGGCAACAGTAAGTGGCGGAACTTATACTATTACTACTTCCTCCACATCTAGCTTAAGCACTGCTTCAGCCTCGCCAACTAGTTCAGCCTCAGCGACCCCAACTTTGCCAGTTACAGGGCCATCATCCTTATTTACCTCGACGCTTAGCTGGAGTATTTTGTTAATTGGTTTAGGAGTAGTTATCTTTTTTGGATTGGCTTAGGTAGTATTTTGCTAGGCTATGATATACTCTCTATGTGTGAGTTGGAGGATTGAATGAAAAAATATGAATTAGTTGTTTTAACCACCGTCAACAGCAAGGGGTTAATTGAACAATTAAAAACAGAATTGGCTAAGGAAAAAGTAGAGATAAAAGAAACTCGGTCATTAGGAGTGAAGTCTCTTGCTTACCCAATAAAAAAGCAGCTAAAAGCTAATTATTCTTTCTTTTCCCTTCAGACGAAGAAGGATATGGATTTAGCAGCTAAAATAAACCGTTTCTTTTATCTAAATAATAAGGGATATTTGCGTCATTTGTTAGTAACAAAGGAAGATTAAAGGAGGTAGTATGGCGTCTCGATCGCTTAACCGTATTCAATTAATAGGTAACTTAACCCGGGATCCGGAACTCCGGTATACCCCAAATAATAAAGCAGTTGTTTCTTTTACTGTGGCTACCAGCCGCCGTTGGACTACCAATGGGACTAAGAAGGAAGAGACAGAGTTCCATCGGATTGTGGCTTGGGATAAGTTAGCTGAGATCTGTTCCCAACTCTTAGTCAAGGGGAGTAAGGTTTATGTTGAAGGTCGGCTTCATTACCGAAGTTGGACAACTGCTGAAAATGTTCGGCGGGATGTTGCTGAAATTATTATTACTGATATGATTCTTTTAGCTGGAGGAAAGCCTTATGAAGCAGCTGTTTCTACTTCTCAGCCATCATCTCCTTCTACAGCTCCTGGAGATATGCCCTTAGATGTGCCTCAAGAAGATGAATTGGATGTTATTGAGTTACCTGATGATGACCTGCCATTTGAGGCGGCGGAAGAGGAGAAAGGGAAAAGTGAGACGGTAAAAGAAGAAGAAAAGGAGAAGAAAGATGAAACCAAAGAGGAGTAAAACAACCAAGAACCGGCGATTCAAAAAATGCCCCTTTTGTAGTCAAAAGAAGGAACCTTACTACTTAGATGTGGAGACTTTAAAAAAATTTATTTCCCTTCAAGGGAAGATTCTGCCCCGAAGCCTGACTGGAGTGTGCGCTAAGCATCAGCGCCGTCTTAGCCGAGAGATTAAACGGGCTCGGATGTTAGCTCTTTTACCATTTACCCACCCGAAGAGTTACCGAATGAGATAGTTATGCGCTTCTTTTGGTCAACCCCCGGCAAATTAGAACTTAAGGCCAAAAAGGGGGAGAAGATTTCTCCTAATGAACCAATTGCTATAGGAGAGATAGGAGGAGAGAAATTCATCTGGGATGTGGTGGCTGAATTAGATTTGAATTATCAGGAAGTAAAAAAGATTTTTCAACCTCTTATTGGTCGCCAGTTAACCGAAGGAGAAGTAATTTGGGAAAAGAGGCGTTTTTTAAGTAAAAATGCTTACCAGTTAGTTATGCCCTTAAGCGGTGTTATTGAAGAAGTAAGTCAAGGTGAAGTAGTTATTCAGCCCCAAAAAGGGAAGAAGGTAACTTATCAGCTCCCCTTTCCAGTAGTGATTGAAAGGGAGGAAAAAGAAGGTTTGTGGTGTCGAAGCGAATGTTGGCAAGAAATAGAGATAGAGTGGTTAACTCCTTATAAAGAGGATATAATCATCAAAGGAACATATCCCGAGCAAGTGGAGTTAATGGATAGGTTAAGAATTGAGGGTAGGGGGGTAATAGTTGATAAGCCAAGCCAAGAAGTATGTTTGTTAATTAAGGCTTTATCAGCAACTGGAGTAGTGTTAAACTCAAGTAAAGTCCCAAAAAACCTTTGTTCTGGATTAGGCTGGGAGGTGAAGATTAAAAAAGGAAATCTGCCTCATTTTGAGGATAAATGGTTGATTATCAACAAGAGTAAATTGGGGGTTATTTAATGAAGCTTAAAAAACTACAGATAATTCTTCTTTTACTCATCGGCTTTGTTCTTGGAAGCGGGGCGGCTAGCTATTACCCATCCCTTAATTGGAAAAGATATAATCTAGAAACAAATAAGATTACCTCTGTTTCCCAACTATGCCACCAGGACAAGGTGGATATGTCGAGTTTTTGGCAGGTTTGGGGATTAATCAAAAGTGATTTCCTCTTTCAAGATAAAGTCCAACCTAAAAAAATGGTTCAAGGAGCGATTCAAGGAATGGTGGCTTCTTTAGGGGACCCTTACACCGCTTACCTTCCCCCCCAAGAAAACAAAGAGAGTAAGGATAATTTGAAAGGACAATTTGAAGGGGTAGGGATTCAGCTTGGATATCGAGATAATAAACTAAGCGTTATTTCGCCTTTGCCTAATACTCCAGCTTATAGAGCAGGAATAAAAGCAGGAGATGTTATAGCTGCCATTGATGGTCAAGATTCTCTCCATATGTCCTTGCCAGAAGCAGTTAAAAAAATCCGCGGGCCTAAAGGAACACCAGTTGTTCTGACTATAATTCGTCAAGGTGTTTCTCAACCTTTAAATATTAAAATTGTTCGAGATACCATTACTGTCCCCACCGTTGAGTTGAAGATTCTTCAAACCTCAGAGGGTAGTTTTGCCCATCTAAGCCTTTATAAATTTGGTGACTTAACTGATGGCCAGTGGCGTCAGGCAGTGGATAAGATAATTAATTATCAGAGGTTACATCCTCAAGAATTTAAAGGGGTGATTTTAGATTTGAGAAATAACCCTGGTGGTTATCTTGATGGTGCCATCTATATAGCCTCTGAGTTCATCGATAAAGGAACTATAGTAATAGAAGAAAATCGGGATGGTAGTCGGCAGTTAAGTAAGGTCAATCGCCAGGGTAGGTTAATTAATCAACCATTAGTGGTTTTAGTAAACAAAGGAAGTGCTTCAGCCTCAGAAATTGTTACTGGTGCTTTACGTGATCACCACCGAGCTATTATTGTTGGCCAAACAACTTTTGGTAAGGGAACTATTCAAGAAGTTAAGGACTTGGCTGGAGGAGCTGGTCTTCATATTACCATCGCTAAATGGTTGACGCCGACTGGAGAGTGGGTTCATAATCGAGGGATAAAACCACAGATAGAGGTAAAAGAAGAAGAGATGAAAGGGAAAGATTATAATCAAATAGAAGAGCTTTATCTAGAAAAAGCTGAAAAAGTTTTATTAAATTACTCTCATTACTTGAAAGAGTTCTATGAAGGTAATAATCAAAGATAGTGGTCAGGTAAAGGAGGTTAAATCTGGTTATGCTTTTAACTATCTTTTTCCACGAGGTTTAGCAGTAGCGGCCACGCCAGCGAACCTTAGGAAGTTGGAAAAGTTAAAAGCAGAGAGGCAAACTGAAGAAGAAAAGAAAGAAAAAGAAGCTAAGAAGATAATTGAGAGATTAAAAAAGGAAAGAGTAACTTTTAAATTGGATGGAAATAAGGAGAGCGGCAAGTTATTTAAGGCTCTTACGGCGAAGGTTTTAGCTGACAAGTTGCAAGTTGATAAAAAAGATATTAAACTAAAACAACCGATTAAGAAGGTCGGGAAGTATACAGTAGAGATAAAGATAGGGAAGGAAAAAGTTAAGATTGATTTTGAGGTAAAGATAAAATGAAGAAAATATTTTGGTTTTTAGCACTGCTCTTAGTAATTGTGGCTGCCTTTGCAGGTGGGGCTAGCCAAAATCAGCTTCTAAGTAAAATTGGAAACAAACTTCATTGGAATGTTAGTTGGTTAAGGAGTCAAAATACTTCTAAAAAGATAGTTGAAAATGAGAGAGTGGTTTATCAAGAGTCGGTTATTACTGATGTAGTGGCCAAAACCACCCCTTCAGTAGTCACCGTAGGCATTAAAAAAACAACAATCGTTTTTGACCCCTTTGAGGATTTATTTGATCCCTTTAATTTAGCTCCTCCTTCAATTAAAAAGAAGAAAGTCGAACAAAATATTGGTTCTGGTTTTATTGTCTCTAAAGATGGCTTAATTATCACCAATAAGCATGTGGTTTCCGATACTCAAGCTAGTTACAAGGTGATTACTAACGATAACAAGGAGTACAAAGTAGAAAAAATATATCGGGATCCTCTCTTTGATTTGGCTATTTTAAAGATTAATGCCACTAACCTTAAGCCGTTGGAGTTAGGTGATTCGGATAAGTTGAAGCTTGGTCAGATGGCTATTGCTATCGGGACGGCTCTGGGCCAGTTTAAGAACACAGTTACGGTTGGGGTTATTTCTGGTTTAGGTCGGGGAATTGTGGCTGGAGATGGTATGGGAGAATTTGCTGAGAAGCTTGATAATGTTATTCAGACCGATGCCGCCATTAATCCAGGCAACTCTGGTGGTCCTCTCTTAAACTCAGCTGGCCAAGTTATTGGAGTCAATGTGGCTATGGCTGCGGGGGCGCAGAATATTGGTTTTGCTATTCCTATCAATACTGTTAAAGAGGTGCTAAAAACCTTCGAGACAACCGGCAAGTTTAACCGGCCTTATCTAGGAGTGAGGTACAAAATGATTAGCCAACGGTTGGCTATCCTCAACGAGGTGCCGGAAGGGGCTTATGTGGTGGATGTTTTGGAGGACTCGCCAGCTGCCAAAGCAGGCATTGAGAAGGGTGATATCATTACCAAAGTTGATGGCCAGCCGGTGCGGGAGAAAAATGGTGGTTTGGTCCGAATAATTCAACACAAGAAAGTTGGCCAAGAAATAAAAGTAGAGCTGTGGCGGGATGGCCAAACTAAAACAGTAACTGTCCGTTTAGAGGCTAGTAAGAGTTAATTATTCTCTTCTTGGTAATACTCTGGGGCGAATCTCCGCCGTTCCTCTCCTTTCATATAAGGAATAAAGGGGCGGAAATTTTCTAATTGTTGTTTATGGGTGTTGAAGGTATAAAGAAGTTTGGTTAAGTAGTTATGTAGGTCTTCGGCAAAATCAATGTTGACGATCTTAAAGTTTTTGATGTTGCCGGCTGAGGAACGGGCCACGAAGTAACCTAGGCCAAGGAGGGGTTGGAGGAAACCTTTTTGGTAAGCTCCTCCATCAACGATTTTATCCAAATTAAGGGAGAGATGGTATTTATTCCAAGGACTAGTGTAGATAATCTTGGTCAGGCGTCGATTGGTGACGATAAAAACTGACTTTTCCCATAAAGTGATAAACCACCATACCGCTAATAAGAAGAAGGTAAGGGTGATTACTATTGAGTAGAAGATTATAGATCGGAGAAGTGAGGGAGAAATAAAGATGAATGTTTGGACTACTTTTAGGCTAAAAAGAAGAGAGAGAAAGAAAAATAAAGTGGCGAGGAAAACTAAGAAGAGGCGGATGAAGAGGATTTTTTCTGATTCTCGAGTAACAAAGAGAACTTTCTCCTGACTGTGTTTGCCAGGGAAATCAAAGTCAGAGTAGGGGAATTTAAACTCTTTTATTCCTAGTAATTTAGTTAGCATACCTTCCTCTTTTTGGTGCCGCGGGTGGGAGTTGAACCCACACGAGTTTCCTCACACGCACCTCAAGCGTGCGCGTCTACCAGTTCCGCCACCGCGGCTAGCAATACCTAATTTTACAACACTGGGGGAAATAGAACTCAGTAAAAATGACCAATTATCAATGACCAATTTTCAAATAAAACAGCACTTGGAACTCGGAACTTGGAACTCAGTAAGAAAGCACCAAAACACAAATACCAAAATCCAAAACTTGAGCTAATAGCAAAAAATCAACACATTTTTGCTATTAGCTCCAAAACTTTGTCTTTTGTGTCATTCTGACCCCCCGAAGCGGAGGGGAAGAATCTAGCCGGAGGCGCATGAGTGTATTCCTAGGTGTAGGATTCAAAATCTTTGCGTTTTGCTAGATCCTTCGTCGCTCTGGTTTCTGAGAATGACTCCCTTTTGACAATTTATATATAATATACTATATGAACTCAGAACGATTAATTGTTCCTAGCGTTGGTGATTTAAGTGGGTGTGAGAAGGGGATAAAAGATGAAAAGCGATGCCCTAATCCAAGAGATATTTTGAGAACTTTTGGAATGATAAAGGAATTTATTATAAAAGATCCGGAGTTAGGGAGGTTTTTCAGAGGGGTTATTGTAGAAGAAGAAGTTAATGGAGGTATTGAAAGAAGAGTTGATGTTGGAAAAGTTTTGGGGTTAGCAATGGTTATGCAAGAAGTAGCTTATGAGGTAATGAAAGGAGTGACTGGACAAGATGGACATTACGGAGCTATAGGTATCAGAGTATCAGCATATAACGAAAGAAAGTTGGGTGAAGTAATTGTGATTTTACCAGTGAATAAAGAGGGTGCGACAAGTCGATGGCCTGAGGATCCGACAGAACCACCCCTTTCGCCTGCGGATTATAAAGAATATGCGTATAAAAAGGTAGAGGCTGCTCGTCAATTGGGAACAGCAGTAACCTTGAGAGATAATTCTCCTAAAAGAGAAATTTATGAAGGGAATGGTGTAGCTACTTATGCAGGAACGACATGGTCAATACTTGTCTCTTCTGATGAAAATGTGGATGCGAATGGAATTTTACCTAAGGAAGGTGTAGTTATTCAAGCAGTTTATTCGGGTGAAAAGCCATTGGAAGACGTGGAGATTGCTAAGAGAGCTTTAGAAGAAGCACTTGATAAAATAAGAGAAGGCCTTTTGGATGGCAATAAGGGCTACATAGTGCAGGTATCTGTGTAGATAAGTTCTAGGCTTCAAGATTAAGTTCCAACCCCTGCGCCTTCAGCCTAGATTTTACCTCTACCGAAGGGGGTCCTCACTTCGTCTGGCGGCTCGTTCAGGATGACTCAGTATTAAATTCCAAGTATCAAACTCCAAGGATACAAACAAATAACAATAACCAATGATCAAAAATAATGAAAATTAAGTTAAGTTTGGAACATTGAGATTTAGACCTTGTTTGTTTCTTGGAATTTGGAATTTGGTTATTTTTTAACCTAGCTCCTAGTTCCAGCTTCAATAATTGACTTTTGGAGGGGGCTTTTTCATAATAAAAGGAATGAAAAAAGGGAAGCTTGTTTTAATTATTGGGCCAATGTTTGCTGGCAAGACCACCTATCTTATTAATCAAGCTACCAAATTGGGGGAAGAGAAGGTACTGATTGTTAAGCCGCAACTGGACAGTCGTTATAGCAAAAAGGCAATAGTCAGCCACGACCACCTTAAGTTATCTGCCCAGATAGTTGATGAAAAGAGTAGAAGTGACTTGATTCAGCTTTATGATTCCAAATATGAGTATCTTTTTCTAGATGAGGTTAACTTCTTTTCTTTTTCTAATCTATGGCCCCAACTGCAGTTTTGGCTAGAAAAAGGAAGAACTGTTTTTCTAGCCGGACTAGAGTATGATTATCGCCGCCAGGTTTTCGGCCCCATTCACCATCTGCGGCGGTATGCTGATGAGGTAGTCCAGCTCTATGCTATTTGTGATGGCTGCGGTGGTAAGGCAACTTTAAGTTATCGGAAGAAGCCACGCCAAGGCCAAGTGGTAGTTGGTGGGGCTGATCTCTATGGAGCTTGTTGCCCGAAATGTTACCCCAAACTTAACCATTTAGAGGAAGACTAGATATGAGTTGGCCTCTAGATTTGAACTTGGATGCTGATAAAGTGGCCCGCCAACTTTTAGGCTACTATCTTTGTCGGCGTTTTCCTAATGGCCAGGTTAAAAAGTACCTTATTACCGAGGTAGAAGCCTACTTAGGGGAGAAGGATAAAGCCTGCCATTCTTCTAAGGGGCGGACCAAGCGGACGGAAGTAATGTATGGACCGGCCGGTTACTGGTATGTTTATCTTATCTACGGGATGTACTATATGTTAAATCTGGTTACCTCACCAGTCAACGATCCCCAGGCGGTTCTTTTTCGAGGACTTAAGGGGGTAGAGGGACCGGGCCGCTTAACTCGAAGTTTGGAGATAGATAAAAGTTTCAATGGCCAACCAGCAGCTAAAAGGAGTGGCTTGTGGCTAGAAAAAGGAGTAGATGTAGACCAGAAGGATATTCTTATTCTCCCTCGTGTGGGGGTGGAGTACGCTGGAGAGTGGAAGGATAAATTATTACGTTTCAAACTAGCCGATGTTAGTAAGTATACCTGAGAGACGATGAAGATAGGCATTCTTCATCACCGGGTAGGGAAAACCGATGGAGTATCTTTAGAAATTGCCAAGCGGCAACGCCTTCTAGAAAAAATGGGCCATCAAGTTGTTTTGGTTTCGGGACCTCTTCAACAAGGAGCCGACTATGTTATTCCGGATCTGCAGATTCCTCCTTCTATTTCCCTAACCCAAAAGGTAAAAATTAAACGCCGACTTTGGCAGATTCAGCGGCGGGAGAAGATAGAGTTATGGTTTATTCATAATATTCTCAGCCTGGGCCGTCACCCCCTGGCAGCTAAAGAGGTGGTTGAGTTTTTAGATGAGTTAAGACGGCCAGCGGTGGCTGTTCATCATGATTTTTATTGGGAAAGAAAGGATTTAGTTAGTTCTGCCAGCCGCCAGCTCAAACAGTTTTGGCAAAAGTGGCAGCTGCCTCGGCGGTCCTATCTTCAGCAGGTGGTTATCAACTCCTTAGCCGCCACTGAGCTCTGGCGCCGCCGCCGAATTCATTCCCTTGTTTTTCCGGATGTTTTTGACTTTCAGATGGAGGTTAGTTCTTCTTTTGATGCTCTATCTCTTAGAAAGCGTTTAGGTCTGGATGGTGCAATAGTTATTCTCCAAGCTACTCGGGTAGTACCTCGAAAAGGAATAGAGTTAGGCTTAAGTTTCGCCGCCCAGCTCCAACAACGGCTGAGTAAGAGAGTAGCATTTCTAATAGGCAATTACTTAGATGAAGCTGTTCCCCAATCAAAAAGTTATTATGAGAAATTGGTCAAATATGCTCAAGGATTAGGGGTAGAGATGCTTTATTTGCCAAAAATTTTGGGTGACGATTTTTCCTTTTGGGATAATTATCACTTGGCTGATATTATCAGTTACCCCAGCTTATGGGAAGGGTATGGAAACCAGTTTTTGGAGGCAGTTTTCTTTAAAAAGCCTATCCTTGTTTTTGAGTATCCTGTTTTTAGAGCGGATATAAAACCAAAGGGGTATGAGGTAATTTCATTAGGCAGTCAGAGTCGTTTAACTGAGAGTGGTCTGAGAAAAGTGAGTTCTCAGAAGATAAAAAGAGCAGTGGATACCTACCTTAGTTGGCGGAAAGAAGGGAAGTTGAAAAGGGTGGGGGAAAAGAACTTAAGAATAGCTCAGAAGTACAACTCCCTAACTGCCTTGCAGGCTCACCTGAAGGCAGTTATTCGTCAAGCAAAATTACTTAAGGCGTAGCTTTTGGCTTAGCTCGTTTCCCTTTTCAAGAGAAAGACGCCCCAAACGCTGTTTAGGGTAAAAAGCTATTTTTCCTCTGGCATCCGGAAAGAGGTGGATGTGGGCATGAGGGACATCGTAACCATAGATACGGCTCATCACAAACTCAGTTTGGAATACTTGGCGGTAATGGTTGGCGATTTTGTGGACTACTTGAAAGTATTCTCCAGCTAGTTTAGGAGGCATATCCCAAACCCAGCGGTAATGTTTTTTAGGGATAACCAAAGTATGCCCTTCAACCCAAGGGTAAAGGTCTAGAAAAGCTATAAAGTTCTCATCTTCATAAACAACAAAAGCTGGAGCCTGATGGTTAGCTATCTGACAGAATTTACACTCCATAACTCCTTTATTATAGCCTCTATCGGTATTTTTTTGGCTTGTTTCCCCATTATCCTAAGAAGCTGCTTTCTTGTCCCCCCGCCTCATCCCGACTTGTCGGGATCTAGCGAGCGGAGCGAGCGCAAGGATCAGCTCCAACGCTTGAGTTCACTCTCATGCGCCTATCGGCTAGATTTTACCCCTACCGAAGGGGGGTTTGTTTCTTGGAATTTGGTGCTTGGAATTTAATACTGAGTCATCCTGAGGAGCTGAGGCGACGAAGCCCCCCTTCGGTAGGGGTAAAATCTAGCCGATAGGCGCACGAGTGTCTACTTAAGCTTGGATGCCAGCAACTTTGCGCTTCGCTAGATTCTTCGCTGGGGCTCAGAATGACCCCCTAAAAAGGTTTTGAACTTTGATTATTGGTGCTTGGAATTTGTTTGAAAATTGATCATTGATAATTGGTCATTTTTTTACCGAGTTCCAAGCTCCAAGTTCCAAGTTCTGATTTCTTGTAGCTGAAAGTTGATTTCTTTGTTAAAATAAGAAGTTATGAAAAAAGGTATACATCCTAAGTATTACCCTCAAGCTAAGGTTGTTTGTGCTTGTGGGAATACCTTCTATGTTGGCTCCACTGTTCCTGAGATACAGGTGGATATTTGTTCCAAATGTCATCCTTTCTTTACAGGGGAGATGAAGTATGTGGACACGATGGGGAAGGTTGAGAAGTTCCAGAGAAGGATGAAGTTAGCTCAACAGTTTAAACAGAAGAAAGCTAAGACTAAGAAGAAAAAGCCGGTGATTGGCTCCTACAAAGAAGCTATAGCTAAGCTAAAATCGAAGTCCCGCTAGCCTCTTGTTTAATTTATCGGACAGTAATATGATTACCCCCAAACAAATTATTGATAAATATCAGCAAGCCTTAAAGGTTCTTAACCAGCCGGCTGAGGCTACTCCTGAAGAGTTGTCTCAAGCTGGCCAAGTAGAGAGCCAGTATCGGTCTGCTTATGAAGTGGCTGTTGAGATTAAAGAGAAGAAGGCCCAGCTCCAGTCGGCTAAAGGGCTCTTGGATAGTGAAGATGAAGAATTAAAGAAGATGGCTAAGGCCGAGGTAACAATCATTCAAAAGGAGTTGAGAGATTTAGAAGGGGAGTTAGAAAAGGAAGTAAAAAAGATGCTTAAGGATGGAGGAGGCAGCCAAATACGTTCCATAACTTTAGAAATCAGGCCGGGAGTGGGAGGAGAAGAGGCTAAAATTTGGGCGGGGGACCTTTTACGAATGTACCAGCGGTATGCTGAGAAAAAAGGTCTCAAGTTTCGTTTGTTGGAGGAGAACGTTTTGGAGATAAAAGGGAAAGAAGTTTATGATTTATTCCGCTATGAGTCCGGAGTCCATCGGGTTCAGAGGGTGCCGGTTACTGAAGCCCAAGGACGAATTCATACCTCAACCGCCACCGTCTCAGTCATTCCAGAGGTAAAAGCAGAAGAAGTAGTTATAAAAGAAGAAGATTTGGAGTGGCAGTTTTACCGCTCCGGTGGCCATGGGGGGCAGAATGTTAATAAGGTTAATACGGCTGTCCGTTTGATTCATAAGCCAACAGGCATCACAGTTACCTGCCAACGGGAAAGAAGCCAGTTGCAAAATAGGAGAATAGCCTTAGAGTTACTTCGGGGCCGTTTGTGGCAGATAGAGGAAGAAAAGCGTTTGGCTGAGATAGCTCAAGCTAGAAAAGCTATTGGCCGGGCTATGCGAGCTGAGAAGATTCGAACCTATAACTTCCCCCAAAACCGGGTGACTGACCACCGAATAAGTAAGTCCTGGTATAATCTAGAAGATATTTTGGCAGGTGATCTAGATGAAGTTATAATGTCTTTAAAAGAGGAGTTGTATGAATAAGGAAAGTCTTTTAGCTATTATCTTTGGCTTAATTGTTGGTTTAGCTATTTTTATGATTGTGAGCCATTTTCCAGTTATTATTCACTGGCTTCATTATCGACAGCCAATGACTTCTAATATTTCTAATACACCTACCAAGATGGAAAAACCGACAGTTATTGTTTCTTCAGTTACTCCCACTCCAGAGGTAACATCCACCCATCTTATTTCTCCCTCTAATTACTTTTTAGTAAAAGAAGGAAAGATAAAATTGGAGTTGAAGACTAGCCCTGGGGCTGTTTTTCTTATTCAAAATGGAGATAAAGTTTATCTTACTAATGCTACTAAGAGTGATTTTTCTTATCCTCTCTCTCTAGAAAGTGGCAGTAACTTAGTGCGAGTTTTTCAAATTTCTGATGAGCTCCAACCTTCTCTTGTAGCTACCTTAAGTGGGGTTTTATCGAATAAAAAATATCCTCAATCCGCTGGGGGTAGTTTTGGTCTCCTTAAAACGGTGGAGGAGAGAAGGGTGGAACTTATTACTCCAAGTGGTAGATTAGAGTTGAAAGTGTTACCGCAAAGCCAACTTTATGCTTTCAAAGAAGATGGCCGCCGAGTAACCTTAACTGAGTTAGATAAGAGCCTAGAAGGAAAGAAAGCTTTGGTTATTTTCAAGCCATTGGGCGAAGGAAAGAACGAAGGGGAGTTAATTAAGCTTCTTATCACTCCCCATCTAGATTGGCCTGACCTTAGTTGGTTTAAAGGAAAGATAACAAAGGTTGATGATGTTAAAAAAATATGCCAGCTAGCTGATCTGAAGAACAAAGTCAAAGAGATAAAATTGAATGAACTGAAGGTGGTAGATCTGAATGCTAAGCCTTTAAAGATAACTGATATTGGTTTGGAGACTCAGGTTTTAGTGGTTTTTCTAGATAATCAACCTAAGTTAATGATTGCTTCTCCAGAGATAAGCTTAATTAAGTAAAAACTTCTTTCCTATGCCATTTTCCAAAAGAATCTATTTCTATAGCTTGTATCTTGGTCTTGTTTTTTCCTTGTTTCCTTTTCTTCATCATTGGCAAGACTATCATTTTCAGATAGTTAAGTTTCAGCAGGTGGAGAATCAGACCTCAGATGAGAGAGAAAAGAAGATAGCAGCTCTCCATCATTTTTTAGAAGAACGGAACTCGCCCTTAGCGCCTTATGCTCCTCAGTTTGTGGAGGCAGCCGATGAATACCATTTGCCATGGACTTTGCTCCCAGCCATCGCAGGAAAGGAATCCTCTTTTGGTAAGCACGTTCCTTATGTTCGAGGAAGGAATTCTTATAATCCTTTTGGTTGGGGGGTAACTAAAGGACAGGTGATAGTTTTTAATTCTTGGTCGGAGGCCATCTGGACAGTTGGTGCGGGCCTGAGGCGGAGCTATTTGAATCATGGTTTGATTCACCTAGCTTCTATTGAGAGGCGTTATAATCCTATCTCTTACCACAGTAACCACAACTGGCGGCGGGGGGTAGAGTACCTCTCTTGGTTATTAGAAGAAAAGCTACGTTTTGAACAAAGCCTAAGTTACCGTATTAGCGATGATTCCGTGTTCGATCCGCAAGCGGTGGATGTGTTGCCTTGGGTCCTCTGAGAAATGAAAAAGATGGGCTAGTTTGTTGACCACATAGACGCCGGCTTCGAACTCGGGTTGGACGATTATCTCGGCTCCCAAAGTCCGCAGTCGGGGAACATCTCCTTCCTGGTGAGTTCGGCAGAGAATTTTAACCTGAGGGTTCAATGTCTTGGCTTGAGTGATTATCCTGGATTGGGTGTAAAAATCAGGAATAGCAATAACAATGGCCTTAGCTGTTTTTACTTGAGCCCGCTTTAAAACCTCAAACTCAGCCGGATCTCCGTAGATGACAGGGATGGAAGCTTGTTCAAGCTGAGCGACTACTTGTTTGTTGTAATCGATGACGATGAAGGGGATTTTGCTTAGTTGAAGAGCTCGGCCAATATATCGCCCCATTCGGCCGTAGCCGCAGATAATGATGTGATTTTTAATATCCAGCTCTTCCTCAGCTTTGTCCTCCTGGTATTCAGGAAAGAGAAAGACAGCTAACTGGGGTAGGTAGCGGTGGGTAAAACGGCGGATGGCCTCATATACTTTTGTTCCACTGTCAAAAAGAAAAGGAGTAAGAATAATGGTTAGGAGGGTAACAGCAATAATAGTTGAGTAGCTGGTGGGGGTTATTAAACTTTGATGTAATCCTTCCTGAGCCAAAACAAAACCAAATTCACCTACTTGGACCAGACCTACACCAACTAAGAAGGCTACTTTTGAATGGTAACCAAAGTAGAAGATGAGGCCGGAAACCACTAGTAATTTGACTAAGATAAGAATTAAAACCAATTCCAAGATTAATTGCCAGTGAATAAGCCATTGGAGAGGATTGGTAGTCATAGCTAAGATGAGGAAGAAGACGGTTATGAATAAGTCGCGGAGGGGCCTGATCTCAGCAAAGATAGCGTATGATTCGACCGTTGAAGAAATGATAAGGCCGGCAATAAAGGCTCCAATGGCAAAAGACATTCCTAGCGAGTAGGTAAAGAAAGCGGCCAGAAGGGCGAGAGAAACGACAAAAAGAAGAAGAAGCTCACGGCTATTGAAAGAAGCAACCCAGTCTACCAGTTTAGGGACTATTTTTTTAGCTAAGATGAGAACAACATAAAGAACAACAATACTCCGTCCAAGAGAGGGTAAAACCTGACTCCAGCCCGCTGATTCAGCTCTGGCAAAAGAAGGGAGAAGAATCATCATCGGCAAGACAGCTAAGTCTTGAAGAAGAAGCCAACCAACCATTATCTGTCCAGGTAGAGTTAAAAGTTGTCCCTTATCGGAGAGAATTTTAACTACTACAGCAGTAGATGATAAGGAAAAAGCGGCGGCGATGTAAAAGCTGTCAGCAAAAGAAAAACCAAGGAGAGGAAGAATAACTAGAAAAATAGCTAGGACAAGAGTGATTTGGAGAATTCCTCCCCAGAGAACAACATCTTTTATCTTTCGGAAACGATTGAAAGAGAACTCTAGTCCTAGAGTAAACATAAGGAAAGCGACCCCTATATCAGCCATTACCTTGAGGTTTTTCCAGTCGAGGAAGTGGTGGGGAATGAGGGAAAAAAGAAGGCCAATTATTAGGTAGCCGAGGATGATGGGTTGTTTGAAGCGTTTGGCTAAAATACCTCCAATTAAAGCTAGACTAAAGAGAGTAACCAGGTCAACCGCTAACCCCATTTCTTGAAGCATACCTTAGCTTAGCAAAAAATAGTGGTAAGAGGCAAGAGGGAATTGGAACTTGGAACTAGGTTAAAGGAAGCACTAAACTCTAAATCCTAAATTCTAAACAATATCAAAATCTTAATTACCAAAATCCAAAATCTTCTTTCTCGGGTCATCCTGAGGAGCCAAGGCGACGAAGGATCTAGCGTAGCGCAAAAGTATTGGCACCAACATTTAGGAGCACACTCGTGCGCCTATCGGCTAGATTCTTCGCAGGGCTCAGAATGACTCGAAGAGAGGGTCGTGCTTCTGTGTCATCCTAAGAAGCTGTTTTCCTGCCCCCCGCGTCATCCCGACTTGTCGGGATCTAGCGAGCGGTAAGCGAGCGCAAAAGGTATTGGCAGTCAAGTTTTTTCTAAGCTCTTACTCACTCTAGACTGCCTAAGTTTTCTTCTTTCCGACTGAGTACCAAGCTCCAAGCTCCAAGTTCTGAGTTCTAAGTTCTAATTAAGAAAAGGATTTTTGATGAGGCCGAAACGGGAGAAAGGCCAATAGCGCAACCAGGTTTTTCCAATAATATTCTTTTCCGGCACGGGACCCCACTCGCGGGAATCACTGGAGTACGGTCGGTTATCACCCATCACGATGTAACTATTTGGGGGGACAATTTTTTCTTGCCCATCTGGCAGGTAATAACTACCTTTAGTCCGTACCTCAGGAGCTAAGTAAGGTTCTTTAAGGAGTTTACCGTTAATATATACAGAACCGTCTTTAACCATTACTTTTTCACCAGGTAGGCCGATGATTCTTTTAATGTAATCTTTGTCCTCTTCCATCGGAGCCCGAAAGACGATGACATCCCCTCGCTGAGGAGGATGAAGTTGATAAGAGATCTTATTAGTTAAAATAAGCTCACCGTCATGGAAATTAGGTTCCATAGAGTGTCCCTTGATTCGATGAGGTTGCCAAAGAAAGAGATAAATAAGAAGGAAAATAACTAGGGCTAGGACTGTTGTTTCAAAAAGATCAAGAATAAAAGCCCAAAACTCTTTTAAAATGTGACCAAGCATAACCCATATTAGAACTACCTTCTTAGGATTGTCAATAGTTGTTAAAGAATAAGCATAGCGTCGCCAAATGAATAAAAGCGGTAATTCTCTTCAATAGCTAGATGATAAGCTTTCCCCAAAAGACTTTGAGAGAAAGTGGTAAAAGGAGTTGAGGTATTTGGCCAGCTAACAAAAGCTGAAACTAACATAAGGAGGGTAGAACGGGGCAGATGAAAGTTGGTAATCAGGATATCGAAGGAGTGGAATTGGTAAGGCGGGTAGATAAAAAGGTTGGTTGTAGCTCCTTTTTGGGCTATAAAACCATCCTTGGGGGAATAACTGGATTCGAGGGTACGGGCTACAGTAGTTCCTACAGCAATGATAGGTTGTTTATTCTTTTTAGCTTGGTTGAGGAGATGGGCTGTCCGTTTTGAGAGGGTAAAAAATTCTGAGTGCATCTGGTGTTCTTTTATTTTTTCCCTTCTTACTGGTTCAAAAGTTCCTCGGCCAACATCTAAGCGGACAAAAGCGAAAGAAAAGCCTTTTTTCTTAAGTTCTTCAAGAAGAGGAGGGGTGAAGTGAAGAGAAGCGGTTGGACTGGCTACTGAAAAGCCCTCTTTAGCAAAAACAGGTTGGTACCAGCGGCGAAGGAGTGACTCTTTTTCGGAAGAATGGATGTAAGGGGGAAGGGGAGTGTGGCCGTACTGACGAAGAAACTGGAGATCAAGTTTCCCCTTAACAACTTCTAAAGTGAATTCTTTTTCTTCTTGATGGCCGACGCTTAAGACGACATCTTTTCCAAGGGAGTTAGTGGGGATGGTGACAGTTTGGCCGACTTTTAGTCCTGGGTGGAGCCAAGCTTTTAACTTAGGAGACAAACTAAGGATAAAAATCTCGACTCTCCCGCCACTGGGTTTGTAGCCAAAAAGGCGGACTGGCTGAACACGGGTTTTATTAAAAACGAAAATGGATCCAGGGGGAAGGAATTTAGCTAAATCATAAAAATGAGTTTGGTTGATTTTTTGTTGACGACGGTCGAGGACCATTAACTTGGCTGAGTCAGCTGGCTGAGCTGGCTTTTGAGCTATTAATTCTGAAGGGAGGGAGTAATCGAAGTCTTTTGTCGTCAACTCCATATTAATAAGTATAATAGTTATATGTTGAAGAAAAAAAAGAGGATAAAAGGGCGTTTTTCTGCCTGGCAGCTTTTTTCCTTTTGGTTGTTGGGATTGGTTAGTTTGATTCTCATTATCTTTTTAGTTCGTTTTGGGCTTGAAGCTAGAACTTTTTGGCAGTGGTCCCATCAGAATAACTTTAATTTAGTTTCTTTAAATCGGAATGGTTTGGTCCTTTTTACTTCTTCATCTTCTCAAGAAAAGGGAGTTATTTTTTTCTTTCCTCCTCAAGTGAAGTGGTACTCTTATTTTTCTCATCAATATATTGGCCTTGACCAATTGATTCGTCAGCCGGAGGAGGCAAGAAAAATAATTAAAATGAACCTAGCTATTCCTTTAAGCAATTTTTACCTTAGCCAAGAAAAAGGAGAATGTCCTTTATTGGCTGAAAAGTGTTTGAAGCAAAACTATCTGCCTCATAAGCATCTTTTCCATAAAAAGTGGTGGCAATCGATTGCCTACTGGCAGCGCTTTGGAGGTCAAGAAATGGCGGTGGTAAAAGTAAGGCCTGATAAAGAAGGGAGAATTAATCGTTCTGAGTGGGACACTCTTTGGCAGAAATATAATGATTCGTCATCTAGTTACCGGGTGGCTCTTTTTTATCGTTTTGATAACCTTCCTCTCCGCCGTTATTACCATCGCTTGGTTAGAAATTTAGGTTGGCAAGTGGCTCAGGAAAAAGTTCTTACTGCTCCAGTTGAAGCGGAGATGGACTATAATGGAGAGGAGGTTAATTATTGTTTTGGCCCAGCCGCCGCTAAGTTAAGGAAAGAGATGAAGATCGATCTTCTTTTTAATTGTCTGCTGACAGAGGTAAAAAGAGCTGATTTTCGATCTGACCTTGGTTTAATTATTCAGTCTTTAAATTTTTAGGAGGAAGAAATGTCTGGACATTCTAAGTGGGCGACTATAAAACACAAGAAGGAAGCACAGGATGCAAAACGGGGTAAAGTTTTTACTAAGTTATCACGGATGATAAGTATAGCTGCCCGGGGAGGGGGAAGTCCTGATCCGGAGACCAACTATAAATTAAGGTTAGCGGTGGAGCAGGCTAAGAAGGCTAATATGCCCCTAGAAAAAATTAAAAAGGCAATTGATCGAGTCTACGGTAAGGAAAAAGACAAGATTGAGAATGTAACCTTAGAAGTTTTTGGACCGGCTGGGGTAGGAATTATAGTCCAAGGTTTAACTGATAACCGCCGCCGTTTTGTAGGAGAAGTCAAAAACGTTTTAGGAAAACATGGGGGGAGTTTAGGGCAGAGTGGAGCGGTAAGTTATATGTTTGAGGAGGTAGTGATTATAGAAGTTGACAAGAAGATTAGTGATGAGGAGATTTTAGAATGGAGTGAATTGGGTTTAGTTGACTTCCGTTTTGATGGAGGGAAAACTATCCTTTATGTCAAGCCTGAGCAACTAAGTAATTTGAGAGAAAAATTAGTTCAAACAGGCTATCCTTTGAGTAAAGAGCAGCTTGGTTTTCTAGCTAAAAACCCACTTCATTTAGAAGAAAAAGAATGGTTGCGGTTAGTCAACCTATTGGAGCAACTGGAAAATATTGATGATGTTTATGCTCTTTACCATAGTGGGGTAGAGCAGGAACAATGAGATTATCTTATCTTGGTTACCGTCAGAGATTTTTGTTAGGTTCGCTTTTTTTGAGTCTAATTTTCTTCTACGGGCTGAGTCTTAGGGATTATTATAGCCGTCTTTACTTTTTGCCCTTCCTCTTTTTCCTAACATTTATAACTTTTGGGCTCATTTTTTGGCATCATCGCCATTTGGTAGGCTACTGGCTTTTGGCTTTTGTTCCAGCTTACATCTTAGGGGGAAGTTTGATGTTTGAGTTGGTTCTTCCTTCCTTGGTTTGGCTCCACCTTTTAGAAGCTATAATGGTCTTTATTTTTCTCTACGCCTCTTTTTTAGACAGCAATATATTTTTAGTTTCCAGCCAGCGGACAATTAAACTTTTTCAAGCCGCTCTCGGTATCAGCCTTTTTTTGGTAATAGTTGGTTGTTTTTTGGTTATGGATGCAGTCTTGGTCTTTCGATTCTCAGCCTGGTTGAATGCTCTCCTTACTTTTATCCTAGTTTTCCCTATAAGCCTTTATCTTATCTGGATCGTGGATCTGTCTGACAGCTTTAAAAAGATTTACTGGTATTATGCCTTTATTCTTACTCTCTTAGTGAGTGAAGGGTCATTGGTTATTTCTTTCTGGCCGACCCCTCTAACAGTAAAAGCCATCTTTGTAGCTTCGTTGGTCTATGCTTTAGGAGGTCTTTATCAAGCTCATTTCTTAGAAAAAGTTTTTAAACAGACGGAAAACGAACTCTGGTGGTTGATGCTTTTAATTACTGGAAGTGTCTTTTTAGTCACTCGCTGGGGAGGAGGATAGGGGAGTTTAAAATTTGAAATTTTTAATTCTTAATTTTTAATTCCTCCTCTTAATATTTTGATCATTGGTATTGGAATTTGCCTGCCCCTACCGAAGGGGGGTTTGGATACTTGGAATTTGGTGCTTGGGGTTTAGTATTGTGTCATCCCGACAAGTCGGGATGACATGGAGAGAGAGGTATGCCTCCTCCTCGAGTCATCCTGAACGAGCCGATAGGCGAGGTGAAGGATCTAGCCGATAGGCGCACGAGAGTAAACCCAAACTTGAGAGCTAATCCTTGCGCTCGCTATCGCTCGCTAGATTCTTCGTCGCTCTGACTCCTCAGAATGACTCCTTTTTAGTTGTTTAAAATTTAGGATTTAGAGATTAGAATTTATTTGGAGCTTAGGATTTCGAACCTGCCTGCCGGCAGGCAGGTTTCGGATTTAGTGCTTTTTTCTAACCTAGCTCCTAGTTCTTAGTTCCTAGTTCCAGTTTCCCTTCAGCAACCCACGAGTGTTGTAAAATAGGAATATGATCAAGGTACAGTGGCTTGGACATTCGGCTTTTTATTTCCGTTTTCCTAAACTGCGGGCGGTTATTGACCCCTTTCCTCCAAGTGTAGGCTTTAAGATGAAGAAGGTAGAAGCTGACTTAGTTTTAGTGACCCATAATCATTTTGACCATTCTTACATCGAGGGAGTGAAAGGTGATTTTATGTTAATAAACGGGCCGGGCGAGTATGAATTTCATCAAGTGAGAATTAATGGTTGGCCAACTTATCATGATAAGAAAAAAGGCCAAGAGAGAGGGGTGAATACCATTTATCAGTTGGTGGAGGATAATCTTTCTCTTCTTCATTTAGGTGATTTAGGCCATCCTCTCGAGGATAAATTGGTTGAGGAGATTGGTCAGGTAGATGTTCTTTTTATTCCAGTTGGTGGCTTTTACACCTTACCTCTCGAGGATGTGATTAAAGTCATTGATCAGTTAGAACCTCATTATGTTGTTCCTATGCATTATCGAACAACCGAACATAGTGATAAATTTGCCAAAATCCAACCCTTAGATGCTTTTCTTAAAGAAATGGGAGTAAAGAAAGAGGAGGTAACACAGTCTCAATTAGTTCTCAAAACAATAGAAAAAGATCAGCCGACTCAGGTAGTTGTTTTAGAAAGACAGAAGTAAAGATGCTATCTACTGATAATCCTAGCCGGGTACCGCCGCACTCTGAAGAAGCGGAACGCTCCCTCATTGGAGCTATTTTAATTGATCCTGAGGCTTTATCTTTAGTAGTAGGCAAGCTTTCCCCAGATCATTTTTATAACCAAAAACTAAAGTTAATCTATACCAGCATTGTTGAGCTATACTCCAACCGCCAGGCGGTTGATGTGGTCACCCTGAGTGAACAATTAAAGAAACATCGAGCTCTAAAAAAAGTTGGAGGCAGTGTTTTTTTAGCCGGTCTAGCTGAGGCGGTTCCCACCTCGGCCCATATTGAGGACTACGCCGAGATAATTAAAGGCCTTTATCTCAGGCGAAAACTAATAAATATGGCCGGCCAGTTGGTGGAAAAAGCTTTTGATGTTCAAAGTGACACCAAGAAGCTTTTGGATGAAGCCGAAGGAATGATTTTTTCTTTATCTAAGGAAAGCATTCGCCAGGATTTTGTAACCATCCGTGACCTTTTGACAGACTCATTTGATAGGTTGGATGAGCTCCATAAAAACCAGAGCCAGATGCGGGGCTTGGAGACTGGTTTTGTCGATCTGGATAAAAAATTGTCTGGCTTACAAAAGAGTAATTTGATTATCTTAGCCGCTCGGCCAGGGCAGGGGAAGACAGCTTTGGCTTTGAATATCTCCCATTATGCAAGTGTGGTTGGCCGAAAGAATGTCGGCTTTTTTTCCTTAGAAATGAGTCATGAGGAATTAGTGGACCGCTTATTGGTAGCTCAGGCTGACATTGATGCTTGGCGGTTGAAAGTGGGAAACTTCTCAGAAGGTGACTGGCAGAAATTGATGGAGGCTATGAGTATTTTGGCTGAGGCTAATCTCTTTATTGATGATACTCCTGGGTTAAGCATTATCGATATGCGGACTAAAGCTCGTCGTCTTCAAGCTGAAAAAGGATTAGATTTAATAGTTGTAGACTATCTCCAACTTATTAAACCTCGCCGCCGTTTTGAGGGGCGGGTTCAAGAAGTTTCTTATATTTCCCAAGAATTAAAGAATCTAGCCCGGGAGTTGAAGGTGCCGCTTTTAGCCCTTTCTCAACTTTCTCGGGCAGTCGAACATCGAGGAGGCAATCGGCCTCAGTTAGCGGATCTTCGAGAATCAGGAGCTATTGAGCAGGATGCCGATGTAGTTATGTTCCTTTACCATGATGATGAGGATGAGAACAAGAGTGTTCGAACTTTAGAAATAGCCAAGCACCGTAATGGCCCAGTGGGGAAGATAAAGCTTCTTTTTGAAGACAAGCTAATTAAGTTCCGCAACTATGAAGGTTATCGTCAAGAAGATGAAGGATAGGTTGGAGTTTTTCTTAATTTTTCTTGTCTTGTGGCTGATTCTTTTCCTTATGGTAATCCAACTGGGAGGTAGCTCTTTTTAGTAGGTAAAGAAGCACTAATCTGCTAAAATTGGTTTATGAAAGGCTTAACTCCACGGAGTAAAGACCAGGCTAAATGGTATCAAGAAGTGGTCCAAAAAGCAGAGTTGGCTGATTATGGCCCAGTAAGAGGAACAATAATCTTTCGCCCCTATGGTTACGCTTTGTGGGAGATGATTCAAAAAAAACTAGACGAGCGGATTAAAGAATTGGGAGTAGAGAACGTTTATTTTCCTCTTTTTATTCCTTATTCCTTCCTAAAAAAAGAAAAAGAGCATATAGCTGGTTTTTCTCCTGAACTAGCTTTGGTCACTTATGGTGGTGGCAAGAAGTTAGAAGAACCTTTGGTAGTCAGGCCGACGAGTGAGACTATAATGTATGCTGCTTTTGCTCGTTGGATTCAATCCTATCGGGATCTGCCTCTGAAGATTAACCAGTGGGCCAATGTAGTCCGTTGGGAGAAGAGAACTTTACCCTTCATTCGGGGCCTGGAGTTTTTGTGGCAAGAGGGGCATACCGTTCATCAGACTAAAAAAGAAGCTGATGAGTTGGTTAAAGCTGCCCTTTTAATGTATAGAGATTTTGTTCAAGAAGAGTTGGCTCTTTACTCGATTGCTGGTTTTAAAACTGAAAGTGAGAAGTTTGCCGGGGCAGTTTATACTACCTCGATTGAGATTCTTCTCAAAGATGGTAAGGCCTTGCAAGCAGGGACTAGTCATATGTTGGGGCAGAATTTCGCCAAGAGTTTTCAGCTCCAGTTTTTAGATGAAAAAGGGGAATTAAGATATCCTTGGCAAACTAGCTGGGGGTTATCGACTCGAATAATCGGCGGTTTAATCCTAGCTTTGGGTGACGATAAGGGCTTGCGCCTGCCGCCGCGAATTGCCCCCATTCAGATAGTTATAGTTCCCATTCCTAAAGGAAAAGGGAAGAAGGAAGTAATTGACTGGTCTCGGCAAGTTTATCAGGAGTTAAAACGAATGGGTTTTCGGGTTTTCCTAGATGAGAGTGATCACACTCCGGGGTATAAATTTAACCACTGGGAGATGAAAGGGGTTCCTCTGAGGGTGGAGATAGGCCAGAAGGAAGTTAAGGAAAAGAGTTTAACGCTCCTCCGGCGGGATAAAAATGAACGTCTAACTGGTCAGCTTAATTATACTTTCCTGAGTAACCTTTTGGTGGAGATTCAAGATAATTTATTAGAAGAGCACCGCCGCTTTACTTTGGACCATATCGTTAAAGTTGATTCTTATTCCGCTTTCAAAGAAGAGGTTAAGAAGGGTAATTTAGTCCAAGTTTTTTACCAGGATAACCCTGAGATAGAAGCCAAGATAAAAGAAGAGACTAAAGCCACTGCCAGATGCATTCCTTTGGGCACTTTTGAAGAAAAGGGAAGAGATTTTTACACCCGAAAAGGCGAAGGAAAAGTTACTTTGTTTGCTCGGGCCTACTAGGATGTTCGGTTTACTCTTTAACCTAGGTTTTATCTCAGTTTTTTCTTATGGGGTTATCTTAAGCTTGGGGATCTTAGTAGCTGCTTTTATTTTTTGGCGGGAGTTGAGCCATACTAGCTGGGATGAAGATGCAGCTTTTTCTTTGGTTATTAAGTCCCTTTTTTGGGCTTTTGTTCTCGGCCGCTTGATTCAGTTGGTTTTAAGTTATCATCTAGGTTGGCAGTATTTCTTTAAGTGGGGCAGTTATCCTGGAGTGAATGGCTGGGCATTTTGGTTTGTTTTCTGGCTCTTAAGTTGGTACCAAGTCAAAAAAACTGGCTGGCCTGAGTGGCAGTTTCTAGATATTTTGGCCTGGGTGAGTTTAGTTTTCCTTTTTTGGTTGTCTTTAGCCTGTTTCGGTGGTTGGTGTTGGTTGGGGAAGATAACTTCCTTTCCTCTTGCTTGGCCAGTGTTGGGGCAGCCTGGCCGACGCTATCCTCTTAGTTTGTTCCATCTTCTCTTTACCTTAGGTTTGTTGACTCTCTTTAGTAAGCTTCGTTTTCGTTATAAAACTCTGAAGTGGTATCCTAGTGGTCGGATGGGTTTTGTTTTCTGGCTTAGCCAAGCCAGTTACGCCCTAGGGCATTTTCTTTTTATTGATCTATGGAGAGTAAACCCTTCTCCTCTAGTTTTTGGCCTTGATCTTACTGCTTTTCTTTGGCTGATTAGTGGTTTAAGTTTATGGGTAGTTTTTGCTTTTTGGGCTAATCTTCTCCATTGGTCCAGCATAAGTCTGCTAAAATTGAAGAAGAAGGATAAAAAGAGGACTGATTATCAAGGTAAAAAGAAAGGTTAAGATGAGTTTTAAAAGATATCCCAGTAAAGTGCTTCAGCCACTTAAAGAGTATCTTCAAGCTGAGGAGGAAGAGTTAACTAAACAGTTAGCCGAGTTAGAGTCTGGTGATCCTTATAATGAGCCGGGGCGAATAAGTGATAACGAAGCTGGAGATGACAGTTACGAGAATAATGAGCATGATAAAATAACTGCTCTTAAAAAACAAATAATCAAAAGTTTGGAGGAGATTAAGCGGACCCTTCAGCGAATAGATGATGGCAGTTATGGATTTTGCCGCCGTTGTGGCAAGATGATTAACACTGACCGCCTGGCTATTCGGCCAACAGCGGAGTTGTGTATTGATTGTGAGCGGCAATTAGAGAAGAAGTAATGAGGAAGAAGGATTGGTGGTGTTTAAGTGTAGGGGGAGTTGTTTTTATCCTTGACCGCTTTCTTAAAAGCCAGTTCTTGTCTCAGGACTTAAATAGGGTAATCAGCTTTTCCTTACCTTACCCCAGTTACCTTCTTAATGGCAGCTTGGTAGTTGTTTGGTTGATAATTTTTCTCTTTTTTTATCGCCGGCCTGAAGCCGCTAAAGGAGCTATCTTAATTGGCGGTTTGAGTAATATTTTAGATAGATTTATGTGGGGTGGAGTAGTGGATTATATTAGATTAGGGATTATCAATCTTAACCTAGCTGATCTTTTAATTAGTGGAGGAGTTTTATGGTGGCTAGTGAAGAAAGTAAGTTAAACATTCGGCCAATCTATTGGGATGATTATATCTTGGTAGTTGATAAACCAGCTGGATTGGTGGTCAATCGGGCAGAGTCGGTGAAGACAAAAACACTCCAAGACTGGTTAGAAGAAGAAGGTTGGGTAAAACCAGGAGAGGGGAATGAGGTGTTCGCTCAGCGGTCTGGTTTGGCTCATCGTTTAGATAAGGATACTAGCGGAGTTCTTCTTATTGGGCGGACTCCGTCGGCTTTAGAGTTTTTGTTAGCTGAGTTCAAAGAACGGAGAGTAAAAAAGAAGTATTTGGCCTTAGTTCATGGTTCAGTGCCGGAAGAAGGAGTGATTGATGCTCCGATTCAACGCAACCCCTTTAATCGGCGGCGCTTCACTGTTTTTATTGGTGGCCGGCCGTCCAAAACAAAATATCGTTTGAAAGAAAGTTTTTCTTATCAAGGAAAGTGGTACTCTTTGGTTGAAGTCTTTCCTCAAACGGGGCGGACTCATCAGGTGAGAGTCCATTTTCGTTATCTTGGGCATCCTTTGGTGGGCGACTCATTTTATAGTGGGAGGAAGAAATTCCAAACTACCTCTGACCTGACGCCACGTATCTTTCTTCATGCCGCCTCCTTAACCTTTCGCCATCCTTCAAGTAAAAAAGAGGTTACCTTTACTTCTCCTTTACCTCCAGACCTTGAAGCTGTCCTTAAGAGATTGTCAGGCAATCGGAACTAGGAACTTAGAACTTGGAATAAATCACTCTCCCGAAGTGTGATTTATCACTCTTCGGGAGAGTGATGAACTTGGAGCTTGGAACTTGGTAGGAAAGCGCCAAATAGCAAATTCCAAGTATCCAAACAAATTCCAAATCCCAATAATCAAAACTCTGTTTAGGGAGTCATCCTGAACGAGCCGAGAGGCGAAGTGAAGGATCTAGCCGATAGGCGCATGAGTGTCTACTTAAGCTTGGATGCCAGCGACTTTGCGCTTCGCTAGATTTTACCCCTACCAAAGGGGGGCCTTCGTCGCTCTGGCTCCTCAGGATGACATCTCTTAAGAAGTCTTATATTTTGATCATTAGGATTTTCCGCCTAAGGCGGATCCGCCGTGGCGGAAGAGTTTAGAATTTAGGATTTGCCTGCCCCTACCGAAGGGGGGTTTGGAGCTTAGGATTTCGGACCCGTCTGCCGACAGGCAGGTTTAGGATTTATTCCTGGGGTGTAGTAAAATAAATGAGTTCGGATGTCCCTGTAGCTCAGTTTGGATAGAGCGCACCGCTCCGGACGGTGAGGTCGCAGGTTCAAATCCTGCCAGGGACGCTTTTAAGTATAATAGAATATCCTGCCGGGTGGTGAAATGGTATCACGGCTGGCTCTGGACCAGTCATTCGGGGTTCGAATCCCTGCCCGGCAACACGAGATTAGAACTTAGTTTATGAAGTTAGAAAGTTCATAAAGTTCATAAAGTTATAAAGTACAACCTCCTCTCGGGTCATCCCGACTTGTCGGAATCTAGCCGAAGGCGCATGAGAGTGCTCTCAAACTTGGGTGCTAATCCTTGCGCTCGCGCTGCTCGCTAGATTCTTCGTTAACACTCAGAATGACTTGATAGACAAGGTTTAGAAGTTGGATCATTGGTGCTTGGAGTTTGTCTGAAAATTGATCATTGATAATTGGTTATTTTTACTGAGTTCTAAGTTCCAAGCTCCAAGTTCATCACGCTCCCGAAGTGTGATAAATCACACTTCGGGAGAGTGATTTATTCGAGTTCTAAGTTCTGATAACCAAGTTCCGTTTTGTGTTAAACTAATGGTAGTTAATAAATTAATAAAATTGATAGGGAGGCAGAGATGGAGGATGAGATAGTAATAAATGAATTTCCTTTAATTGGTGACCAATTTCCTTTTATGGAGGTGAAAACCACTCATGGCAAAAAGGTCTTACCTGATGATTACAAAGGCAAATGGTTGGTGTTATTCTCCCATCCAGCTGACTTTACTCCGGTTTGCACTACTGAGTTTGTTGCCTTCGCCAAGCGTTATTCCCAGTTTAAAAAATTAAATACCGAACTCTTGGGTTTGTCAATTGACCAAGTTTTTTCCCATATTAAGTGGGTAGAGTGGATTGAAGAGAAGTTAGGAGTTACGATTCCTTTTCCCATAATTGCTGATGATATGGGGTGGGTAGCTGACAGTTTGGGAATGCTTCATCCAGCCAAAGGGACTAATACAGTTCGGGCAGTTTTCATCATCGATCCGAAGGGAGTAATACGCCTTATTCTCTTTTACCCCCAAGAGATTGGGAGAAATGTAGATGAGATTCTTCGGGCTGTCAAAGCTTTGCAGACAAGCGATGCTCAGAAAGTGGCTTTACCAGCCAACTGGCCGAATAACGAATTGATTAAAGATGAAGGTATTGTTCCGCCAGCTGAGGATGTTAAGACAGCAGGGGAGAGGAGTAAAAAGTACGACTGCTTTGATTGGTGGTTTTGCCATAAGAAACTAACTCCTAAGAAAAAGTAGATGAGTAAAGTAATTATTCAAGACCGCCGGCCGGTAGGGGAGGAGAAGTATATCTTGACTACCAATCGGCCGGCAGGTTTTACTTATCATCCTGGCCAGTTTGTGATGATAGGCGACACTATTAATGGTCAGTTTGTTCGCCGGGCTTATACTTTATCTTCCCATCCAAGTGAAGACTTCTTAATGTTTTATATCCGCCGGGTGCCTGGAGGGAAGATGTCCAATCATCTTTTTAATAAAGAGATAGGGAGTGAGGTGGAGATTTCTGGGCCAATGGGAGTCCACCATAGCGGTCATTTTCAAGATCTGCCTAGGATTACTTATTTGGTGGCAGGATGCGGCGTGGCTGGGGTGAGGAGTTTAGTCCTAGAGTTTAAAAAGAGGAGAAAACAACGAGTAGTTCATCAGGAACGTTACCAGGAATATCTGGTTTGGGCTAATTTATTTCGGAAGTATGCTGATTACCAGCCGGTTTTGTCTCGGCAGAAAGTAGCTGGGATTAAGAATGGTCATATTGAGGATTATCTCTCTTCCTGGCTAACAGATGAGACGGTTTATTATATCGTTGGTTCTTTGTCCTTTGTCCGCCAGATTGGCCAACTCGTCCGCCAGGCCGGCCTTAATTCCATAGACATTCACAGCGAAGGGTATTGAAGGAACTAGGAACTAGGTAATCGGAACTTGGAACTTGAATAAATCACTCTCCCGAAGTGTGATTTATCACTCTTCGAGAGTGTGATGATCTTAAAGCTTGGAACTTAGAACTTAGAACTTGGCAAGAAAGCACTAAAACATAAATTCCAACAACCAAATAAAAACCTTTTTTAGGAAGTCATCCTGAGGAGCCAGAGCGACGAAGGATCTAGCGAGCAATAGCGAGCGCAAGGATTAGCACTCAGGCTTTGGTTTACTCTCGTGCGCCTTCGGCTAGATCCTTCACTTCGCCTGACGGCTCGTTCAGGATGACTCGAGGAGAAGGCATACCTATTTCTCCATGTCATCCCGACTTGTCGGGATCTAGCGAGCGGAAGCGAGCGCAAAGGTACTGGTATCCAAGTTTTTTCTAAGCTCTTACTTACTCTAGACTGGCTAAGTCTTCTTCTTTTCGACTAGGTTCTGAATTCCAAGCTCCAAGTTCCAATCCCCCGCGCCTTTGGCTACATCCCGATAACTCAGGATGAAATGGAGGAAAAGATATTATCGGTGTAAAATTTAAGGTAATGATAAAAAGGAGTGAATACCCAGAGGAAGTAAAAGGGGAGGAAAAGATAGAACTTTTAATTGGATCGGAGCCGCTTAGTATGCCGGCGGAGCTTTTTGTACAGAGGATTAGAGCTATTTTTGAACCATTTTTGTCTCCTGATTATAATACCCAGGTAGGTAAAAAAGAAGTGGAAAATATTGCAGAGAAGTTATGGGGAAATGGCTTTTCTGACGCCATTCTAAAAAGAGCTGTTGGAATTTTGTTAAAAAGGGAAATTCATCCAAGGAGTTGGAAAGAAAAGTTATTTCTTACTAGGGGAAGAAAGGAAGAAGTATTAAAACAATTACAAAGTCGTCTTAATTTTATTTTTTGGAAACGGTTGAGAAAATTCCTTTCAGATGAAGAATGGAGTTATTGGCCGTCGCATAAAGTGACTGATCTTCAAAATCGCTTTTTTAATTTAGATGTGCATGGGGAAGGAATTTATCGACATCCTCCAATTATTGTTCCTTCAGAACAGCAAATAAAGGAATTGAATAAATTATCTCAAGAGATACAAAGGTTATATAAAGTATTAGGTGATGACGATGATCAGTTGATTATTAGGTTTCTTAAAAGAATTAACAATGAAGATTGGGCATGGGAAGGATATAGAAGAAATTTTTTTGAGTGGTGTAAAAGGTTTCAGGAAACGCCTTTGATCCATGTTCCTGGAGATGAAGAAATAGTTAGACGGGTTATTGAAGAAGGTTCTTTAAAATCCGCTCTCCGACAGAGAGAAATGGGTGGAAAAGTAATTCAAACTGCGCCTATTAAAGATAAATATGAGGGGAGGGTTTTACCACATATTTCTTTTTCATTTGGTAGTGTTATGCCTTATGGTAAATTTGCTAGAGAGAGTATTCCTATTATATTTTTTACAACTACGATTCCTCAATTAGCAGAAGATTATAAATTTGTTTATTTTCCTAATACTACAGGTCATAATTCTACACCCGAGATCCATATTTTTGCGGATAGCTACAGAGAAGAAAACCCACGTGGTTGCGAAATACCATTACGCCATTTGCGATTAGTAGTTCCAGAAAAAGAAAAGGAAGAATGGGAAGAGATAGCTAAACGGGCGGGGAGAGAGGATTGGGGCAGAACTCATATAGATAGCTATACAGATAATTTTTCCCTGGCTCAGTGGGGACAGGAAAAAACAGCAGGTGGATTAAGCGGATATTATACTTTTAAGCCAAATGACGAAGTATTGGTTAATTTTAAAACTAGGTGTTTGCCCTTACGTTGGAAACAGATATAATGAACTATGACTAATGGGACGATGGGGGGCGGTGGTTTGAAGCCGCCGACAGCGATTGAAGAGGGGAAGAGCGATTCTTCTGGTGGCCAAAACCAACCGCCAGCTGATTTGAATAAACTCTTGAGTGAGTTAATGGAAAAAAGTAATAGTCAAGGTGGAGGTGGTCAGGAAGGAGTAGGGCAGGGGAAAAGTAGAAGTAGTACATCTCAAAAGGTTTTATCACCCGAAGAAAGGAAGAGACAAGAGGAACAAA
Source organism: bacterium (assembly GCA_027028625.1). Lineage (GTDB taxonomy): Bacteria > Patescibacteriota > Microgenomatia > JAADGY01 > JAADGY01 > S014-63. The sequence continues at coordinate 31,610 of JALVIH010000036.1, read as the reverse complement.
GAAGAAAGAAGGCTGAGTTGGAAGCCCGCTTGAAACAGATTATTGCCCGCTACAACAGAATCCAGGAAGAAATTAAGGCTTATAGAAAGCGGAAAGCTCAAGAAGAAGAGAGAAAACGTTTGGCTGAAGAGCAAGAGAAAGAAAGAAAAAAGAAGGAAGAGGAGGCTAAGAAAAGACAAGCTGTCCACTTGCCAGAGAGCCCCAAAAAAGGTATCTTAGCTCGTTTCTTAGGGAAACTATCTAGCGGCGGCGAGCAGGGGAGATTAAAGGAATAAGGTTGGACCAGTTATCTTTAGCTAGGTAGGCAATAATTTGTTCTTTAAGGGTGAAGTAATCAGTAGGGGAAAACTGGATGTTGGCGATGCAGTATTTTTTAGAATAGAGATTCTGGCAGAAAAGGCATTCATAAAGATTGTAACCATTGTGGATAAACATCGAATGGGAAACTTTATTGGACCAAGAAACTTCAAAACAGTAAGAGGAGTTGAGACTGTCACTTAAGCGAATACTGGAGGTACAAGAGTCATTGTTGTAACTGGCAATAAGCCGCTGGCAAGAACCCAACTGGCGGCTGAAGATGATGTCTTTAGAATTAAAAACATAACAAGAGTTGTAAACATTTTGGCTTTGGTAAACATTATCGGACTGGCTGATCTTGGCTGAGCTGATGTTTTTATTAACCACCCAGATCTTTTTTTCCTGCCAAGCCTTGATAAATTGGTCTGGTGAAGGAAGTGGGGATGGTTGGGATTTGACAGAAGCTGGTTTGAGGTCTTGATAATCCAAGTAGGTGTTGGGTATGGGAAAGTAGGTAGGGGTAAGATAAGCAGTGGTCTTGCGGATAGTTTTCACCTGGGTAGGTAAAGGGATAGAAGCAGCTAGGATTGTTTTGACCTCCTCGAGGTGTTTAAAAGGCATTGGCTGGTTAAAGATTGAACTCCAAACATGATCTACTAATTGGAAGGCTTCTTTAGCTAGCATCTTTTGATGGAAATAAGTTTTTAATGTCAATAGTTTCGGCTTTGAAAGCTGGATAAAATTTGTTTTCGAAAAAAGGGCGAATAAGCAGTTGGCGGGGGTTGAGAGAGGTGATAATCTGAGTTCGAAAGCGATCTTGATGAATAGGGTTAGTGGTTTTGTTTTTTAGGTCTAACTCGATAAGATTAGTTAAGAGTTTGGCATCGTTATCAGAAGTTTTGAAGATAAAATAGTTGTAGACATTTGTCTTTATAGATTCAAGGATGTTAGGTTTAGTCTGGCTAAGGTACTGGTAGGAGAGAATCATAGAGAGCTTAAACTTTCGTGACTGGGAAAGAATGGTGGCTAAAGCCTCGTTTTCGACTAAGGGGGCTTCATCAATAATTAGGAGAGTTGGGTGAGTTAGTCCTCCTTTCTGAGCCAGGAGGAAGATTTGTTGAACAATGAGGCCGGAAATAAGTTTGGAGTTAGCATTTCCCAGATACAGTTGGTCGAGAGCAAAGAGGGTCAGAGGGTAGGTGTTGATTGTCTTGTCAAGGGGTAATAATTTGGATTTGGAGGAGGTGAAGGAGGGGAGAAAATTAAGCTCCTCTAGAAGAGAGATAAGGGGCATAAAAGTAATGTCATAGTAGGCGGTTTGATACTTAATAAAATCGGTGTCGAAGAAGTGTTTTAGATGTTGATAATCTTGAGGAAGCTTGTTGGTTAACTGGTTTTTATATTCCTCATCTGTTAAAAATTTGTAAAGGTTGGTTAGGGAGGCCGACTGAGTGGTGTAAAGAGTAAAGAGAGTGTAGCGGAGAAGACGTTGGAGGTAAGAATTAAACTGGTTGGCTAGTAAAGTTTTAAAAAGAAGAATAGTTAGTTCCGTAGCGGTTTGAGGTTGATGGAGACTAGAGAGAAGGGGTACAGTTTGGTGGATAAAATCAATCAGCTGGCTTCTCTGAGGAAAGTTGAGATGGAGCTGTTGAGCTAACCTTAGGTGGGGATCAATAAGAATTATATGAAAAGGCTGAGACTGAAAATTCAGAAGTTGGCTGATTATCAGTTGGATAAGTTTTGATTTACCAGTACCTGTTTGGCCAACAATGAGGGAGTGTTTGGCTAAATCAAGACTAGAAACAGGGAAGAAAGCGGGTTTAGTTAAATATGGGAAGAGGTCTACTTTGGCTAAGGCTAGTTTCGAGTCGAAGGTAAGAAGAGTTTGTATTTTGTCTGGATTGAGAAAGTCTGGCAACTTCTTGAGTTTGAAAGTGTGGTGGTTTTTGAAGTTGAGTTGAAGAAGATGGTAGGGAGGAGAAAAGGTAAAAAAGGTGCTGGAAGAATTGCCTAGGAAGAAGGTAGTTAAATAGAACGGCCAGGGAAAGTTATGGTAAGTGATAAGAAGTTGGTTTAGTTGTTCCTTTTTCCTTAACTGGTAATAGGTAATAAGATCAAAAAGATTTTTCTTAGGCAAGCGGAAAATATGAGGAAGTCGATGATGGGGCAGAGGAAGGGCGGTAATCTTTTTAAAGAAAAGGTGAGACTGATCAGCTAGAGAGGAAGAGATATCTTTTGGAGTTAAAAGGTAGAAATGGAATTTGTAATCCTTAATGTCGATAAAAAGGGAAAAGGACCGAGTGAACGGTTTTATTTTTCTTTCCAACTCCTGCCAGTCGGCCAGAGTTAAATTTTCATTTTTGGCTAAAATTTGATAGATAGCTGTCATAGTGGGAGTATAATAAACTATGACGCAGGGTCAAAGTCAAGTCAAACTTTTAAGGATAGCAGAGTTTGCTAAAGTAGCTCTAACTACTCCTCGGGCTTTACGCTTGTGGCAGGAAAAAGGACTTCTTGAACCTGATTATCAAGATAAGTGGACTGGCTATCGTTATTATCGGTTGGATCAAATAGAGAAGGTATTAAAGATTAAGTGGTTACAAGAGCTAGGGTTAGGGTTAAAGGAGATAGGTGAACAGGGCAGGGGAAAGGTAAAAGTTTCAGATATGGTAGCTAATTTAGATGAGGAGATAAAACTTCTCCAAGCTAAGAGAGATTTTATTCTTTCCTTTAATAAATTTTTGAATAGTCGACGGCCAGCCTTAAAGAAGGTGTGGATTGGTGGTTGGCAGCTTCTAACCTATAAAGTAAAGGGGAGTTATTATCAGATAAATGACTATGTTAAGTTATTATGGGAGGTAGCTGATAGAAGTGGAGCGAAGTTTGAACCTTTAGAAATTACCTTTTATCAAACGCCTTATTTTAGTCCTTTGGAGGCTGATTTGAAGATAGGTTTAATCATCAAAGGGGGGAGGGTAAAGGAGGAGAAGCTACCTTCTGGTTTTAAAGTAGAAAGATATCAGCGGCGGCCGGCTTACAGGTTTTCCTTTCTTGGTCCATACCGCTTTTTGGCAATGGTTTATCGGAAATTGGATCTTTACTTTAGAAAGAATAAGCTACCTATTAGTCCGCCAGTCTTTGAGATGTATCTCAAGGGTCCATTCAATACGGACAATGAGTACCACTACCTTACTCACATTTTTTATCCTGTAGGAATTAGTGTTTAAGAAGAATGTTGTAAGCCTTCCTTTGCTTGTTTAAGTTTTTCTAAAATGTTTTGTTTAATGGTTGGATCTTTTGTATATCTTAGTGCCATTTGATAACAAATGGTCGCTTTCTGATATTCATTAAGAGAAAGGAAAAGATCAGCTAAGTTTTCCCAAGGGGAAGAGTATGCAGGTTTGAGAATCAAGGCCATTTTATAATACTTAATTGCTTCATTATATCTTCCTCACTCATCGTAGATAACACCAATATTATTATAAGGATTATAGTATTGAGGATTTATACTTGTACTTTTTCTGTAATAATCTTGCGCTTTCTGGAACTGGGCTGTGTCGAAAAACATAGTCCCCAATGTATTGAGAGGCAGATCAAGAAGTGGATTAATTCTTATGCTCGACTCTGTAATCTGCTTTTGTAGGTAGGGGGCTGAATTTAGGGAGGAAATATTATAAAGTAGAGAGCTCAAGAATATTTTTTCTGGTTGGCCTACCTCATAGTATATGTAACGATAAGAAGGAGGGATTATATAAGTGGTTCGCCTAGAAGCTATTTGGCCACTTTTTATATATTGATGTACTGTTTGAGATAAACTGGATGGTGCCGATTCAAATATGTGATTAGTGGGGTCAAAAATATATATATCTTTCCCTATTTGTAAGCCTAAAAAAACATGTCCAAAAGACAATACTCCAAATACCTTTATTTCAGGGACTAATTTCCTTAGAAGGCTGGCAGCGATAATAGCTTTTAAGTTACATTCAAACCCTCGGCTCTTGATAGCTTCAGTTAGGGAATAAGTTAATTTATAGGGATAATGAGCAACTAATTGGAAAATTATTTTAGCTTTTTGATGGGGAGTGAGTTTTCCTTCTTTTTTCTCTCTCCTTTTAATTTCATCGCCAGCTTTTTTAAAAATAATGTTCACCATAGTTATTTTTGAGGATTTTTATCGCTTGAATTGGAGCATATTCCTTAAGAAGTCTTAAAAAAGCAGTGAAGCTTTGTTTTGGTAGTTTCATTTTTTCTTCTACTTCATCCAAACCATGCTCTAAAAAGGTAGATAGAAATTGTCCTTCTATGCCAGTGCGGCTTACTTCTTTTAAAGCCTCGTCGGTGTGAGGGGACAAAGAGTTTCTCTCTAAAATGAATCTGAGTGCTTGTTGTTTAATTAAATTTCTCTTTCTCCAGATTTTAGTCTCAAAGACCTGAGTAAGTAATTCTTTTTGATGACTCATTAGAATATTAATTGTCTTGCTAAGGGTTTGAAGAATTGTTTCTAGATTTGGTGATGGGCATCTATCAATGATAGTATCAATCACTCTAAAAGTTTCATCCTCTAATTTGTTTAGGATATATTGAGTAATAGCAATCTCAGCTTCCCTAGTTTTGTCTTTTTGCCCTGTCATATCTCCACTTTCAATAGCTGTTATTGCTTCATGGAGTTTTCTAAGTTGGGGGTTAATTTCATCAGAAAATAAGTGAGGCATACCTAATTGTTTTGTTTCCACTCTTCTTAATTTGGTTTTAAGGAATCGTTCTGACCAATCCTCATACATATCCCAGTAGTTTCTCGGCGGTGGTTTTTTTCTCAGTTTATACGAGGACATATCATACTCACTTCTTAAAGCGATGGTAGGATGATACTTGCCTAAGATGAAAAACCATAGCTCTCTTTCATATACCTTTTTTGATTCCTCGTCACCTTGAGGATAATGGAGTGTTTTCTTTGTTAGGTCTTCAAAGGGTATTCTTTCCTTCTTAAGTTCGAGGGTTTGAATGACTACTCCGAGTCTATATATCTCTACTAAGGTTTCTTCTAATTTTTTTCTGGTTTGGTTGTCTGTGATTTTTGTGTTTTTCAGTTCTTTGGCTAAGAGAATAGTGATGTCTTGAAGGGTTATACCGACCCTGGTTATATCCTCTTTAGTCTTTTTTCCTTCTTCTTGTCTTTTCTCCATGAACTGACGAGTAACCATCATTACTTCCTGGAGGGTAGGGTTGTGTTTTAAATAAAAAGTTAAAGCTTCAGAGTCAAATTTAGGTTCTCCTTCTTTAGCTTCTTTTATTGTTAAGCTGTTTATTTCCTTAGCTATAGCTTTGATAGCTGCTAGCCAAGAATACTCTTCCGTAATTTTGTTATCTCCTAGCTCTTGGCTTAATACTTCTTCGGTTTTGAGGTAAGACAAGCCCTCTTCCTGTTGTCTGGGCATAAATTATGATAATTTGCCTTTTTAAATATGTCAATTTTATGGTTTTTTATGATTTCGCGGAAGGAGAAATTTTTTAGTCGGCTCTGTAGAGGGTAGGGGGGAGAATGGATAAGTTCCTATAGTAAATATATGTACCTATAGTGTGGGGAGGATATGTTCCTATAGTATTTTCACGCGGCTTGTGAAAATAAAAAGTAGGAAGTGCCTAGAATGAGAGAAGTGATCTTTTGGATCGTGAAGAAAAATGCAACGCAATTACCCTTTATCCTTATTGTGGAAAACTTTTTTTAGTTTTCTTTTTAGTCGGGGATGGCGGACTTGAACCGCCGACCTCTACGTCCCGAACGTAGCGCTCTAGCCATCTGAGCTAATCCCCGGACTTACTAATTATAAATCTAAAAGGCTAACTCTTGTCATACTTTGATATAGTTTCTCGAGTGAAAGGCTGCGGTAAAACTGTAGGAACTGTTGGAGAGTTCTGGAATTGAGTTTTAAATGTTTGCTAAATTTTCCTTTTTCTTCGATTAAAATTATTTTCTTTTTTATTTTCCTTGACCGCTCCTCTATTTTAAATAGTTCAATTAGTGGGAGTAGGTTAGGAGAAACAATATGTCGCACAAGATACATTTTACGAACGAATAGCAAGATCCCTCTTAAGGGGGATTGCCTTTATTAATTGTTTATTTTTTGTTTTAATTAAAAGAATTTTCAAAAATATTTTTCTTTTTTTCTTTTTTCTCCTCTTCCAACTCTTCTCCAGTTGATCTTTTTTGTCTACCTTTGGTTGGGTTGGTTGGCGGATGTGGCCAAGAAGGTCAAACTGGCCGAAAATGCTAAAAACCATTTTAAATAAGATAATTAAGTTTATAGTTACTTTTTAAAAACGGTCCAAAATGAAGCGATTATGCGATTTAACAGAGATAGAATGTTACTTTTTGAGGATATTTGGCTTCAAAATGCCACAATGGTTAAAGCTTTTTCGGGTAGCTAAGACAAAAGTGAGGACGATGCTTAAGACACCGGCTGTAAAGATGGCTACCATAATAGCGATTTGATAGCGAATAGCTGTCTCGGGTGATGAACCGCCGAGAATTTGGCCGGTCATCATTCCGGGTAAGGAAACAATCCCCATAGTGGCTGTTTTAGCCAAGACAGGAATAAGAGTCAAACGGAAGCTGCTTCTGATGAAAGGTAATAAAGCCTCAAGCTGGCTGGCTCCTAAAGCCAAGCGGTAGAGATAGACCTTAGTCGATGAGCGGAGAGATTGATAAAAGGAGTTAATAGCGATGATATTAACGCTTAAAACATTGCCTAGAAGCATGCCTCCCAAGGCGATTAAGTATCGAGCGTCAAAAAGGTAGTCGAGACGTAGGACGAAGAAATTAAAGTAAAAGAGAATGCTAAAGGTAGAGATAATGAAAGAGATGAAGACAGGGAGAAATATAAAAGTCAGTTTTAGTTTTGAACGGTGAAGAGCGGAAAAGACAGCTGTAAAGGTCATTAGTAACAGCCAACCTAAGTTAAGCCACATATTGTTAATGTAGAAGATGTACTTAAGAAAGATGCCTACGAGAAAGAGTTGAATTGTCATTCGGGAGACGGCGACAAGGATAGCTTTACTAAGGTTGAGTTGGAGGTATCTACTTACTCCTAAAGGAATAAGGAGAAGAAGGAAAACCCAAAAGAATCTTATTAAGGTTATCTCAACTGCCATCTTTTCTCCTCGAAATTGAATATTTTTACCTCTGGTTGTTTAAGCCAAAGAGCATCGTGAGTAACAACTAACAGAGTTTTATCCTTCTCTTTCAAGATGGTCTGAGTTACAACCTTCTTATTATTAGGGTCGAGAGAGGAAGTAACCTCATCTAGGAGAAGAATAGGGCGGTTAAGGGAAAGGGCTAAGGCTAGAGCGAGACGTTGGCGTTCGCCGCCAGAGACATTCTCCACCTTTTTCTCGAGTATATCCGGAGTTAAGTTGAATTGGCGGAGAAAAAATTTGAATTTTTTCCACGACTCAGGAAAACGTGATCTGTTTACTTTAAAATGGAGATATTCCTGAATTATTTTTTTGACTCTCCCCTGCCCTAAGATGCTGTCTTGATCGACGTAAGCAAACTGCTTTCGGAGTTCCCAAATGCGATGACAGTCAAGCGGCTGCCCATTTATTAAGATCTTTCCCTTGTCGGGTTGGTTAAAGCCTAAAAGAAGGGAGAAAAGAGTGGTTTTACCAGAACCTGATCGGCCGTAGATGATGACTTTATCTTGAGGATAAATTTTAAGGTTAAAGTGTTCGAGGATTACCTTCTTCTGGTCCTTGCTTTGGTGGGTAAAGCTGACATCCTGGAACTCAATAACTGGTTTTTGCATATTTAGATTATAGACTATTTCGGAGCAGTTGATAGAGAGCGATTGAGCCAGCAACGGCTACATTAAGGGAGTTGTGTTTACCCCATTGGGGGATCTCCAGGATAATATCGCTAAGCTGGAGGGCTGTTGAAGAAACCCCCATAATTTCATTGCCTAAGATTAGGGCTAAGGCCGGTGATGTTGGTGAATAGGTAAGGAGATTGTGGCTTTGAGGGTTCTGCTCTAAAGAAGCGATGGTTATTTCCTTTTCTTGGTTTCTTAGAGTATCAATGGCTTCCTGAATGGAGGAAAAGTGTTGCCAAGGAACAAATTTAGTTGTCCCCATATCTGTTTTATGAAGATGAGGATGAAGTTGAGCTTGGTTAGTCTTGGGGTTTAACTTTACTCCTGAGTAGCCTACCAGAAGAATTTTAGACACCCCTACCCCATCAGCTGTTCTAAAAAGGGCTCCTACATTAAAGAGGCTTCTGATGTTTTCTAAAATTAAGAATAATTTGAGATCTGGCCGTTTAATTTTATTCATAATTTCCCTTGTTCTTGACAGGCGATACTCTTTTATTATAAGCTAAAAATGTAAGGCGATTGATGGTGGTGTTTTTAGCAGCCGGGAGCGGTGAGTGCTTGTTTTTGTCTTTCGAGTAATTAGACCTTTATAATGGGTATAATTCTTCGTGTCATCCTGAGGAGCCAAAGTGACGAAGAATCTAGCCGAAGGCGCACGAGAGTAAACTCAAGCCTGAGTACTAATCCTTGCGCTCGCTACTGCTCGCTAGATTTTACCCCTACCGAAGGGGGGCTTCGTCGCCCCAGCTCCTCAGGATGACCCGATAAAGAAGGCATTGAATTTTGATATTAAGATTTTAAAATTTGATTTGATTAAAAACCTGCCTGCCGGCAGGCAGGTTAAAAATTTCAAATTTAAAATTAATCAACCCCCTAGTTCCTAGTTCCAATTATTCCAAGTTCTTCACCCTTCAGGGGATTATATAATGAGATATGATTAAAGAGTTGGATTACTGGATAGAACAGTTTGTCTTGTATCTTCAAGTTGAGCGGAATTACTCTCCTCTTACAGTAAGGAATTATCGCGCTTACTTAGGAGAGTTTTATGATTTTTTAGTTGGAGAAAAAAAAGTAAACACCCCCACCCTAGCTAATCTCACCTTGGAGAATATTGATTCTTACCGGGTATTTTTATCTAATAAGATGTTGGACGAACGGCGGAAGATTTTTCTTTCCGCTAAGACTCAGAATTACTACTTAATCGCCCTTCGAGGACTGCTCCGCTTCCTAATTAAAAAGGGAGTGAAGCCTAAGATAACTCCGGATCAGATAACTTTAGCCAAAACATCGCCTCACCTCCCCAATTTTTTGAGTTTAGATGAAGTGGAGAAACTCCTGGCTGGTCCGGATGTTACTACTTTATCTGGGGTGCGGGACAAGGCAATTTTAGAGGTTTTATTTTCTTCTGGACTGCGGGTTTCAGAGTTAGTTGGTTTAGATAGGGACAGTGTAGATCTCAAGACCGGAGAGTTTAGTGTGGTTGGCAAAGGGCGGAAGGTTCGCTTAGTTTTTTTATCGCCTCGAGCCTTAGAGTGGTTGAAGAAGTACCTCCTTATGCGGGAAGATGATTGGAAGCCTCTTTTTATTCGTCATAGAGGCAAAGTTATTCCTTATAATCGAGGGGAGAAGATGCGTTTGTCAGTTCGGAGTGTGGAGAGAATAGTCCGTAGGTACGCTCTTCAAGCTGGTTTGGCCAAGAAGATAACTCCCCATAGTCTGCGGCATAGTTTCGCTACTGACCTTCTTTCCCAGGGAGCTGATATCCGGGCTGTCCAAGAATTGTTGGGGCATAAGAATCTGGCTACTACCCAGATTTACACCCATGTAACCAACAAGCGCCTTCGGGACGTATATCAGAAATTTCATTCCTTGAAGGAGTGAATTGGAAATAGAACTTAGAACTTGGAGCTTGGAACTTAGTTATTGGAACTCAGAACTCAGAACTTAGAACTTGGCAAGAAAGCACTAAAACATAAATTCCAAGGACACAAATGGAACTAAGAACTAGGTTAAAAATGACCAATTTTCAAACAAGTTCCAATTATCAAATTTCAAACAAGATACCAATAAGAGCGCTTCGCTAGATTCTTCCCCTCCGCCCCGGAGGGTCAGAATGACTCAGAGAGAAGAATTCATGTTTCCTTTTTTCCATGTCATCCCGACTTGTCGGGGTCTAGCCGGAGACGCATGTATGTGTTTCTGAACGTTGGTGCTAATCCTTGCACTCGCTCCGCTCGCTAGATTTTACCCCTACCGAAGGGGGGCCTTCACTTCGCCTGACGGCTCGTTCAGGGTGACCCAAGAAACAAGGTTTAGAATTTGGGTCATTTGAATTTAGGATTTGTTTAGATATTAGAGTTTAGGATTTAGGATTTGTTTAGAACTTGGTATTTATGATTTGTTATTTTCTAACCTAGTTCCTAGTTCCAGATTTTATCACCACCACTGAGGCTGTTTAGTTAGGCTGATGAATTTAGTCAGAGCTAACTTGACTAACTGTTCGTAGATGCCCTGGCGAGTCAGAAGGTTAGCTGAGAGGGTGCCAATGGCCCCTTCCTTTTTCTTGACATCGTGGTCGTTAAGAAGTTCATCCATAATGGGCCCAAGCTCGCCACCGGCTTTTAATTTTTGACGAATTAATTTCGGTAGTTGAAATTCTGCCCCGCCGCCGAGAGCAAGGTTACCCTGCCTGTCGGTTATAGCACACCAAGCTACTTCGATTAGTTCTTCTTTTTCCTTACCTTGATAGTTGTATTTAATGTCTCTAACTCCGCCCTCTAGGCCTATCCCCCATTCAGCTCTAGGGATATGTTCCAGAGCCTTAAGAGCTCGGTTGATAGCTCCTTGGCGGGTTTCTTTATCTGATCGAGGTTGATGGGAAACATCCGACTCTACCTCGGTGGATAGGATAGTAATTTGATTAGGAGTTAGTTTGTCCAGGATTGTTTTGACAGCATTAATCTTGACTGGATTAGTTGAACCAACAGCAATGGCTGAGGGAATTAAGTAACTTAAATCAAGCATACAAGATTATAATAACAGATCCCCGCTCTCCCGAGGTTAATGGAGAAAACCAACCTCGGAGGTTGAATATCTCTGTCAACCTCGGGAAAAAGGAGATGGATATTAAGAGTTTTCTTCTTTCTGAACGACGGCGATGTTGGCAATTTTATCCTCTTTGTCTGAGAAACGCATTAAGATAACTCCTTGAGCATCTCTCTTAAGTTGGGGGATGTTTTTTAGAGGAAGTTTAATTATCTGGCCCTTTTTAGAGGTAATTATTAGGTAGTCATCCTTTTCAGTTACAATTCTAGCTTTAGCCACTAGCCCAGTTTTTTGATTGATCTTCATTATCTTTACCCCTACCCCACCCCGCTTTTGGTTGTGGAAATACTCTAAAGGCGTCCGCTTGCCTAGACCATTTTGAGAGACAACTAGGATATCTCGGAAAAACTTTCGCCGTTTGTCCTTCGGCCGACTGTAAAGAGGAGAGAAAACCTCAAAAACAGTAACCTCATCATTTGGTTTGAGGTGGATGGCTTTTACTCCTCGGCTGGCTCGGCCGGTAGCTTTGACATCTTTCTCGCTAAAACGGATGGCTTTACCTCTTAAGCTAACAACGATAATATCATCGTCGCCACTGGTTAAACGAGCGTTGATTAGCTCATCCCCCTGGTCTAACTTTATAGCCATTATCCCGTTAGAGCGAATGTTTTTAAATTTATCTAGAGAGGTTTTCTTGATAATTCCTTTCTTGGTGATAAGAGCGATATAGCCTGATAGTTTATCCTTTTCCAGGGGGAGAACAGCCTGGACTTTTTCGTCGGGGTGAATATTAATGAGGTTGATTACAGCCATTCCTTTGGCTTGACGGCTGGTTTTGGGTATCTGCCAGCAATCTAAGGAAAAGACTCGTCCTTTGTTAGTAAAGAAAAGAATCTTATCATGAGTGTTGGCTACCATAATAAAGGCCACCTCATCTTCCTTTTTCCGTTGGAGTCCGGAGACTCCTTTGCCACCTCGCCGCTGGAGACGGTAGGTGTCTAGAGGTAGCCGTTTAACATAACCGTCTTTAGTAATAGTAATGATGTTATCTTCACTTGGAATAAGGTCTTCAACTGAGAGGTTTGATAAACTTTGTTTATGGACCTTGGTCCGCCGGTCATCGCCGTATTTTGCTTTTATATCCTTAAGCTCCTTTTGAATAATAGCTGTCAGTTTTTCTGGCTTAATCAGGCTTAGGCTCAACTCTTCTATTACCTTTAAAACTTGATTGTACTCATCCTCTATCTTTTGCCTTTCCAGGGCGGCTAGACGGCGAAGTTGCATATCTAGGATAGCTTGGGCCTGAGTTGCTGAGAAAGAGAACTTTTCCATTAAGTTTGTTTTAGCTGTTTCTGCAGTTTTCGAGGCCTTGATTGTTTCGATAACAGCATCTAAGTTATCAAGAGCCTTCTTTAAGCCAGCTAAGATGTGGGCTCGAGCCTTGTTTTGGTTGAGAAGATAAACTTGGCGCCGACTAACAGTAACCAGCCGATGGTTGAGAAAATGAAGAAGAATTTCTTTTAAGGTTAGGGTTTGAGGGACGCCATTAACTAAGGCCACCAAGTTAACCGGGAAGCTGGTTTGCAACTGAGTATGCTTGAAGAGACGATTGAGAACGACTTTCGGCCGGCCATTTTTCTTGACCTCAATGACTATACGCATCCCTTGGCGATCAGATTCGTCGCGGATCTCACTAATATTTTCGATAACTTTGGACTTAACAAGTTGGGCAATTTTTTTGATGAGCTGAGATTTGTTTACTTGATAAGGTATCTCGGTGATGATAATTCGGCTTTTATTGCCCTCAGTCTCAATTTCGGTAGTTGCTCGAATAGGAATCTGTCCTCGTCCAGTAGCGTAAGCCGTCTTTATTTGGTTTATGTCATAAATGTTGGCTCCTGTGGGGAAGTCAGGACCTTTAATAAATTTCAAGAGCTCCTCTAGGCTGACTTCTGATTGAAATTGGCGGTGGATAAAGTAGTGATAATCTACCCGAGCCTTTTCTGAGATGTCCTCAAGATAAGCCTTTAGGTCCCCCTTAAACCTTTTTTCCTCTGGTGTAAGGTCGATAATTTGGCTCTGATTAACCATATGTTCTAAAGCAGAGACAACCTCGGTTAAGTTGTGGGGAGGAATCTTAGTAGCCATCCCGACGGCAATTCCTTCTGAGCCATTGAGGAGGAGGTTAGGAATCTTGGTGGGTAGAACTACTGGTTCTTGATGGGAAGCGTCAAAATTATCGATAAAGTCGATAGTTTCTTTATCAATGTCCTCCAACATTTCCTCAGCTATCCGAGCCAAACGAGCCTCGGTGTATCGCATAGCTGCTGGGCTGTCGCCATCGATGGAACCGAAGTTTCCTTGGCCGTCAACGAGGGGATAACGCATCGAAAAGTCTTGAGCCATACGGACCAGAGCCATATAGATTGACTGATCACCGTGAGGATGATATTTACCTAAGACCTCACCAACGATACGAGCCGACTTTTTATAGGCTGATTTGTAAGACAACCCTAGTTCCTTCATGGCGTAAAGGATCCGCCGATGAACAGGTTTTAAGCCATCCCGGACGTCAGGTAAGGCCCGAGCCACAATGACACTCATCGCATAATCAAGGTATGCTTGCTTCATCTCCTCGGTTATTTCCCGAGGAATGACCTTGCCAAGTCTGATAAGTTTCTTTTTTTCAGCCATACTTTTTACTTATTGGTTATTTATTGAAGCGTTGGATAGCCTGGCGGATTTTCTCCTCAGCCGCCTCCTTAGAGTCCCAGCCAGCTGTTTCTACCCACTTGTTTTTCTCCAACTCTTTGTAATGCTTAAAGAAATGCTCGATTTTTTGCTTGGTTATCTCGGCTACCTCTTCTACACTTTCGATAGCCCCGTAAACTGGATCTATCTTGGGAATTGGGACGGCTAAGATCTTGGTATCAATGCCTTCTTCGTCCTTCATCTTGAGCATCCCCACTGGTTTGGCTCGTAAGACAGACCGAGGAACTACTGGTAAAGATGAAAGGACCATAACATCCAAGGGGTCGTGGTCCTCTCCGGCTGTTTTGGGAATGAAGCCATAATTGAAAGGATAACTCATTGAGGTGTAAAGGAAACGGTCAACGAAAAGGCATAAAGTCTCTTCATCTATTTCATACTTAATATTCGATCCAGCTGGGATTTCGATAACCACATTAATTTCTTGAGGCGGGTTTTTGCCCGTGGTTAATTTTTGTAACATTTTTCCTCCTTTTGCTTTTTAACTTTATAAACTTTATGAACTTTCTAACTTTTTATATATCCAAATTGGCGAATTTGGCGTGAGTTTGAATAAAACGTTTTCGAGGAGGAACCTCCTCCCCCATTAACATCCTAAAGACTTCATCAGCTTGTTGGGCGTCAGCGATAGTTACCTGTTTGAGAAGCCGGTTGGCTGGGTTCATAGTTGTTTCCCAAAGCTGTTGGGGATTCATTTCTCCTAAACCTTTATACCGTTGGACATGGACTTTGTTTAAATCAACGTTTTTTGCCTTAAGTTGGGCTAGGTAAAGGTCTTTTTCTTCATCATTGTAAAGGTATTTGGTGGTTTTGTTCCAGCTTACTTTGTACAGAGGAGGTATGGCGATGTAAAGGTAGCCAGACTCTATTATTTCCTTGTAATAACGGAAGAAAAAAGTAAGGAGTAAGGTGGCTATATGAGCCCCGTCAACATCAGCATCAGTCATAATTATAATCCGATGGTAACGGAGTTTCTTTAAATCAAGAGTCTCTCCAATTCCAGCCCCCAGAGCAACTACTAGATCTTTTAGCTCTTCAAACTTAATGATTCTGTCTAACCCAGCTCTTTCGGTATTGAGTATCTTTCCTCCTAGAGGGAGAATGGCTTGGAAGTAACGGTCTCGGCCTTGCTTAGCTGAACCGCCGGCTGAATCCCCTTCAACAATGTACAGTTCAGACTCGGCTGGGTTTTTAGATTGGCAGTCAGCCAGTTTGCCTGGCAGAGTAAAGCCCTCTAAAGCTCCTTTACGGACGATAGCCTCGCGAGCTGCCTTAGCTGCAGCCCTGGCCTTGGCAGCCAGAAATATTTTTTCAAGGAGAGATTTAGCTACTCGAGGATGTTCCTCTAGAAAGATGGAAAGATGCTCTTTGGTTACCCGGTAGACAAAGGGCTGGACTTCCGGGTTGTTAAGTTTAGTTTTTGTTTGAGACTCAAACTGGAGGTCATCCGCCGGCATCTTTAAGTAGATGATGGCGTTTAAACCCTCTCGAATATCATCACTAGTTATCTCGATTTTTTTGCCGTTATTATTTATCCCAGCTCTTTTGATGTAGTCGGTTATCACTCGGCTTAAGGCGGAGCGAAAGCCGATGAGATGAGTTCCTCCCTCGGCGGTTTTAATAACATTGACGAAAGAGGAAACATTTTCTCCAAAATTCTCAGTGTACATTAAAGCTATCTCCACCTCCATCTTTTTTTCTTTGTCTTCGTCTTTGAAATAGATTATCGGAGTCAAAGGTTTTTTAGTCTTGGTTAAGTAGGTCATCATTGAGCGGATACCGGAGTCAAAGTAAAAATGTTTCTCAGTTTGGTCGCGATGGTCGAGAAAATGGAAATAAACTCCCCCGATTAGAAAGGCTCTTTCTCGGAGGGTGTTAATAATAAGCTGCTGGTCCCATTGAATGTCTTTAAACACCTTTTTATCAGGAATAAAGTAGGTTTTAGTTCCGGTTTTAGTTGGCCAGTTCTGGCCGTGCCAATCTAGCTTTTCTTTTGTTTCTTTTAGAGGCTCATTAGCTACGGGTTGGAGAGGTTTGCCTCGACGGTATTCTTGCCAATAAAGTTTTCCGTACCTTTTAACCTCCACCCTCATTGATTCAGAAAGAGCGTTAACTACTGAGGAGCCAACTCCATGAAGTCCGCCGGAAACCTTGTAAGCTTTAGATGAGAACTTGCCTCCAGCGTGGAGTTTGGTCATCGTTACCTCTAAAGCGGAAACCTTGGCTTTAGGATGGATCTCAACAGGAATGCCTCGGCCATCATCCTCAACAATAGCTTGATTGTCCTCTTTTATCTCAATCCAGATATTTTTAGCGAAACCAGCCAAAGCTTCATCGACGGAGTTATCAATTATCTCGAAGAGAAGATGGTGCATTCCCTTCTTATCGGTAGAACCGATGTACATTCCTGGTCGTTTGCGGACAGGTTCCAGTCCTTCAAGGATCTGAATATCCTCAGCTTTGTAATTAGAATTACTCATTTAAGACTACCTTTTTTATAGTCGGAAATTTTTTCCTTTTGAACTTACTACCTCTTAAAATACCTTTTGATTATAACACGTAGGAAGAGGGTAATGTTGTGCTAATATTAAAGTAAGATGAAAGCAAGCAAAAAAGAAGAGAAGACCTCTATCAGCCAAGACTTTAAGCATTTAGAAGAGATAATTACCCAACTGAGTGGAGAGCAAGAGGACTTGGAAAGTTCAATCAGTCTTTTTAAGGAAGGAGTGGCTATTGTTAAGCGATTGAAAGAACAGTTGAAGAAGGTAAAGTTGGAGATAGAAGAAATAAGTGAAGAACTTGAGGTTGAGTCGAGTGAAAAGATTTAAAAGTTAAGAGAATGCTTTCCGCTATTCTGGTTACTGGTTCTAACTTTGATAACCGACAGAAAGAAATAAAAAGGTTAGTTGAGAGAATCTTTGCCCCCTCTAATGTAGAGTTAGCTGATGTTGTCAGTTGGTCAGTAAAGGAGATAAAGGAATCACAGAAGAAAGAAAGTGTCGTCTCAATGATCAAGAAACAAATTCAGTGGTTGAATCTGTCAGCTCACAACCAGGGGGGAATTAAGGTTTGGCTTATCTATCAAGCCCCGTTGTTAAGTATTCCTGCCCAAAATACTCTTCTTAAAACTTTGGAAGAACCACTCCCCCAGCGCTACATTATTTTAGAAGCAGAAAGCCCGGACCAACTCCTACCAACCATTATCTCCCGAGTGGAAGTTATTTCTTTGTCAAATGATGTGCCTCAACAAACTAAAGGCTGGAGCTGGTTAGCTAAAAACTTAACCCTCCCCTACCCCCAGCTTCGCTTGGTAGCCGAGCGCTTAGCTCTCCAAGATAGAGAAAAAGTAAAACTTTTTCTCCAAGAATGCCAGCGAGAAATTTTGGAGAAAAGGGATCTTCCTAAACAGGGTGAGCTCTTTGGATTATTCTCTTTTACCCTTAAAGGGTTAAATCACAACCTCAACCTCAAACATCTCCTCATCCATCTATTCTGGCAGGCCAAGGAAATTAAAGATAATTATTAGGCTTTAGAACAAGAAAACGTTTCTAAGGGTTGAAATTCTAAGAATTGAGATGGTGCTTTTTAACACCCAATTCTTTTTCCTTTCTTAACTTAATCTAAATTGAACCCAAAATCTAAACCAAAAGGTTGGGTTTGGCCTATGAGTTTATCGCCTTCTGCAGATGTTCCGCGATGATAAAGGGAGATTTGGCAAGTAAGGGTTTTTGGTGGTTGAATGGTTGGAACTATTTTTCCTTGATTTAACAAAAGTTCAGAAAAAGCACTGCCGCAAAAGTGGAAGGTAACTTGTCCTTCTTTTCCAGTTGGGATTGATTCGAAAGAATCAAATTTGGCTGCGTTATAGCCTCTTGTTGCGGAGCACTTGGCTCCACGATCAGCTGTAGTCCAGCAAGAAGACTCGCCATTGGGTCTTTGACAACAAAAGCTAAAAAAGTAAATATCATCTTTATTCCAGCTTTTATCAAAGGGCAAAAATCTTTGAGCATTAATTGTCTCACTTCCTTTATTTGTAAGTTTGAGAGTTACAGAATAAGGTTTATCGTAATCATCTATCACATCTTGCTTTTTAACGAGGCTTAACTCAACAGGCAAGCTGCTATCTGCATTTGAAGTTTTGCTCTTCTCTTCTGTACCGCCTGCATTTGCAGGCAAAATTTCCCAAGTTTTAAACATCGCATCGGCATTTTTGTAAAACTTATCGTATTGGTCAACTGGAGAAGTATAAGTGAAGGTATAAAATATTTTTCCGTCTGCTCTTGGGACAACAATAACCAATTGTTTAAAATCTTCGCCTTGCATTTTATATTGAGTCAAAAACATTTTTCCTTCAACTGTTTCCCCTCCTTCTGCTTGAAAATCTATCTTTTCTGATGAAGTGACAGTTGAGTTTTCTGCTTGAGAAAGTTGGTCTTGAATTCTTTTGACGACTTCGTCAACCGATTGATAAACTCCACCCATCTTGGTTGAAGCCAAATTTTGAATTGTCACAGTTGAATAATATGCATCTGTGCCCTCTTCGCCGCTAAAGATTATTGTTGTTTCAGAATCTTTTTTCCATATCCAGTCAGCAGGATATTGGATGCGGTAGCCTAAAGAAGGATCGGAAAAAGTCTTCCAGTCTCCTATTGTTGATCCTTTTTTGCCTTCGCTTTTTCTACTACTAACAATTCCGCCCTCTTCAGTTTTGATTGACAAAATTTTCCACTGGCCACTTTCTTTTACCATTCGATATTCTATTGGTAAAGTAGAGCCATCTTCTCCTGTTAGAGTTCCTTTAACATAGCCCCGGTTGTTTTCGATTTTCCAACTGGTAAAGTGGGCTTTTTTATTCTTGCTTAAAGCGGGGTACTGTTGAACAAAATGTTTAAATTCTTCTAAACTAACGTTTTTTTGAAACTGACTAGAGGTGTAGGCATAATATGCTTCCTCTAACTTTCCGGCCTTGATGGCATTCAGCTGAGCATTAATGATTTTAGTGAGGGTTTTATTAACAAAAAAAACCAATAACAGCAAGAATTACCAAAATTACAGCTATAAAGCCAAAAACTTTGGCCGCCTTTTTCATTACCTTATAATACCATACATTTTTCTTATCTCTATTTGTTATTCTTAATGTTGACTTTTGTCTCTCACTTTCTTTATTATTGAAATATGGGAAAGGATGAGAAGAAACAGCAGCAACCAAAAACTCTCCTGAGCATCTTAGTGGCCAAGGGGAAGATACAGCCAGAAGAGGCGAAAAAGATAGAAATGGAAGCTGCTCTGAAGGGGATAACGGTTGAAGATTATCTGAAGGAGCAGACTAATCTGGTTACTCCAGAAGATATAGCTGAAGCCAAGGCCGAGCTTTTCAACATTCCCAAAGTTGATCTGAACAATGTTGCTTTCAACTATGAGGCAGTTAAGAAGTTGTCGGGGGATTTGGCTAGCCACTACCATGTTGTTGCTTTTGATTATGATGAGAAAAACAACACTCTTTCTTTGGCAATGGCTGACCCCTTAGATCTGGATTTGATAAACTTCCTCTCTCGGAAATTAAATGTCAAGATTAAGCCCTACTTTGCCCCTCTCCAACAAATAGATCTAGCTATCTCTAATAACTACACTCAGGAGATGCTTGGAGATGTCAGTAAGGTTTTAGCTGAGGTAAAGTCTATTAATCAGAAGAAGACTCAAAGTGAAGTAACTATTAAGAATAAGAACGGGAAGACAACCTTTATTAAGGATATGCCCATTGCTAACATTATCAACTCGATAATCGATCTGGCTATTAACAGTCGGGCTTCAGATATTCACATCGAGCCGTTGGAGGATAAAACAAGGGTTAGGTACCGAATTGATGGAATTTTGAGGGAAAAGACAGTTTTTCCTAAAAGTCTTCATGATGCTTTGGTTTCGCGCATCAAGATTCTGTCTGATATGAAGATAGATGAAAAGCGGGTGCCTCAAGATGGGCGATTTACTTATCGCCGAGGAGACAAAGAGATTGATCTCCGTGTTTCTTGTCTTCCTACTATCCATGGGGAAAAGATAGTAATGCGGTTGCTGGATAAATCGACAGCTGCCCCTACCCTCCCCCAGCTGGGCCTAAGCGGGATTGGTCTCAAGCGTTTGGAAAAGGCTATTCAGGTTCCTCATGGAATTATTCTAATTACTGGTCCAACTGGTTCAGGTAAAACAACCACCCTTTACTCAATAATCTCCAAGATTAACTCTCCAAAAGTAAATATAATGACAGTTGAGGACCCGGTTGAGTATGAGATTCCTGGAGTAACTCAGGTTCAGGTGAATCCTCAAGCTGGTCTTACCTTTGCCACTGCTTTGCGTTCCTTCCTCCGTCAAGACCCGGATATTATTCTCGTTGGAGAGATTCGTGATCGGGAGACTACTGAGCTAGCCATTCAAGCTGCCTTGACAGGCCACCTGGTTTTCTCAACTTTACATACTAACTCAGCGGCTGGAGCCCTCCCTCGTTTGTTAGATATGGGAGCGGAACCCTTTTTGTTAGCTTCCTCAATGACTTGTGTAGTTGGCCAGCGGGTAGTTCGGAGATTGTGTAACCACTGTAAAAAAGAAATAGACAATCCTTCCCCAGAAGTCAAAAAAGATATTATTAATGTATTAGGAGATATGTATAAGTCTATATATCCTTCTGAGGATAAGATTAAGGTTTGGGAGCCTCAAGGTTGTTCTAAATGCAACAACACCGGCTATATGGGAAGAATTGGCATATTTGAGGTTCTTTATGTTACTGAAACTATTACTAAGCTAATCTTAAAAAGAGCCTCTTCAGGGGAGATAGAAGAAGCTGCCTTAAAAGAGGGAATGATCTTAATGAAACAAGATGGTTATCTTAAGGCTTTACAAGGAATAACCTCTATCGAAGAGGTACTCAGAGTAGCCCAGATATCCCAATCAGATACATTAGAAAGTTAAGAAAAGGAAAAAATGGAACTAAAAGCACTTTTAGAAGAAACTCTTCAACATCAAGCTAGTGATCTTCATCTTTTAGTAGGTAAGCCACCAATGTGGCGGATAGATGGCCAACTCAGTTTTTTTAAGAAATATTCCCAAGCGTTAACTAAAGGAGAGGTAGAAGAATGCATAAAGGCAGTTACTACTTCAGAACAAGAGAAGATTTTTGAGAAGAAAAAAGAGCTGGATTTTTCTTTTTCTTATCTTAACAAGGTCCGTTTTCGGGTTAATATTTACTATCAACAAGGCCAGCCGGCCCTGGCTGCTCGGGCAATTCCTAGTAAGATTCCCACCTTGACTGAATTACATCTACCTCCAGTGCTGCGGCGGATCTTTGATCTTCGCCAGGGTTTGGTTTTGGTGACTGGCCCAACTGGCCATGGTAAGTCAACAACTCTTGCCTCAGTTATTGATCAAATAATCAAAACCCGGCCGGTTCATGTCATTACCATTGAGGATCCAATAGAGTATGTTTATTATTCTGACATTTCCATTATTTCTCAGCGAGAGATGTATAACGATACCCTTTCTTGGTCAGCGGCTCTGCGAAGCGCCCTTAGAGAAGATCCAGACATCGTTCTTATTGGAGAAATGAGGGATTATGAAACAATTGCTGCTGCCTTGACTATCGCTGAGACAGGCCACCTGGTTTTAGCTACTTTACACACTAACTCTGCCGCCCAGACAGTTAATCGAATTGTCGATGTTTTTCCTGAAGAACAACAGGATCAAGTGAAGTTGCAGCTTTCTACTACTTTGGAAATGGTGATCTCCCAACGTTTAGTTCCGGCTACCCAAGGTGGCCGCTTACCAGCAACGGAGATTTTAATTGCCAACCCTGCTGTCAGAAATACTGTTCGGGAAGGAAAAGTAACAATGTTGGATAACATTATTAGTACTTCGGTGCAAGAAGGAATGATGAGTTTGGAAATGTCCTTGGCCTCCCTAGTTAAGTCAGGGGCTGTTGATAGAGAAGTGGCTCTGTCTTATGCCCTAAAGCCGGAGAATCTAGAAAAGTTACTCTAAAAGAAGGATGAAGAAATTTGCTTTTGTAGCCAGAAGTGATGAGGGACAAAAAGTAAAGGGGGTTATTGAAGCTATTTCTCTTGAAGGGGCTAAGAACCTTCTTCTCAAACGAGGTTACCACATTATCAAGCTGTCGGAAAAGGAAAAGAAAACGAACCTTTTTAGCCGATTGGGATTGCATAGAAAGGTTAGTCAGAATGAGTTGACTAACTTTACCCGCCAGCTCTCAACTATGCTCAATGCTGGTCTGCCTCTAACCAATGCCCTAGAAATTCTTGCTTCCCAAGCCAGCGGTCCAATGAAAAAAGTTTTGGAGCAAATTCTAGTAGACATCCGAGAAGGGTCATCTTTAGGATCAGCTCTTTCCCATTATCCAAGTATCTTTAGTCGGGTTTATATTTCTCTCGTTCGTTCAGGAGAAGCGGCGGGGGCCTTAGATAAAGTACTGGAACGTCTGGCTGATAATCTGGAGAAGAACCGTGACTTTATGAGCAAGGTCAAAGGCGCTTTAATTTACCCGGCAATTGTCATTATTGCTATGGTCTTAGTGGCAGCAGTAATGATGGTGGTGGTTATTCCGAAGCTCAATGTGCTTTATCAGAGTTTTCATACCCAACTACCTCTTTCTACCCGTATCCTGATTACTTTTTCTGATTTTATGGTCCATTTCTGGTGGTTGTTTCTCATTGGTTTGATTGGCTTAATTAATCTTATTCAGTGGGTGAGAAGGACTCCTTGGGGAAGCTATTTGTGGGACAAAATGATAGTTGAGCTGCCAGTTTGGGGAAGTTTGCAACAGGAGGTAATCTGGACTAATTTTAGTTATACTCTCTCTATGTTATTGGAGGCGGGAGTGCCCTTAATTACTGCCTTAGATATCAGTGCTGAGACAACTGGGAATAAGTACTATAGTGAGGAAGTAAAGGCGGTTATGAGCCAAGTGGAAAAAGGTATTCCGATGTCAACGGCGATGGAGATAAGCGACGTTTTTCCTCGAATTCTTTCTCAAATGGTTAGTATAGGAGAACAAACAGGAGAGCTGGATAAAGTGCTCTATAAATTAGCCCACTACTTTGAGGTTGAGGCTTCCCAAAAGGTCAAGAACCTAACTACTAGCATCGAACCAATTATCATCATTATCCTTAGTTTAGGGGTTGGCTTCTTAGTCTTTTCGATAATTACCCCAATTTACAACTTGACAAGTCAGTTTTAATGATTTACATTGGTAATATAGAAAGAGTTTAGGAGGAGCTTATGCTACTTAAAAAAATAAAAATGCCAGGTTTTACAATGATTGAGTTATTAGTAGTGATTGCAGTGATCGGTGTTTTAGCAGTGGCGGTGCTTTCTTCTATTAACCCTCTTGAACAAATAAATAAAGGTCGAGACACTAAGAAGAGGTCAGATGCAGCCCAAATCTTAAATGCCATAGATAGGTATTATGCTTCCCAAGAGGAATACCCCTTTGATGTTCAAGCAGTAGCGGATGGAGGTCTACATGCAGTTAACACAGAACTTGCTAATTCCCTATTAAAGAACTTAGTGGATACCAAGGAAATTAAAAAAGGTTTTAAGACCCGACTAGTAAACGATGCTTCTAAGCCAGAAAATCATATTTATATCTATGTTGACCCAGCCGGCGCCCAAAGCGATGGCGATGTAGAAGGTGTTTATGCTTGTTTCAAACCATCCTCCAATTCCTTCAAAAAGGAATCGGCTAAGCATGCGGCAGATTGGTCTTTTGTTGAAGACGAGATAAATAATGGTAACTACTACATTTGTCTGCCGTAAGTTTGTTGATTAAGTTGAAAAAAAGCTTTTTATTCCAACTCCTTCTAGGTGTAGCTTTAGTCGTCTCTATCTGGTTTTGGTCCAGAGCTGGAGATCTTAACTCACAACTTTTGTTAGGTCTTTGGCTAAGTGTGGGGATAGGCGCTCTTTTTGTAAGAGAATGGAGAAAAAGAGATTTTTTAATTTGGCTGGGCTTTAATTTTTTGGTAATTGCCAATTTGATCGCGGCTGCCATCGATAAGTGGACCACCTTAAAGTGGGGATTGGTCTATAGCTTACTTTTTCTTGTTTTCCTAGAAATGAAAGAAATAAGTAAGGAATGGAAAGGTAAAGACATTTTTTCTTTTGCAGCGGTTGGAATGCTAATTTATTTAGCTATTTTTTTCTTAATCAGCTGGTTTAACCTTCAAGCTTATGGGTTAGGTAGAATTCCTCGGATAAGCGGCCCTTTTTATTGGCATAACCAAATGGGTGGCTGGTTGCTAATGGTCTCCCCTACCCTCTTATGGTTGGCTTATAAGAAAAAGGAGGAATCTGCCCGCTTGGTTTACATTTTAGTTTACGCTACTAGTTTGGCTTTATTGAGTATGACCCTTTCTCGCGGCAGCTGGCTGGCTTGGTTGATCTCTCTGTTCTTTTTGTTATTTTGGTTGGGGCTTAAGAAGAAAGTAAGAGAATACTTTTTTCTCAGTTGGAAGGAAGTGGGATTAGCATTTATTCTTACTTTTTCCTTTATGCTTATTTTTAACCGCCATATTGTTAAGATGGTTACTGGTCATACTGAGGTTCTAATAGAAGAATCTAAAGGCCAGAACCAATCGCGAGGTCCGGCCTCGATTAGTTGGGAGTATCGGTTAATTGCTTTTAGAGATACTTTAAGGGTTATTCGCCAGCGGCCATTATTGGGGGTTGGCCTGGGTGATTTTCGTTACTACTACCGTTTGATTCAGAACCATCCCTGGATTATGGTTAATTTTGTTCACAGTCAGCCTTTGCAGTTAGCAGCCGAAGGAGGAGTGGTAGTAGGCTTGTTGTGGCTAGTTTGGGTAGGATGGATTATATGGTGTGGTCTGAGTTTTGTAACTAGTGGTCGAGGAAGCAGAGATAAAAGAATGCTGGCTTTTTTGTTAACTTGGGGATTTTTATCTGAGAGCCTTCATTCACTGATTGATATGGACTTGTCTCTCGTTTCCCTTGTATTTTGGTATGTAGTCATAGGGGGGGTAATTATAGGCCTGAGTGAAGATAAGAAAAAAGCCAAAAATGTTTCTCCTCTTTTAATGAAGAGTAGTATCGGTTTAATTGGTCTGGTGGTTATTTATGTGATTTTAGGGATGAGGCTTTCCTCCCAACTGCGGGCAGAACTAGGTCAGCGGCAATTAAATAGAAAGCAATGGCTAGAAAAAAGCCAGTTGGCTATTAAATATTATCCTTTCAACTACCGCAACTATTTTCTTACCGGTCTTGGTTATATGAGGCTGAAAGATTTGGATAAAGCCTCATACTGGTTGAGGCGGGCGGAGAAGATCTACCCTTACTTGGGAGAGATAGAGTATAACTTGGGAATTATTGCTGAGGCAAAGGGTCGGCCCCGAGAGGCGGAGAAAAGATATCGGCAGGCGGTGGAGATTAATCCTTTAGTTTCGCCGCGGCCCTATCTAAAATTAGCTGCCTTTTATCTCCGCCATAACCAAAAAAGAAAGGCCAAGGATGTTTTTTACCGATGCGCCTATCAGGCCTTTCCCAAAGATAAAGCCTTCAGGGCCTTGAGATGGATGTATAAGTATACTGACGTTATTATCTTGCGAGATGCCTGCCAGAAAGAGTATCTTAAGATTAGATAATCCTTACTTAAATCTACGCTATAATACCTTATGAAGATGACCTTAGCCGACAAAATCCAAAAATCCCTCGAAATCATAAAACAAGCAGCTAATAAATGGCCCCATGATCAGATTGCTGTAGCCTGGACTGGAGGCAAAGACTCAACAGTGGTTTTACATTTGGTAAGGGAGGTGTTTGATGGCAAGGTACCCTTTAAGGTAATGTTTAATGACTCAACTATTGAGTTTAAAGAAATCTATGAGTTTATTAAAAAATATCAAAAAGAATGGAATCTAGACTTGTTATGGATAAAACATCTTGATGAAGATCTGACTGCTTATCATCAAGCTATGGAAGAAGGTAACAAAGATGAGGCTATGGAGATAATGCGAATAGCCAAGATCAATGCTATCAACTATGCTTTAGATAAATACAAGATTAAGGCTTTTATTTCTGGCATCCGCTGGGATGAACATCCTGCTCGTTCAAAGGAAAGATATTTTTCTCCTCGATCAACCCATACTCGGGTCCATCCTATTCTTCACTTTACTTTAGATGATATATGGCAGTACATAAAAACCTACAATGTACCCTATGTTTCTTTGTATGATAAAGGCTATAAATCACTAGGAGAAGCTCCTTTTACCAAACCAGTAGATGATCCTAATGCCCCAGAGCGAGCTGGACGGGAAGCCACCAAAGAAAAGATAATGCAAAGATTAAGGAAGTTAGGGTATTGGTAGGGATAATTTTTAATTTGAAATTTGAAATTTTTAATTTAAACATTTTAATGAGGAGTTAAATTAAATAATTAACATGGGTCCAAAACATATTTTTCTTTTTATCTTGGATGCGGTCAGGAAGGATCATTTGAGTTTGTATGGATATCAGAGAAAAACAACTCCTAATATCGACAAGTTGGCTAAACAGGCTGAGGTGTATAACTGGGCTTTTGCTCCAGCTCCTTACACCTTAGCCTCAGTGCCTTCAATCCTTGCTGGCAAGTACCCGATTGAGTTGTCCAATGCCTTCACCAGTGGCCGATTTGAAGAGGATGACTTCCCTACCCTACTAGAGTTGAAGAAACAAGGCTACACCACCGCTATGTTTACAGCTAATATCGTTACTTCAAGCCTCAAAACTAACCTCAATGAGTTTTTTGATTATTTTTGGGATAATTTAACAGAGGAAGAATTAAACCGGCCAGCTTGGTTATACCAAAAAGCAGAGGTAGTTTTGACAGCAGTTGAGGATTTTGTTAAAAAGCATAAAAAAGATAAGTTGTTTGTAGTCATTCACTTAATGGAAGCTCATGGTCCTTATGTGCCTCAGTTGGATTCTATTTTTAAAGGCGATGAGCTTTACCGCCAAGATAATCGGATGGTAGACAAGTTGGTTCCAACTACTTTTCGTGGGGTGACAGCCGAAACCTTGGAAACATTCAAAGTTATGCCTAAGTATCAAGCTATAATGCAGGGAGAAGATTACGAGAGGCGAGTGGCTGAGTATATAGCCAAGTACGATATGGGAATTTATCAACTAGATAAAAATGTTGGTGCTTTTTGCCACTTTCTAGAAAAGGAAGCTCTTTTTAATAACAGTCAACTGGTTTTTACGGCTGATCATGGAGAGTTAATGGGAGAGGAAAATATATTCTTTAGTCATGGGATTTTAGCGCATCCGGTTTTAAGTTTAGTGCCGTTGATAATTAAACAACCCAAACAAGCAAAAAGGATTGTAAATAAAGAGGCTGTTTCTTTAATAGATATTATGCCGGCGATAGTTGCTGGGAGAAAACAACTTTCTCCTCGGCCAGTTACCTTCACTTTTCATCCTAAGAGCATCGGGGTAATGTGGAGTGGCAAATATATAGTGGTCCATAATGGTGAGTTCAGTGATATAGAAACTACTCAAGAGGATATCTTTCCTGTTTCTAGCCGAGGTTTAGATAAGATCTTGCGGGATTACAAGAACTTTAAGTCTCGGCTTTGGCTTAAAGGTTTCCGGAAGATAGGGAATAAGTATGTAGAGGATAAAAAGATGAAAAGGGAGGAAGTTCTTGAGCTTTTCAAGATGTTTTTAAAGTGGCAACAGAGCTTACTTAAGCGTTTGGAGAAAGAGTTATTAAACCCCCGCCGTTCTGAAAGATTGGCCGTAAGAATTTTCTTGAAAAGTTTAACCAGAGAGAATTTATTTAAACGACTTCGAGAGTTTGGCGAGTATCGTTGGCGGTTATTGATTCAGAAGTTGAAAGTATAACTTAACCATCTCTTTTTGGAACTGGGCAAAGGAATATTTTCGGGCTTTCTTTTTAGCTTCTTGGCTTAGTTTTTCTCGAAGCTGGGGTTGTTGGATAATTTTTTTAGCTTCTTGGCTTAAGGCTTCTTCATCTTGAGGTGGAGCTAAAAGGACTGTTCCCTGGCTTATTTCTTGAAAGACGTCGATCTTGGAGGCTACTACGGGGCAGCCGCTGGCCATTGCCTCAACTAGGGGGTAGCCAAAGCCCTCAGCTAAGCTGGGGAAAAGAAGGAGTTGGGCCTGTTGGTAGAGTTTGAGAAGTTGATGATCTGGTAAGTGGGACTTGATAATAACCGAGTTTTTAAGGTTCAGCTTTCGAATTAATCTCCAGATTTTTGTGGTTTCCGAGTTGCGTTGGGAGAGCATATCGGCGCTAACTAAGATAAGATGTTGTGTTAACCCAGCCTTTTTTAACCGATGAAATACTTTAATAATAGTTGGGATGTTTTTTCGATAGTCAACCCCACCAACGTATAAGATGTAAGGTTTGGGTTTTCTGTAGGGATTGGGAGTGAAAAAAATATCCTCAATAGAGTTGTAAACAACCTTTATTTTCTCTGGAGGAATTTTGAGGTGGTTTAAGAGGTGCTTTTTGCTAGCGTAGGAAACGGTTAAAATTACTGTTGCCTTTTGAGAATAAAGCTTGAGGTTATGAAGGTAGATAGTTTTGTTGAATAAACCCCCCTTGAGATGTTCTTCCGGATACTCGAGGGGAATAAGATCATGGAGAGTGAGGATAATTTTACCTCTGGGGAGGATTGGCGGAGCCAGGTAGATATTTGGGAAGTGATAAAGGTAAGAAGATTGGGATGTTAAACTTAAAACCAGATTTTCTAGGGTGATGGTGGCTAGTTGGCTAGAATGGAAGATTTTGAAAGTAAGCCGGTTTTTAGGAAGTGTTCTTTCAGCCTCTTTTAAAAATTTGAGAAAATAGTAATCAATACTAGGCTGATGAGGAATGAAACTTATCTCAGGATGGGCTATTTTTTCCAGAAAGTTGGTGTAGCGGCCAATACCTCGAACATTGGTTCCACTTAAAAAGAGGGAACGAATGTCAACTTTGATTCGAGTTTTCTTCTTCACTCTAATATCATAACAAAATATGGGGGAGAGAAGCTAAGTTCTTATTCTTTTACCTTGAGATAATGGACGCTCTTGTCAGGGGCGATGTATTTAAGAGCTAAGGTTGGCTGGCTTTTGTCCTCAACTATCCAGACCGCTGCTTGAGTAGTCCACTCTGACGAATTTAGAGGAGTACTACCTAAGGGTGGGTTATAGCCCTTGCTTTTAAGGAGTGATCTGGCGTAAAGAGATTTAGAATAATGGTCCTTGCCGTTGATAATAGCTACGAACTGAGGGGCTGGATCCCAGCCGGTTTCCTGGAGAAACTGAGGATGGACTAAACCATTTTGGGGAATTGAAGGGTCTCCTTTAAACTCAAAGATAAGGTAATAAAATTTCTTTCCCTGCCTAGCTTTATTTAAAGCACTTACCTGAGTAGTTTCGCCTATTTCTTTAATCTTAAAACTGGCCTGCCCCTCTAATGGTTTTAAGCTCTCTTTTATTTCTTGGAATGACTTGGCATTTTTAGGGACCTGGCTGTAATCGTGCATTAGAAACTTAAGGGTAACTTCTTGCTCTTTCTTAATCTCACCATCAAAAGAACTTTTTTCTTTTTCTCCAGTAAGTTCCCTCAAGTTTTTATGGGCTAGGTCCAAGGCTGTTTGCTGGGTTTTGGAAGAAGGCGGCTTACTTCTGTTTTTAGTGACTAAGAACAAACCCCCTAGCAAAACTAAAACTAGAGCTAAAATGACGGCCTGTTTATTTTTCATTAGTTCAATTATTATTCTAATGTCCTTTTTTTCTTTAGTCAATAATTAGGCCAATTCCAGCTCTGCCCTCAGTGTTTTATTTGAGATTTTTGGTTATAATAATCTTAACAGCAATGATGAAAGGCGGAATTATAACAAAGCTTTTGTGGATAAGCGGGCTGATAGCCAGCATTGTTTTTCTTGGAGTGGTTGTTGGCATCGGTTTATTCTCAAGGTCTAAGAAACTATCGCTCAAAAGGGAACATTCTCCTATTTCTTCACCCCAGCCTACTCCTACTTTGGGACACATTTCTCCCGCCTCTAGTCTCTCGCCGACCCCTACTTCTCATTCTCCAGAGGGAAAAATAAAGAAGGCCATTGATGACTTTTTATCTCAGGAGTCATTGTTTAGCCTTACCAGCGGCAAGGGCGAGGTCTTTTGTGCCCATTACCTTTATGGGTGGAATGAAAAACCCGATGCCGTCCGCGCTTATGCTTGGATTTATTGCCAAGAATATACCCACACTCCGGAGGGCAAAATTGAGGAAGGAGCCGGAGTTAGCGAGCCGGTTCTCTTTGTTCTTGAACGAAAAGGAGACCAGTTGAAAGTCCAGGATGTTTACCAGCCGAAGGAAGGGGATAAATATGTTACCTCGATTAAGCAGATGTTTCCGCCTAAATATGCCCAAGAAGCGATTAACAACCAGCCTGATGTCCAACCATTGGTGAAAGAGGTCCAAAGAAAGATGAAAGCCTACTTTGCCGACTAGCGGAGAAGGAAGAGAGCAGCCAAAGAAATTGCTACCACTATCACGAGAAGATAAGCTCGGATTTTGTTTTGGGCTTCTTCCGGCAACTGGCTGAGGCCGAGTAACTCGAGCCAGTTGGCCGCTTGCCGCCAGCGATTGAAGAGTTCGACGAAGAAGCCTTGAAGGATAATTAGCCAACCGAGAATGAAGATGGGTACGCCGATGAGGAAAGGGGTGAGAAAAATACCCAAGATAACTACTCCAAAGCCGATGAGGATTTGACGGTTGAGGCCGGGGCGAAAGATTTTGAGCAACATAATTTTATGATATAAAATAAGCTTATGGAGGACAAGTCAGTAGCTACCTATTTTTATCTCCTTTCCGGCGAGCTGCTAAAGGGCTCTCAGCCATCTAACTGGCGCTCTCCTCAAGGGACAATGATTAATGGCGATTTGATGTTTGAAGAGGCATTTCTCAGCCAGATTTATTGGCTGGTTAAGAAAAAGGTAATCGCTTTGGTGGAGAAGGACCAAAAAATCATCGTTCGCGGTTTGGGGTTTAAAGATGATTTGCCGCCTTTTAGTCAGTTTTTAGTGGACCACCTTCCCAGAGAGGAAACGACTTTGCGCCGTTGGATCCGCCAGCTGGCTCTAGCCAGCGGCAGCCTCAATCCAGCCCGCGATTTATTCAAAAAGGTTGAGGCTGAAGCGGAGGAGTTCCGCCGCCCGGTGAAAAGCCGTTTTCTCATCTTTACCTTCACTAGTCAGGAGTGGGACCAAGCTAAGTTGAAAGGGCTATCTGCTAAAAAGTTAGCAGATCTTCAACAATTGTGGCAGGAGGGAAAGAAACAAAGCTGGTGGGAAACCGCCCGCCGAGAATTAAAAGTTGGCCTAACCTCGGCCCGCTTCGAGCACGAGCGCCAAGACGAAAGGAAGTTTGAGTAAGCCATAATTAATCAACCTCCGAAGTTGGTTATCTCCGTTAATCTTGGGAGATTAATAGTTTTTATTTTTAGACTTAATGAAATTTTTTAGTTGGTAATTCTCTCAGAACCTCATCTGTAATTTTATGTCGTAAGGATAAATTCATACCTTTATGGATGCGTAATAAAGTTTTTAAATAAGCAATGGAACCGT
>JALVIH010000035.1:18548-29061 GCA_027028625.1 bacterium | reverse complement strand
GATGTAATTAATGTTTATGTAGCTATTGGTCAGAAAGAAGCTAATATTGCCTGGATTATTGAAACTTTAAAAAAATATGATGTTTTAGATAAAACAGTGATTGTTGACGCTTCGGCTTCTGAGAGTGCTACTATGCAGTACATAGCTCCTTATACTGGAGCTGCTATTGCTGAGTACTTTATGGCCCAGGGTAAGGATGTCTTAGTAATTTATGACGATCTTTCAAAGCATGCTAAAGCTTATCGAGAAATTTCTCTTCTCCTCCGCCGGCCGTCGGGGCGAGAGGCTTATCCTGGAGATGTTTTTTATCTTCACTCTCGCTTATTGGAACGGGCCTGTCGATTAGATGAAAAGTATGGAGGAGGTTCGATTACGGCTCTGCCAGTTATCGAGACTCAAGAAGGAGATGTTTCTGCTTATATTCCAACTAATGTTATTAGTATTACTGACGGCCAGATTTATCTTGAGGCTGATCTCTTTAATGCTGGTATTCGACCGGCTATCAATGTGGGTATTTCTGTATCTCGTGTTGGTGGGGCAGCCCAGATTAAAGCTATGAAACAAGTAGCCGGAAAAATGCGTTTAGGTTTGGCTCAGTATCGAGAGTTAGAGGCCTTTGCTCAATTTAGTTCTGATCTGGATGAGGAAACTAAGAAAATTATCGATCAAGGAAAACGGTTGACCGAGGCTTTAAAACAACACTGGTCTGAACCAATGAATGTGATTGATCAGGTGATTGTTATTTGGGGAGTTACTAATGGGGTTTTTAATGAGATATCAGTAGATAAGGTAAAAGAAAAAAGCCGCCAGTGGTTGGATTGGGTTAAGGTAAATAAAAAAACGATAGTTAAAATAATTCTCAAAGAACAAAAATTGACTGATGAAGTAGTGAAATTGCTTGAAAAAGCTAAAGAAGAGTTTAAATTGATTTTAGCTGAGGAAAAGTAAAGATGGCCAGTACGCGAGAAATTAAAAAGCGGATTAAAGCTGCTGGGAATATTGGAAAGATAACCAAGGCGATGGAGATGGTTTCAGCAGCCAAGATGAGAAAGGCTCAAGAAAAGGCCCTCCGATCGCGTGACTATGCTAAAGCTCTTTCTATAATCCTTAGCCAGATATCAACAGCAGTTAATATTGATGATGTAGCTTTACCTATTTTGCGGCAGCAGCGAGGGACAGGAAAGGATTTAGTAATTGTAGTTTCCACTAACAAGGGTTTATGTGGGGCTTTGAATAGTAATCTTTTTCGTTATCTTGAGTCATTTTTAGATAAAAAAGGTTTAAAGAGAGATAAGACGGAGTTTGTTGGTATTGGTAAACAGGCAGGCCATTATTTAGTAAATGAAGGTTATAAATTAATAGCTAGTTTTACTGACTTTCATGACATTCCCTTGGCTGATGAAGCTTTGGCCGTTTCCCGATTAATGATTGATGGTTTTACCAAAGGTGAATATGATACAGTTTCTTTAGTATATTCCCAGTTTATTAATACCTTAACTCAGAAACCGGTGGGAGTAGATTTTTTGCCCTTAAGTACTAAAGAATTAGAAAATTGGGGCAAGGAAGTAATTGCTGCTGAAGATCTTGAATCTTTTCTTAAAGGTTTTATTCTCTTTGAACCTGACCCAAGGACTATTTTGGAGGAGATAATTCCTTATGCTTTGGAAGTAAAACTTTATCAAAACCTCTTAGAAGCAGCAGCTTCAGAACATTCAGCTAGAATGGTGGCTATGCGTAATGCTTATGACAACTCTAAAGAAGTGAGGCATGAATTAAAGTTAGAATATAATAAGGTTCGTCAAGCTAAAGTTACTAATGAAATTGCTGACATAGTAACAGCAACATTGTCAATTACTCAGTCATAAGGAGGAAATCATGAAGAAAAATAGAACAAATAAAAATAAAGGAGAAATCAGGAGAATAGTTGGACCAGTAGTAGATGTCTATTTTAAAGACGAACTTCCTAAGATTTATGAAGCCTTGGTAGTTAGTCGTTCTAATTTAGTTCTAGAGACAGAGCAGATTTTAGGCCATAACAAAGTTCGGGCAGTAGCTATGGGACCAACTGATGGCCTAAAAAGAGGTGATGAAGTGATAGCTCAAGGTTCCCCTATTACTATTCCTGTAGGGAAGGATGTGTTAGGGAGAATTTTTAATGTCACAGGTCAAACTATAGATGAGGCTGGGCCTCTGAAAGCAGAAGGAGAACTGCCCATCCACCGTTCAGCTCCAAAACTAACTCAACTTGAAAGTAGTCCTCAGGTTCTAGAGACGGGGTTAAAGGTAATTGATTTAATTGCCCCTTTTGTAAAAGGAGGTAAGATAGGTATTTTTGGTGGGGCTGGAGTAGGGAAAACAGTTATTATTATGGAGATGATTCGAAATATTGCTATGGAGCACTCGGGTCACTCTGTCTTTACTGGAGTAGGAGAAAGAACACGGGAAGGAAATGATTTATGGAATGAGATGAAGGAAGCCGGAGTACTTAAAAGTACGGTGATGGTTTTTGGCCAGATGAATGAGCCTCCTGGAGCTCGGTTAAGGGTAGCTTTAACTGGTTTGACCTTTGCCGAGTACTTCCGTGACGAGATGGGGGAAGATGTTTTATTATTTATCGATAATATCTTTCGTTTTTCTCAGGCAGGTTCTGAAGTTTCGGCTCTTTTGGGGCGAATTCCTTCAGCTGTAGGTTATCAACCTACCTTAGCCACTGAGATGGGTCAGTTGCAGGAAAGGATTGCTTCTACTAAAAGAGGTTCAATAACCTCCCTTCAGGCTGTTTATGTTCCAGCTGATGACTTTACGGACCCAGCACCGGCAACTACTTTTGCCCACCTTGACGCTACTATTACCCTTAGTCGTGGCTTAGCAGAGCAAGGTTTGTATCCAGCTGTTGATCCTTTAACTTCCTACTCTCGTATTCTTACTCCAGAGATTGTTGGTGAGCGTCACTATCGAGTTGCTCGAGAAGTCCAACAAGTACTTCAACGTTATAAGGATCTTCAAGATATTATCGCTATTTTAGGGGTAGAGGAGTTGTCTGATGAAGATAAGTTAACTGTTGCTCGGGCTCGGAAAATTCAACGTTTTCTTACCCAGCCGATGTTTGTGGCTGAGCAATTTACAGGAATGAAAGGTAAATATATTCGGTTAGAAGAGACGATCGAAGGTTTTGAAGAGATATTGTCAGGCAAATTAGATGATGTGCCCGAGTCGGCGTTTTATATGGTTGGTTCTATTGATGAGGTATACCAAAAAGCTAAGAAGAAAAAATGAGCAAACAATTAATACATTTGCGAGTAGTTACTCCAGAAGAAACTCTATTAGAGACCAAGGTAACAGAAGTAAGCGTGCCGACCATAGATGGTGAGATAACTTTACTGCCGGGGCATATAAACCTAATAACTGAGTTGGCTGAGGGAGAACTACGTTATCGTGTACCCGGAAGCCAAGAAGATGAATATCTTTTAATTTTTGGGGGAGTGTTATCTCTTCACCGCGATCAACTAATGATTGTAGCCAAGTCAGCCGTTCGAGCCCAGGATATAGATGTGGCCCGAGCCGAGGCTGCTAAAAAGGAGGCTGAGGAGATGTTGTCCAAGAAGCTGGAGAATGTTCAATTTGCTCAGGTTAAAGCTAGCCTAAGGCGAGTGATGATGGAGTTAGAGTTGGCTAAGAAATACCGAAAAATTAAACATTAATCGCTTTAGAAAGTAATCGTGCCTCTAAGTATCTTTTTCTTAAATTCAAGGAATAGGTTACAATTGGGTATGGCCAAGAAGGTGATTAAGCTGCTAAGTTTTCTTCTTTTCTTATTTTTCCTTCCTTCTTTCGTTTTTGCCAAGAATGATTCTCCCTTCAAGGTGGGTTACTCTAATTTTTATACAATCTTGCCTAACGGTGAGGCTTTGGTTAGGCATAATATTACCCTAACTAATAGGGTTAGTTCAATTTATGTAACTGATTATTCATTTACTATTTTCCATCCCGATATTAGTAATGTAAAAGTTGAGGGAAGTGAAGATGACAAAGTGAGTTTTACTCTTAAAAGAGGGAAAAAGAAAGTTGAGATAAAAGTACATTTTGTCTCGCCGTTGGTAGGCTTGGGTAAGAGCCATACTTTTACTCTTACTTATAAAGATAAAGATGTCAGTCAGCGGACCGGTCGGGTGTGGGAGTTAAATATTCCTGTAGTTAGCAAGATTTCTCAAATGGAAAAGTATGACGTGAAGGTTAAGGTTCCTTCTAACTTTCCTCCTTTGCTAAAAAGTTATCCTAAAGGAAAACATCTCCAGTGGAGTAAGGAAAGTCTTATTGGCCAGAAGGGAATAAAGATAATTTTTGGAGATTATCAAGCTGCCACTCTCAAACTTCGTTATTACCTTAATAACGATCAACCCCAAAAACAGCTAGTTGATTTAGCTTTACCTCCAGACACCGAGTTTCAAAAAGTACGCTATGAAAAAATAAACCCTCTTCCTAAAAATGTTGTTGTGGATAAAGACGGTAACTGGTTGGCAGAGTATCTTATACCACCTGGTGGCCATCAAGAAGTGGAGGTACAAGGAAAGGTGTGGATTTTTTTAAATCCTATCCTTAAGTTGGATACCTATCTACCTCTTGACTCTAAATTAGAAACCGCGGCTACTGATGTTTGGCCGGTTAATAATCCGGAAATTCGTCAAATCGCTGCTTCTTTTAAAACTGTTCGTCAGGCTTATAAATATACGATTACCAAACTAAACTATAGTTATCAGCGAGCGATGAGTGGTCCGGATAGGATGGGAGCCTTAGGAGCCTTAAAGAATCCTGATCTTGCAGTTTGTATGGAGTATACTGATCTTTTTATCACCCTTGC
Organism: bacterium; assembly: GCA_027028625.1. Lineage (GTDB taxonomy): Bacteria > Patescibacteriota > Microgenomatia > JAADGY01 > JAADGY01 > S014-63. The sequence goes on along the minus strand of JALVIH010000035.1, from coordinate 24,203 downwards.
CAGATACCTGGGTGTTCCTGCCCGGGAAGTTAATGGTTATGCTTATGCCAATAATAGTTTACTTAAACCATTGTCGTTAAATAATGATGTTCTTCATGCTTGGCCTGAATTTTATGACACCAGCCGTGGTAGCTGGCATCAGATTGATCCTACGTGGGAGGATACTACTGGTGGTCTAGATTACTTTTACAATTTTGATCTCAACCATATAAGTTTTGTTATCCATGGAGTTAATCCTTACTTTCCTCTTCCTGCTGGAGCTTATAAAGATAAGAAGAGTGATCAAAAAGATGTAGAGGTTACCTTCACTAAAGAAAAGTTTGTAGCTCACAAAGTTGAGCCCAGCTTTAGGGTAAAGGGGGATTTAAGCTTAAACCTTTTGGACACTTTTATTCATACAGGACAAGTTCCTCTTGTAGTTGAGATAGAAAACAAAAATGGAGAAGCAGCCTATATTGATAAATTTTCATTTTCATTGAGTGGTTCTTCTCCTTTTACTTTTATCCCTCCCAAACCTATTGCTTTTGTTTCACCTCCATTTTCCCATCAAAAAAAGGTCTTTTGGTTAAGTTATCGTCCCTCAGTGAAGCCGGCTCGCCTTTTATCCCTCCTTAAGAATAAGGAAGAGATTGTTTATAAAATTCATTACAATCAAAAGACTGTAACAGGACAAGTAATGGTCCACTTTAATTTGCAGAGTTTATATCAGCTTATGGGTTTGGTTGCTTTATTAGGAGTTACTTTAATTATTCTTACTTATCGTTTGCTGAGGAAAGGGTAAAGACAATAACCCACTCGCCTTTTATATTTCTTTCTTGAAAATATTCAATCAAGTGAGTTATTTTTCCTTTATATCCTTGTTCATTAAGTTTGGTTAAGTCGTTAGCTAAGAAGATTTCTGTATCACCTAAAACCTTGAGCATATCTTGAAGAGTTGGGATAAGTTGATACTTACTAACATAAGCAATAGCGGTGGTTTTTCGTATTTGTCCTCTTAACCAATCTAAGAGAAGCTGTCGCCGCTGAGTTGAGTTTTTAGGAAGCATACCTAGGAAAGCATAGTGGTGAGGATTGAAGCCGGAAACTACCAAACTGCTTAGCACGGCCGATGGTCCAGGAATGGGGTGAACTTCAAAATTTTCCTCATGGGCAGCTCTTACTAAGTCCAAACCAGGGTCGGAAATTAAAGGTGTGCCAGCTGTAGAGACTAAAGCAACGATTATCTTTTTCTCCTTCATTCTATTTATTACTTCTTGGACTAGGTGGGCAGAGTTCTGATAGCTTTCATAAGCTATAAAATGAGGTTTATCTTGCCTTTCTAGTAGGGGGAGAAGTGTTTTTAAAAGCTGTCGGCTAAGTTGTTGAATTTTGTCTTTTGTTGGTTGGGATTTAGGATAAGTTTGATGAAGAATACCCAGATGACGAAGGAGAGCAGTGGTTTGGCCGACGTTCTCACAAACAATAACATCAGCCTTATTAAGAACGCTTAAAGCCCGCAAACTGATGTCACTTACATTTCCAATAGGAAGAGAAACGATGTAGAGGATAGATTTAGTCATTTGTTAATTCGCTGGCTATTTCTAAAAGACGGTTATATTTTACTACCCGTTCCCCTTGTCTTATATTTCCGAACTTTACAAATTTAGATCCTAAACCTACTGCTAGGTCAGCGATAAAGGGGTCACAAGTTTCACCAGAACGGTGAGAGACTATAAGGTTTTTCTTTTTTGCTTTAGCCATTTTGGCAAATTGGAGGGTCTCTTTTATTGTTCCAATTTGATTTGGTTTTATTAAGACACTATCGAAAGAGGCACTTTCCTCTATTTTGGGGAAAAGGTAAGGATTAGTGGAAGTAAGGTCATCAGCTACTATAATGGCCTTTTTATCAAGAAGTTTCTGACTGAGTTTCCAGCCGGTGGAGTCTTCTTCGGCAAAGGGATCCTCAATAACTTGTAAAGGAAAGGAGGTAATAAGCTCTTGATAGTAATTTAAGAGTTCTTGACTAGATAAAGTTGTTTTTTTCTCTCGAAGGGAGTATTTACCTTGGCGATAGAAATTATTAGCAGCAGCGTCTAAGCCGAAATAAAAATCAGTGCCTAATGAGAATCCGGCTCCTTGAACTGCTTTTTTCAGTAACTGGAAAGGTTCGGCATTAGAGTTAAAAAGGCAGCTAATTCCTCCCTCATCCCCATAACCCCATTGTTTTTTTTCTTGGTTAACTAGCTGAATTAGGTTTTGCAAAACTAGCCAGCTTTGAGATAAAAGAAAAGCAAAAGGTTTGTTGGGAAAGTTAGGAATAAGATGGTACTCTTGGAACTCAGTAGTTTGATGACTGTGCAAACCGCCGTTTATGATGTTGATTAAAGGGGTGGGGAGGTTTATTTTGGTTCCTGCCAACTGACTAATTAAACGGTAAAGAGGTAATCTTAAAGTTATACTAGCAGCTTTATAAACTGCAAGAGAAACAGCTAAAAGAGAGTTGGCTCCTAGTTTAGTTTTCTTGAGAGTGGGATCAAGACTAAGCATTTTTTCATCTATCTCTAATGGTCGAGATAAGTCCATAGATTCTATTGCTGGAGCGATAATTGTATTGATCTTTTCAATAGATTCTTCGACAGTTAGACCATCATAAGCTTCTTTTTTGTCTCGAAGGGGTTGGGCCTCTTTTGTACTTACCGATTTTCCTCCAGGAACACTAGCTTCAACTAGAAAAGAATCGGTGATTAATTTGACTTCTAAGGTTGGTTCGCCTCGAGAATTAAGGATTTGACGAGGATAGAGTTTAAACATTGGTTATATTCAGTTTTTTCTCTAGTTGGTAAACTAATTGACGAGTAGGTTGAATTCGATCAGGAGAAACTGAAACTGAGGTAACTCCCAGTTCAATAAGTTTAGCAGTGAACTCTTCATATAGAGAGGGAGCTTGGCCACAAACAGAAACGGTAACATTGTGCTTTTTTCCAGCTTTAATTACCCGTTCTACCGACCAAAGGACAGCCGGATCAAGTTCTGAGTATATTGAGGCTACCTCATGATTATCTCTGTCGGTTCCTAAAGTTAACATCGTTAAGTCGTTCGTTCCAATAGAAACCCCTTGAATTCCGCTTTCCATTAGTTCCTCGATGAGAATAACCATACTTGGCACCTCAACCATTACCCAGAGCTTGAAGTCATTCGAGTTTTTGAGCCCTTCTTTGGCAATTATTTTTTGAATTGTTTTCACTTCTTCAATTCGCCTGACGAAAGGAATCATCAGATGTAAATTATTAAGCCCTTCTTGGCGAACCTTTTTGATAGCTTGGAGTTCGAGTCTAAAAATAGCTCCATCATTGATATAACGAAAAGCCCCCCGATAACCAATCATTGGATTTTCCTCAAGAGGCTCGTATTCTTGACCGCCCTCCAAATGGCGGTATTCATTAGTTTTAAAGTCAGTTGCCCGATACACTACCGGACGGGGATAAAAAGCCTTAGCGAAGCGCTTTAAATTTTCAGCCATTTTATCAATGAAGTATTGGCTTTTACCTTCACTGATAAGTTTTTTAGGATGGACTTTAAACTCATTAATAATCATAAATTCAGCTCGAAGAAGGCCAACTCCGTCAACGTCCTCTTTAGCGATGGTTTCAGCCAAGTCAGGATCAGAGAGATTAGTATAGATCCTCGTTCGTGTTTTCAGATTTTCCTCCCTTGGTTGACGATAGAGGTTGGCTTTATGGGTAATGTTTTTCTCTCCAAAATAAATGTAACCCTTATTGGCGTCAACAGTTAAGAATTGGCCATTTTTCACTTTGTCTAGTAAACCGTTTATACCTACAATACAAGGCTTGCCTAATTCTCGGGAAACGATAGCCGCATGAGAAGTTAAACCTCCTTCTTGGGTAAGGATAGCAGCTGATTTTTTCATTATCGGAACCAGATCGGGAGATGTCATCTTAGCGACTAATATTTCTCCCTCTTTAAAACTAGCCGCGTCTTTTTGGGTGGCAATTATTTTAGCATGCCCTTCAGCTACTCCAGGAGAAGCTGCTGCCCCTTTAAGATCCGGATCACCAATAACATTGGCTTTTTGACTTAATTTTTTATTTATCTCATCCATTGTGGTTACTGGTCTGGTTTGGACGATAAAAAGATGACCATCACTATCTATGCTCCACTCTACATCTTGGGGTTTGAGGTAATGGTTTTCTAATTTTCGGCCTATTTTAGCCAACTTTATTGCTTCTTCGTCGCTTATTTTCCAGCTTTCCTGCTCCTTTTTATTAAGGGGAATTACGACGTTGTCTTTATTTTTGTAGACCATTTTTTTATCTTGGTTTCCTTTGCGCTTGGTTACAATTTGGAAACTTTTCTTATCAATCTCAAAATGGTCAGGAGTGACACTTCCTTGAACAATCATCTCTCCTAAACCAAAGATGGCCTCAACAATAATCTTAGTCTTATCATTGGTTACCGGGTCAATAGTAAACATTACTCCGCTCGATCGGGACTCAACCATTAATTGAACTACGGCTGCGATGCCTACTTTTTTCGTAGAGAATCCTTTAACTTGGCGGTAATAGATAGCTCGAGGCGTAAAAAGGGAAGCCCAGCACTTTTGAACAGCATTAATTAATTCTTTTTCTCCTTGGACATTGAGATAAGTGGCTTGTTGGCCGGCAAAGGAAGCATCTGGGAGATCTTCGGCCGTGGCGGAAGAGCGAACAGCTACTTTGGGGTCGGAAAGAAGAGAGTGGGTCAGTTGATGGTACTCTTTTAGGATTAATTGAATTAAATCCTGTGAAAGGGATGTTTTAAGGATTAACTCTTGGATTTGTTTAGCTGCCTGGTCTAACTGGGTTAAGTCGGCAACGTTTACCTCTTTTATAATCTTAGTTATTTTTTGGTTGAGGTTATTTGCTTCGAGATAGTCAAAGTAAGCCTGAGAAGTAACTACAAAGCCATTTGGAACAGGAAAGTTATTTCGGAGCATTTCTCCTAGGTTGGCCCCCTTGCCTCCGGCTAGAGGAAGATCGTTATGGCTAATATGCTTTAGTGGAACTACCCACCACTTTTTGTTCATACAATTAAGGTTAGTCCAATTGAAGCAAAAAAGTCAACCCCACCAAGGGGTAAAGATAAATCCGAAATTCTAAACCTGCCTGCCGGCAGGCAGGTCCTAAGTTCCAAACAAATTCTAAATCCTAATACCAGAATTCAAAACAACTCAGAGTTGTTATCCCGACTTGTCAGGATCTAGCCGAAGGCGCAGGAGAGTGCTCCCGAACCTAAGTGCCAACGACTTTGCGCTCGCTCCCGCTCGCTAGATTTTACCCCTACCGAAGGGGGCCTTCACTTCGCCTCTCGGCTCATTCAGGATGACTCCTTAACAAGCTAAGTTCCCCACTACCTAGTTCCTCTAACCTAGCTCCTAGTTCCAACAAGCAGGTTGGCTAGGTTTTTATATAATAAAAGGGTGAAGTACCTAATTCATGGTGACGATCAAGCCCGAATAGCCCAAAAGACAGCTGAGTTGTTGGAAAATTGGAAGAAAAAAGGTGTTGTTTCCTCTCCTCTTTTTGATGGTGAAAAAAACAACTATGAAGAATGGTTGGAGTTAAATAATCAATCTTTGTTTGCTACCAAGAAGGTGATTAGATTGACACATATTTATAG
>JALVIH010000035.1:0-18538 GCA_027028625.1 bacterium | reverse complement strand
ATTGCTAGATAGTCTAAGCGAGAAGAAGTTTTCTCTTATTCCGAGGGTTATTCAACAAACAGAAGAGCCTTACGAACTTCTCTTTTTTATGATTCTCCGTCGTTTGGAAGATCTGTTAAGCTGGCGGTTCGAGAAGAAAGCCCCGCAGGGTTATTATCAGAGTAAATTGAAAGTAGCTGCTGGCCATTGGCAGGTAAGAGAACTCTTTTCTTTGCTTTCTTCCCTTCTTAAATTTGATCTGGATTATAAATCTGGGAAGACCTACCATCAAGACCCTAAATTGGCTCTTAGTTTATTTTTATTTTCTTATCAGGAGGTAAAAAATGCTTCTTAAGCCTTCTATTTTTCATGATTATGACATTCGGGCAATAATGGGCGAGGATCTAGATGAGGAGGGAGTGGAAAAAATAGCTGCAGGGTTAGTGGAAATGTTTCATCCGAAGGTGGTTGCTATCGGTTATGATATGCGAACCACCAGCCCTCAAATTTATCAAGCCCTTCTTAAGGGTCTAAAGGGTAAAGTCAAGGAGATATGGGACCTTGGCCTGATCTCGACGGATATGAGTTATTTTGTTGCTGGTTACTATTCAGGCGTTGATTTAGTAATTATGATAACGGCCTCTCACAATCCGGCAGAGTTTAATGGTATGAAGATTACTCGAGGTGGCGCTTATCCTGTAGGAGGAAAGGATGGACTTTATCAGTTAAGAGATCTTCTGATTAAGGGTTTTGTTCCATCAATAAAACTTAACTACTTTACTCAGGCAGTTAATAAAGATGTTTGGTCGGACTGGATAAAAGAAAATTTGAAATTAATAGATTTACCAAAAATGAAGCATTTTAAGGTAGTTATAGATGCTGGGAATAGTATGGCTGGTTATTTTATTCCTAAGTTCCAAAAATATCTGCCGAATTTAGAAGTAATTCCTTTATTCTTTGAGCTTGATGGTTCTTTTCCCAATCACATTCCCAATCCTCTTCTTCCTTCAGCTATCAAGACTGTCCAAGAAAAGGTTAAGGAAGAGAAGGCTGATTTAGGTGTTTTGTTTGATGGAGATGGTGATCGGATGTTTTTAATGGATGGAAAAGGGCGATTATTTTCTGGAACTCAAACTACAGCTTTGCTGGCCGAACATTTATTGGATAAATACCCGAGAAGTTTAATTTTGCACAATATTGTTACTGGTCGAGTGGTTAAAGATGTGGTAGAGGCTAAGGGGGGTAAGGTTGAGATAACTCCAGTAGGACATAGTAACATCAAAAGAATAATGCGCCGGACCGGGGCTTTGTTTGGAGGAGAACATTCTGGACATTACTTCTACCGCCAGCTTTATTATGCCGATAACGCTATCCTTAGTTTTCTTTTAGCTTTAGAGTATGCCAGTCTTAGTGGTTTGAGTTTTGCTCAGCTATATGATAAGTACAACAAATACCCTCAAAGTGGTGAGATTAATTTCCGTGTAGATGATAAGAAAAAGGTAATTGAAGATATTAAGAATCATTTTTCCTCTAATGCTAAAAGGGTTCTAGACTTTGATGGAGTGCGGCTCGACTACGATGATTACTGGTTCAATGTTCGAGCCTCCAATACTCAGCCTCTTCTTCGTCTGAATATGGAAGCAGATAACGAAGAGATTCTTAAACAACATTTAGCGGAGGTATTAGATTTCTTAGAGAAAGAAGAAGCAGAAAGGGTGGAGGAGTGAATTGGAACTAGGAACTAGGAAAAAATCACACTCCCGAAGTGTGATTTATCACTCTTCGGGAGTGTGATGAACTTGGTTATCGGAACTTGGAACTCGGTAAAAAAGAAAGCACCAAACCTGTCTGCCGGCAGGCAGGTCACAAATACCAAGTTCCAAACAAATCCCAATAATCAGTTATCAAAACTTATCTTTTCCCTTGGAGTCATTCTGAACGAATGTGAAGAATCTAGCGAAGCGCAAAGAATTTAGCACCAAGGCTTGAGCAGACATCCATGCGCCTCCCGACAAGTCGGGATGATGCGGAGAGGGGGTTGTACCTTGCCTCTTGGAGTCATCCTGAACGAGCCGTCAGGCGAAGTAAAGGCCCTCCTTCGGTAGGGGTAAAATCTAGCCGAGGGCGCAGGGGTGTGCTCCCAAGGTTGGATTCCGATTCCTGCACTCGCTCCGCTCGCTAGATCCTTCGTCGTCCCCACTCTTCAGGATGACGCGTTAACAGACTGAGTTCTAAGCTCCAAGCTCCAAGTTCTAATCTTGGGTTGCCGGGCAGGGATTCGAACCCCGATAAACAGCTCCAAGGGCTGCTGTCCTACCATTAGACGACCCGGCAGAGAGGTGGCGAGGGTCGGAGTCGAACCGACATCTGATGTTTTTCAGACACCTGCCGTGACCACCTTGGCTACCTCGCCTCTAAGTGCTGGGGGCAGGATTCGAACCTGCGTAGCCTTACGGCGCCAGATTTACAGTCTGGTGCGATTGCCCACTCCGCCACCCCAGCGATGTTAACATTGTTGATTATACTACAATTTGAACTTCTCTTGGAATATCTTGGAAATAATTTTAAAATTCAGTTGCCTTGTACGATTAACTTGGTAGGTTATAGGGTAATAGAGAAAAATAGCTGGAACATCATTTACCAAATATTTTTGAAAATTAAGGTAAATTTCTTTTCTTTTAGTGGGATCGATTTCTTTTCTGCCATCTTCTATTAATTGATCGATCTTAGCATCCTTTAAATGGGAAACATTAGTTGGTTGGGTTGAGTGCCAGAGAAAATATTGATCTGGATCAAGAGGGATTTTTATTATCTTTAAAAGGGCATCAAAGTTGGGGTTAGGTAAATAATTAACATGTACCTTTACTATTAGGCGGTCATTGATCAATTGCCAACTTTCTTTTATCTTTTCCGCTTGGTTTAGGAACTGAGGGGGGGTAATTAAGTTTAATTTGATGGTTCCTTCTTGGGTGGCCAATTTGCTTTTAGCGAAAAGTTTTTTAGCTTCCTCAAGGTTGTAATCAAACCTTTTAACATCGGGGTTGTAAAAAGGAGAGTCTTTAGCAATGGGACTAATGGCTCGAGGATAATTTTCGAACTTGGGGGTGGCATAAGCCAAAGCTTGACGAAAGGTTTTACTTTTTAGATAATCATTGTCTAAATTAAGAAAAAGAGTGAGAATCTTATCTTTTTCAACGTGGGAAATTACTTGAACATTAGGATAATTCTTGAACTCATCAACAGAAAGAAGATTAGGAAGAACATCAACTTCCCCCATAAGAAAAGCTGTTTTGGCTTGCTCATAGGAGGAAAAAGTAATGTAAGTAATCCTCTCCTCTAAGAAGTTTAAAGGTTGTCCCACTTGCTCGAGGGTAATATATTTTACGCTTTTGTCTGGATTAAGTTTAAAATTGGCCAATTTATAGCTTCCTACACCAATCAAACCTTTTTTAAATAAAGGAACAGTGAGATAAGAGGGTAAGGGAACGAAGGGGTCTTTTAGCTTTATAACTAAGGTTTTATCGTCTTTATCGATTATCTGGGCTTGGCGGATTTTAAGGTGAAGATCACTGGTTTTTACCTTGCTGCCGTCGTGCCAAAAGAGGTTGGAATTAAGATAAAAAGTGAAGGTTTTTCCTCCATCACTTATTTTCCAATATCGAGCAATCCCTGGCATAACTTGATTGTTTTCCTGCCTAGTCAAGCCGTAGCTAAGTTTTGAGGCAATAGGAAGGGGTAGTTGGTTTAAGGTGAATTGGCCAACAAAAGCTATTTTCTTCCCTTTTTTGGGAAAGATATTGAACTTGGAAGTAATGAAGACTAAGGTAATAACCGCGATAGCAGTTAAGAAAATTAGTTGTTTATATCTTTGCCAGAAGGCGGCTAACCACCAATAAAAGCTTTTCAGATAAAGCATAGGTTCAGATAACCAAACGGACTAGGGAGGAAGTAATCAGAAGAATAGCAAAGAGAATAGTCAGATAAAAGGTTAATTTCTCTAGGCCGCGACGTGAATGGTAAAGAGTGTTTCCAAATGTATGGCCTAAGCCGCCACTGGTATTTTGAATGAGGATGAGAACGATTAAAACGAGAGAAATAATGATTTGAATCCAGTCGAGTAAAGCTTTTGTCATGAAAGGATAACCCAAAGAATCGAGTTGATAAAACTAATAAGAAAAGAAGTTACAATAAGAGAAGCCCAGTAACCTAAGTGTGTTGGAGGAAGAATATAGCTGCCAAGTTGGATAGATGGCGTAGTGAATGGATTAATGTGAAGAGAAGGTACCAAGAGAACCAGAAGAAAAAGAAGAATAGCGTTAATTAGAGAGCCAGCTAGTCCGAGAGTAAGAATATTTATGGGGATAAGAAGAATTTTCAGAAGAGGTTTAATACAGATTTCAAGAACAAGATAGATTAAGGCGGCAATAACCAAATTTTCCCATTGAGTTGAACCGCTTAATCCGGGATAGTAATTAATTAAAAGATAAAAAATGATGATGGCCAAGATCAATCGCTTAAAAAGTTTTTTCATCTTATCTAGATAATAACATAAATTTGGCGCCCCCGACAGGACTCGAACCTGTGGCCTACTCCTTAGAAGGGAGTCGCTCTATCCGCCTGAGCTACGGGGGCTCACTTAATATATTCTAACCTCTTTGGACAATTAGAGATAAGTTAGTCTTAGCTGGTTTTTTGACCTCTAGGTTAAAATAAAGTGTAGCGGGAATAGCTCAGCTGGTAGAGCGTCTCCTTGCCAAGGAGAAGGTCGCGGGTTCGAGTCCCGTTTCCCGCTCTTACTACTTTTTTAAGGGAAGACTATTCTCTCCCGAGTCATCCCGACTTATTGGAATCTAGATGAAATTATTTCCTTCGGCAGGGGTAAAATCTAGCCGAAGGCACAGGGAATTGGAACTAGGAACTAGGTTAAAAAAGCACTAAATCCTAAATTCGAAGCTCCAAACAAATTCTAATCTCTAAATTCTAAATCCTAAACTCCCTCGGTGGATAAATCCACCTTCGGGGGGGATAAAAATCCAGCCGGAGGCGCATGGGCGTGCTCCTAAACCTGAGTGCTAATCCTTGCGCTCGCTCCGCTCGCTAGATTCTTCCCCTCCGTCTCGGAGGGTCAGAATGACGCAATACTAAGCTCCAAGCTCTGAGTTCTAATTACCTAGTTCCTTCAACCTAGTTCTTAGTTCTAGACAAACTGAGTTCCGAGTTCTGGAAAAATGTGAGCCCGGTGGGACTCGAACCCACGACACCCTGCTTAAAAGGCAGGTGCTCTACCGACTGAGCTACGGGCCCAACTTGTCAACTACATAGGTATTATACCCCACCTTGGAATTTTTAAGCCTCTTTCGTTTTAAGGAGAAGGTGCTTTCAAACTATCCCTCTACCTCTGTGATATAATGAGAAACTTGGATTGAGTTCGGGACATCTTGATTTAGTTAAGTGGGAGTATTCCTAATGTTCTTATCTTTTAGGAGAACTTTTGGTTATTTTTGGTCTTTTATCATAAAGTATAAGAGAAGGTTTATTCTCTTTAGTACCCTTTTGGTTACTTTAGGGATTTTAGAAAGTTTACAACCTCTCTTTTACCGTCAGTTTGTTGATGTTCTTCCTGAGGGGAAAGGAAGGTAATTAGTGGTGTTTTAATCCTTTATGCCCTTGTCCGTTTTGGTTCTCTCTTTGCTGATTTGTTGACTTACTTTATCGGGGATATGGTCTTAATCCCAGCTTCAATGGATGCTCGTTTAGCTGTTTTTAAGAAGCTCCAAGAGCTAGATTTCGCCTATCATCTGAATAAGAGTAGTGGTTCTCTCATTAGTAAGATTAAGCGAGGGGATGGGGCTTTCTTTAATTTATTCCATAGTTTGAATATCATCGTCAGAATAATCATTAACCTAATAATAATCCTGGTTAGTTTTTGGTTTTTGGCTTGGTGGGTGAGTGGGATTACTCTTCTTTTTATAGTTCTTAATCTTATTTTAATTTATTTTCTAATTCGCTATAACATCTTTACCCGTCGCCAGTTTAATAAAATGGAAGACGAGGTTTCTGGGATAATTGTGGATAATCTGATAAATTATGAAACAGTAAAACTCTTCGCTCAGGAAGATTATGAGTATCAGCGGTTGAAAAAGGCCTTTGACTCTTGGTTTCAGGCATTATGGAGGTATGCCAATTCCTTTAGGTTGATCGATATTGGGTTAGGGACAGTGGGAAATACCTTAATGGTTGGTCTCTCGATTTGGGGGGTTAATTCTGTTCTTCACGGCCAGCTGTCTACTGGTGAATTTATTATGATTCTTGGTTTTATTAGTACCTTTTATTGGCGGTTTTTTGATCTGGTCTATAAGTTGAGGGATATGGCTAGAAACTACTCGGACATAGAGAAATATTTTGCCATTCTCAGAGAGCCGGTAGTTATTAAAGATCCTCCTCGCCCTTTAACTCTAAAGAGGGTCAAAGGTGAGATTACTTTTCGAAAAGTATGGTTTGTTTATGAGGAAAATAATTACAGTGCTTTGAGGAACTTTAACTTAGAAATAAGGCAAGGCCAGTCGGTGGCTTTGGTTGGACGGTCAGGAGCTGGTAAGACAACTGTGGTGAAGTTATTACTCCGCTTTTTTGATATTCAAAAGGGGAAGATCACCATTGATGGTGTAGATATTCGCAGGTTTAAGAAAAGTTATCTGCGAAGTTTGTTTGGAGTGGTTCCCCAGGAACCTATTCTTTTTAATAACACTCTTCGTTTTAATATTGCTTATGGGCGGCCTGAGGCTACAGAGCGAGAGATAATCGCCGCTGCCAAGATGGCTTACATTTGGGATTTTATTCAACAACTCCCTCAGGGATTGGAGACTAAAGTTGGAGAGCGGGGAGTTAAGTTGTCTGGAGGCCAGCGCCAACGGATAGCTATAGCTAGAGTCATTTTGAAAAATCCTAAGATAATTATCTTTGATGAGGCTACTTCTCAGCTGGATAGTGAGTCTGAGGAATTAATTCAAAAAGCTTTCTGGCAAATTTCCTATAATAAGACTACTATAGTAATTGCCCACCGATTATCAACAATAATAAAGGCAGATAAAATCGTGGTTATTGACAAGGGTAGGGTAATAGAAGAGGGATCCCATAAAGAGCTAATAAATAAAGAGAAAAGTTTATATCGTCAACTTTGGTTGAAGCAGACGGGGTTGGTTAATTAAGGAATAAGGGTAAAAAAATACCCCTCGGGTAAACCTGAGGGGCAGAGAGGAGATTCTTGACGTAATGGGTTTCGAATACCCAAAACCTCAAGATCTGAGTGTATTATAGCACTTAATATAGGAATGTCAAGTCTTTGATATTATTATTCCTATAATTCTAAGTGAGTCCGGTGGGACTCGAACCCACAACCAGCTGCTTAAGAGGCAGCTGCTCTGCCAATTGAGCTACGGACCCAACTTGTCAACTACATAGGTATTATACCCTACTTGAAAATTTTGGATTTTCTTTTATTTTACTAACACTAAGTCTAATCGAGTACCTAATCGAGTATAATAAAGACGAATAAGGTGGGTGTAGCTCAGTTGGTTAGAGCGCCTGTCTGTGGAACAGGAGGTCGGCGGTTCGAGTCCGCTCTCCCACCCCCAGAAAGAAGAGTTTATACAATCATAGAATAATAGATAGTATGATGAAAGTAATTTTGTACATGGCTATTTCTGCCGACAGTAAAAGATTTAATCAAATAGAACTATGGGAGATTTTGAAAAACAATTAGAAGTAGGAGGTCAAGGTGGGATTCCAGAACCTAAAACCGAAAAATTTGTGGATTCCTCAGTGGAGGCAAAAAGAAAAATTGCCGCGAAGACTGGTGAGTTTTATAACGCACTAATAGATTCTTATCTAGAAGTTAAAACTTCTGAAGAGCAACGAGAACGGACGGGTGCATTAATTGAGAGTTTGCCTGGACCAATGAAGAAACTTTATGATGAGGGGCTTCGTAGATTCCAAGAAGAACTAATGGAGAATCATGCTTTGCTCGAACAACATCGGGGCGATGAAGTACGTTATTTACTCGGTGCAGTTATGACTTCAAAAGGTATGAGCACTGAAGAAATGGAACAAATTTTCCAGCAGATTAATAAGGCCAAGTTTATCGAACCATCCCCCGGAGTTGCAATTATTCAAGTGGAGAAGGATTTTTTTAGGCTTCTAAAAGAATATGGTATTGTTCATACCGAAGCTCATGCTGTAAATTTTGGTAGCGATAATCGTGGTGAACCGAGTTTTTTGGTAATTCAACGCCTTTCATTGGAAAGAAGTATGGCCGAGGAGAAGGGGCAGGCAAAAGGTAATAGGTTTATTCGCCATGAATTTCATCACTTTATTTGGAATTTCTTACAAAGGAGAGGTGATTACTTGCGGAAGGTTGTTGAATCTTCACCAAAACGAACAAAGGCGTTTCGTTTTTTCAGAGATGAGATCGCCGCTTACATTATCGAAGGTCGCAATATTGGAAGTGTAGAGCCAGAACTTTTGGTTTATACCGAAGATAAAAAAATCTTAAGAACAGCGACTGACGCGCGAGATTTTGCAGCAATTTGTATAGATGTTGCTCGTCGAAAAGGTATTGGTCCGCAAAATTTCTTATATGCGTGTATGTCTTCCAGAAATTTTGCGGAGTTTAAAAATATTTTTGCTACCCTCACTCCTTTGGAGAAGATTGACCAACAAAGTATAGAAGCACTTTATTCAACTTGGTCTAGTAATTATTGGGCGGCACCAAAAGTCACTGAGCTTTTAGAAAGAAAAGGCCTTACAATTCCAGCAAATCTTATTGAAGAATATGGGTTGAGTCTTGTGGCATCACCTAAAATAACAACAATGGGCGAAGTTTTTTCTGAATTAGAAAATCTGAAAAGATTTGCTAAGGCAATTAAAACAGGTGCCATTGATGAGCAAGGCTTAGTAGAAAAGGTGGCTTGGAAAAGATTACCACTTCCAAAAGAAACAGTTAATGTTATTCTCAGATTGCCACGCGAACAGTTGGACAGCATTCCGCTAGATGAATCAGGTGAGGAATTTTTGAAATCTGTTGTTTCTTTTTGGAGCATAGACCAAAAATCAATCCGAGACACTTACAAGCAAATTATAAATTCGTCACCAGCTATGCGGGAAGCGTTTGAAAAAATCCGAGATGAAATTATTAAGGAAGGTGCTGAATCATATCGAAGCGAATTTAAATCAAGTGACGAAGCAATGAGAGAAGAGATAGAATCTGAAGTTCAAGAAAGAACTCAATTACTAAAGGAGTTGTGATATTGGGCGGCAATTTGGTTTCTGCTACGCCGCATATGTGACGTCATTCGGAATTTCGTTCAAAAGAGTCCAAGTTTTACCCAACCTACCTTACTTGGATCCCTGCTCTTTAGGCCAGGGAGATTCATTTTTTTATAGACTTAATACAGCCTTAACCTAATTTTGTCTTTGTCGCTGCTATCAAAGCCTAGAGCATTGGTTATGTTTTTCATAAAGATATGGTAATCCTTATCTTTTATGAACCCAAGATTGTTTCTTAGTCGCATCATCATAGATAAATCACAGAGTCTCAAATGTATCGTGACAAGTACAATTTAATTGAAAGTGGGTAGAACATATATGTAAGTATCTTTTACGCTAAAATAACATATGCGAATAATTAAAGTTGAGGCTAAAAAGGCTTTTTACCCCTCAAGGCTTCCTGGGGCTGATTATGTCATCAATCAATACATTGGCTGCCAGCACGCCTGTAAATACTGCTATGCTAAGTTTGTTAGCAGGTGGTATAACTACGGTTCTTGGGGAGAATGGGTGGTGGTTAAGGAAAATATGCCGG
The DNA here is from genome assembly GCA_027028625.1 of bacterium. Classification (GTDB taxonomy): domain Bacteria; phylum Patescibacteriota; class Microgenomatia; order JAADGY01; family JAADGY01; genus S014-63. The sequence continues at coordinate 8,700 of JALVIH010000035.1, read as the reverse complement.
AGCTAGTCAAAGATAAATTTGTGAAGGGAGTAGTTTATATGAGTAGCATTAGCGATGCCTATCAGCCAATCGAGCAAAAGTTGAAGCTAACTCGGAGAATCTTACAGAATATGAATAAGAGGATTAAGCTTTCTGTTCTTACCAAATCGTCGCTTGTTTTAAGGGATATTGATATTTTTAAGCAATTTAAGAATATTGAGGTTGGTTTAACTATTAACGGTTTTCCGCTAGAGATTAAAAATCAAATAGAACCGTTTTCATCGTCGCATCTTCGGAGGATACACGCCCTAGAGAAGTTGCATCAAAATGGAGTAACGACCTACGCTTTTATTTCTCCTATCATTCCTGGCCTAGTAGATGTTAAAGGTTTGATTGACGAGACTCGTAGCTTTGTTGACTTCTATTGGTTCGAGCTTTTAAACCTTCGGCCAAGCGGAGAAGAATTTAGGACGTGGTTAAGACAAAATTACAAAAGAGCACATGATATTTTGACCGACAAAAATAAATTGTCGGAATATGTAAAGGATTTAGCAAGTCTAGTCAGGAGCACCAGAATAGCAAGTAGGGGAATTAGTGTTCATTACCAGGATATTTTGATAAAGTAGTCGACATCTCCACATTCACATTAACTTTGACAGAACAAACCTTTTATGATATTGTACTAGTACAATGAAACAAGAAGAAAAGAGATATCTTGATCAATTGATGGAAGTGTTGATGAGTGTAAAGAGCAAGGAGGAGATGGAAGATTTTCTAAGAGGGTTATTAACCCCAACCGAACTAGAAGAGATTCCTAAACGTCTTCAAATTGTCGTCAGACTCTTAAAAGGTCAATCTCAACGACAAATAGCTGATGAACTAGGTGTTGGTATAGCAACAGTTACCCGAGGTGCCAGAGAGTTGAGATCGGGCCGATTTAAAGTCGTAAAACGCCTTACATCTAGTCGGGGAAACTTAAAGTGGTGACCTCCTTCAATTCTTAAATCTGTATCTTTAATTTATACAATTTCTGTTTTTGAAGGAGGAAAAATGAAACAACGAATTTTATCAGGGATTACCCCAAGTGGTAAGGGCTTACATATTGGTAACTATTTTGGAGCGGTCAAACCTCAGGTGGAACTGCAAGATAAGTATGAAACATACTATTTCATTGCCGATTTACATGCTCTAACCACAGTAAAGGATAAAGAAACTTTAGAAAACAACATTCGCGAAGTCATTCTTGACTATCTAGCTTTGGGATTAGATCCTCAAAAATGTGTTTTCTTTCGTCAGTCGCAGGTTCCAGCCCATGCTCAGTTAGCTGTGATTTTGGCCAACTATACCCCTTATGGGCAAATGAAGCGGATGCATGCTTTTAAGGATAAACTCCAAAAAGGAGTTAAGGTAGTCTCAATTAATATGGGATTGTTCAACTACCCAATTTTAATGGCGGCAGACATTCTTTTGTATAAGCCATACGGAGTGCCGGTTGGAGCCGACCAGAAACAACATGTGGAACTAACTCGAGACATAGCTGAAAATTTTAACCGGACTTACGAAAAGAAGGTTTTTCCTTTGCCCAAGCCTTTAATCCAAAAAGAAACGGGTAGGGTAGTGGGGACCGATGGCAAGCGAAAGATGAGCAAGAGCCTACAAAATACCATCGGTATTTTCGAGGATTACCGGATAATAGAGAGACAAATCATGGGCTGTTTTACTGATCCCAATCGCATTCACCCCACTGATCCGGGAAAGGTTGAGGGCAATCCGATTTTTATTTATCACGATCTAATTAACCAAGACAAAGATGAGGTTGAAGAACTCAAACGACGGTACAGAAAAGGCCAGGTTAGTGATATTGAGGTCAAAAAAAGATTGATTGCTGCTCACAAACTGCGGTTTAAAACTGCTAGACAAAGAAGGCAAGAGCTAAAAGCAAACTATCAACTAGTTGAAGAAATCCTTGCCAAAGGCGCTCAACAAGCTAAAAGGATAGCCCAACAAACCCTGGCTGAAGTTTACTTCACTTTAGGTTTGGGAAAAGATTCAAGTCAAAAGAGATAAAATGAAAACCCTAGGTATAATTGGTGGTCTTGGACCAGATACTACCGCTGAATTTTATTTAAACATTATTCGTGGTTGTCAACAAAAAGAGAAGACTCGAAGGCCATCAATTTTGATTAGCAGTGTCCTTTTATCCTATACTCTCGAGCGAGAGGCAATTCTTAACAATAAAAGTCTAAGGCAGATTTTGCCGCTTTTAATTGTGGAGGCCAAACGACTGGAAAAAGCTGGTGCTGATTTTTTGGTTATGCCTTGTAACTCACTGCACATTTTTATAGAAAATATTAGGTCTTCTGTAGATATTCCAGTATTAAGCATCGTGGAAGAAACGATAAAGTTTCTCAAAAAGAAAAAACTGAATGAAATTGGCATCCTTTCTACAGGCATTACGGCTAAGCACAAGTTATACGCTCAAGCTTTTAGTCAAAACGGTGTTGCTTACTACGTGCCTGATAAAAGTCAACAGGAAACCATAAACAAAATCATTTATCGCTTGGTAAACGGACGCACGGAAAAGAGTGATCGAGAAAAACTCGCCGCTATTTCTGATAATCTCAGCAAAAGGGGCGCAAACGCTCTACTTCTAGCTTGTACGGATCTCCAACTATTAAATATCAGTCATCCCAACCTGCAAATCTTCGATACCATGCAAATACTAGCTGATGCGACCATCGAGGAGGTGTTAAGCTAAATAAACCTAAACTCGCTATTTGTGCAAATTTGCAATTGTTTCAGTATTAGAGGGAATTATTTTACAGTTTTGTCCTGAAGAGAAATGATAATATGCTTTTTAAATTTTAACGTTTCTTATTTAAGTTTTTGATCATAAGGTAGCGAGTTATTTATGGCCAGAATTAATATTTCTTCCTCTTTTTGCAAACCTAACCAAAGCTAAAATTAATGCCCAGAGGCTAAACCAAACAAAAAGAGCAGTAACATAAGCTCCAAATTCCAGAGTACAAATCTTCTTCTCTGATATCGTTATACCAGGAATGTGAGAAACAGTATCTATGTTGCTAAATACAATGCTAGAATGCATCAACGACGTTCCTGATAAAGCAGAAAAAATAACCACAGGTGTCAAAGGAAGCAGTAGAGCAAACAACCCTCCTATATAAAAATTTACCTTCCGGCGCAGATCAGAATTAATATGATTTTTAATAGCATATAAATAAACCGCTAATAATAGAACCTCAATCGTTCCTGACATAAAGCCAACAAAATAGGGAGTATTTGAGGGGCCAAAATGAAAAACAAAGAGGCCTAAGACTGCTGCAGCAACAAGAAACGATAAAATGATTTTTAGCCTATACGAAACGGTTAATTTTACATCTAACATAACTTTTTAAATGAGGAACGTCAAGGCAAAAGCAATAACAAAACTGCCAATTGTCCCATTGATAAATTCTACTAAGAGTAACTCGTTAGGATAAGTTGTTTGTAACCACATGTCAGAGAGGCGAGGGTAGATTTTAATACCTATCAGAATTAAACCGAATATAATTGTTTTAGAAACAATATTTGTAGGAAGAATAGGATTGATAAATGTGTAAATCAGAGTAAAGATTAGACACTGGATTAAAGTTCCAAATACGTACATCTTGAGCAAGTATTCTTTGATATTTTTCCACTTTTTAACTCCAGGATGCTTCTCGTTCTTCTTATAGATTCCTGCTACGAGAGGATTCATATATAAAACACCACCTATCACAAACCAGACAAGCGAGGTAATAAAGCCAACTTTCAGAGATGATATTAGGAAGCTTAAATTCATACTAAGAAATTATATCATTTTCGCAAATTTACAATTGCACTGCAAAATAGGCAAAGTCTATAAATATCCTAACTTTCTCACCTCAATATGGTTTAAAACAACATCTGCAGGTTGAGAGAGCATACAAACAATGATGTCGGCGACTTTTTCTTTCTTCATCATCCATTCTGCATTTTTGCCATAATGGAAGCCAGCAGATTCAAAAATTTCTGTATCCATACCTGAAGGATAAATTGCCATTACTTTGATATTATCTTTGGCATACTCCTTTCTGATGCTTTCTGTAAAGGCGCGGATAGCATGTTTGGTGGCAGTATATGGAGCAAATTCCGACCACTCATCCTCAATATCAGCGCCAACTACTGAGGCAACATTCAAAATTTGACCACCTTTTTGCTTTTTCATTATTGGGGTGACATATTTAACCATATAAATGTAGCCGAGCGTGTTAGTTTCAAAAAGCTCTCTTAACTTTTTATCTGAATGCTCCTCTAAATTTCCCTCCCACCAAATGCCAGTATTATTAATAAGGATGTCAATTCGGGTAAAGTCTTTGATTATATTCTTAATAGTGTCTTGCACCTGTTCAGGCCGAGAGACATCGCAGATGTAGCCTTCGACTTTTGTCTGGAATTTTTGCCTAATCTCGGCAACTGTTTTCTTAAGCTCCTCCTCGCCTCGAGCCAGTAAAGCAAGGTTTGCACCTTTTTCTGCTAATTTTAAAGCGACTGCTTTTCCTAAACCCTTCGACCCGCCGGTGATCAGGACAACTTTATCTTTAAGCATAATCAAGTATAACAAACAGCCTGTCTAGTTTTTAGTATCTTTCATTTGCGGAGTTATCTATTTTTTAGCAACTGCCTCTATAAAGGAGCATTTATAATCATAATAAAAGGATGAGGTTCTACGAACTCTAATCAGCTGAAATTTTCTTAGAAGGTCAATCATATAATTTTTGCTAAAAAAATGGCGAAGGTGCCCACGATGTTCATACACATTCTCCTCAATCTTACGACCTAATCCATAAAATTTATCCTGAACTGATTTACACTTCACGAAAAATAAACCATCTGGCTTTAGAACTTTATGGATGTGGTTAAAAATTTTCCTTGTAGTTGTATCATCGAAATAATGAAGACTTAGATGAGCATAAACAACATCAAAAGAGTCTGGTCTAAAACTTATTTTCGCTATGTCATTTTGAACTGCTTTTACGTTTTTAATTCCTTGACGTCTTATAACCTCCTTTAACTGACGTAGAGCATTATTAGACCAGTCCACAGCTGTAACTATTAATCCTTTCTTTGCAAAATAAAGGGAGTCCGTTCCATTTCCGCACCCAAGATCTAATAAAGTTCTGTGCTTCGGCTTTATCAACTTATAAGCTCTGCGGGCAAAACTATTTACAGGTAATCGTGCGGCTTCTTTGTTCCAATTAGTTTCCCAAAATGCTTTTTGATTCATCCTCTTTTATTATAGGAGAAAAGTAAAAGCTTCCGTGTTAGATCATGTTTTTACTTAGGAGATGTGGTTGGTAGGGTTAACTCTCGTTCCAGAGTTTATTAAAAAGTAAGCTAAATGAGGAGGCAATTTTAGAATCGTGAATAATAAGATTTAACCTGTCCCGATTGCTTTCATTAGGTATTTCTAAGCGGACTACTTTTCCATCACGAATGCTAAAAGTTAAACCTCTTACAGGTTGGTCTTTGGTTTTAACTCCAAGTTTTTCCATCTGTTTAGCTCTCAGTTTCATTTCTGGAGAGGAAAGGTTTCTAATAAAACGTACCTTAACTCCATTTTGGACTGCTTCTTCCAATAAGGCCAATAATTCTTTGTCAACACTAGTCTCATAAGTAGTGGCCTCAAAGCTAACTAAAGCATCGATGCTTTTCTTAGCTAAGCTTAGTTCTTCAACTCGGGCGGTTTTAGCTGAGTAATATCCCCATTTTATCTTGATCTTTGGGCCTCCACGAGCTAAGAAATCACCTATCTGTTTATAGGAGTAAAGCCTATATCTGGAAGGTTCATTCCTCTGTGGTACCAATTTCTTTTCTTTTTCCCAGCGTCTAAGAGTATTAGGATGGACACCGATAATTTTGGCAGCTTGGGAAATTGTTAAACCATCACTTAAATTCATGGTTAAAGTTTTTATGTTTTTATCGTTATAAAGGGTAAATGATAATCATTGACTCTAGTTAAAGTTATTTCTTATATTATAACCCAAACCTAGAGGAGTATTATGCTCAGTACATCAGCATATTTTAGCGGTGGACCAGATCTGGAGATGCTTTCAAGAAATGAGATTTCTTTATTCTCAGCTCAGTATTCTAGTCGCCAGCGTCAGATTCTAATTGAAAAAATAGCTAGCACATTTCAGGAATACGTAGTGAAGTATCTAAAACTATATCTAGAAAGTTTTTATCTCGTGGGGAGTTTCGTCTCGGGGGAAATCAGTCTGGACCGGCCGGATGTAAACTATCTATTAATTTTTAGAGGGACAACATCGCCCAAAAATTATTTAGCAATCGGCCAGATTACTCAGGCTATAGAAGCCCAGTTTGCTCCTTGGACCAGTATACGTGTAGAGTTCCGGCCTTTTCGCTATATTCTTCCCCATTACCCTCACAACTTTGAAGTTTCCCTTAACCCCATTATTATCAGCACTACCGAGATAGCCGGGATGGATGGCACAATCTTCAGCCCCTGGTTTACCCAAGCCTTGAAGAGCAATAATAAGCTACTCTTGGGGAGAGATTATCTTAAATCTTTATCTCCACCCCCTCTTAACCGCCAAATACTAAAAAGAATAGCGTCTTTTGATTTAAGCTTCTTTACTTTACCTCTATCTCGTGCGCCTGCTCAATATACTTCCTACCAAACTCATCTCTTTCTAAGTGAGGCTCTTATCAACGCCAAAAATCTGGCTTATCTAGGAGTTGAGGCGGCGATGACAGATATTGAGTTAAGTAAAAACAAATATCTGAACTACATTCATCACAAAAATAAGTTAGTTGAGTTTTATGAAGCCCGCTATTCATTAGAATCTTCTAAGATGGTTGCCACTATTTTAGAAACCCGCCAAAATTATCTTCGTTACAAGTACAGCTTTAAAAGAGCTCAAGAAATATTTTCGATAGCCCTTAAGTTAGCTTCGCTTATAAGGTTGAAGTTGAACGAGAATTTATGAAGCTAACTCTTTTTGGAGATTTGGAAGGTAAGATAGAAATAGCCAGACAGATTCTCCATTCTTCTTCTAACTCCGATGCGGTTATCTTTACAGGTGATATCCCTAACCCCGAAGTTTTCAAATATCTTCGTCAAAATAAATTAGCTGGGGGTATTGATAAGATTAAGGATGTTAAAAAAGAACTTATTGATGATACTCTGCCTGAAAAAGCCCTTAAACAGGCTACTCAGGAAGTTGTTCGTATTAATAAGACTCTTGAGGATTTACAACCGAAATTTTACGGAGTGTTAGGTAATGCTGATCTTCATCGTTATGAGAAATTTACTTCTTGGCCATTTCATCTTCTTCACAACCGCATTACCCGCTTAAGAGAGTTTTACTTAATAGGCTATAACGGACGCCCCTTCTATTCTTTTGAGAAGGATAACCCTAACGAGCCTACTTTTTCTGAATCTCAAATTTATAATGACTTAAGCGAGTTATTTTCTCAAGTAGATCCCAGTAGGACGATTCTTGTTACCCATGTTCCTCCTCATAGAATATTGGATCAAGTGGATCCCAAGATGATTTCCTATGCTCAATCTACTTATGGGGAAAAGGCCAGAAAGGGCAATATTGGCAGTTTAGGATTAAGACGCATAGTTCTGAAATATAAACCCTATCTTCATGTTTTTGGTCATGTTCATGAGAGTCAAGGTGTTTATCTTACTTCTTCGACAATATTCGTTAATCTAGGAAGTGTGGGGGAAACGCATCAGATCTGCAGGATCAATCTTAAGCCGTACCATTTCCAACTTAACTTTACTCTTTTATATAGTTAACTAACAAAGGTGTTAAAAGTGTTTTTCTTACCTTCCGAGGTTGACAAAGATAACCAACCTCGGAGGTTAACTTAACTATATTGTATTCCATTTTGACCTTTAAGTTACAATAAAAATACAGCGGGAGTAGCTCAGTTGGTAGAGCGTCACCCTTCCAAGGTGAAGGCCGCGGGTTCGATCCCCGTCTCCCGCTCATAAAAAACTTAAAGTCTCGGGGAGTGGCGCAAATGGCTAGCGCACACGCATGGGGTGCGTGGGGTTGCGGGTTCAAGTCCCGCCTCCCCGACTGAGAGAAGTGGGGGGATATACTCTGACAGAATCTTGTCTCTTCTTGAAAGTTAAGGGATAATAACTTATGGCTCTGAAGTTAATTCTGGAAGATTATCTCCAAGTTTCTTCTCTTCACAAAATCTACTATGCGGAGGATGGTCGTTCTGACGGTATTCCTATTTTATTTATTCATGGCGGTCCAGGTAGTAAAAGTAAAGTAAACCATCTTGATTTTTTGCCGGATGAAGTTTCTTTTCGAGCTATTCTTTTCGACCAGCGAGGCTGCGGCCAAAGTTTACCTCCGGGTGAGGTGAGGGAAAATACTACCTCGGATTTGATTGAAGACATTGAGAAACTTCGCCGCCACTTAGGAATTAAAAGATGGTATGTTACTGGTGGCAGTTGGGGGTCGACCCTGGCTTTACTTTATGCTCAAGCTTTTCCCCAGAAAGTTGAAGGGTTAATTTTAAGAAATATTTTCCTAGCTCGTCGGAAGGATATTAAGTGGCTTTACTCCTCCTCGGGAGCTAAACAGTTCTTCCCCGATAAGGCGGCTTTTGTTGAGTCTTACCTTAAAAAGGAGGGTTTAGAATGGTCGGAAT
>JALVIH010000034.1 GCA_027028625.1 bacterium | reverse complement strand
ACCTAGAACTTGGAGCTCAGAACTCGGAATAAATCACACTCCCGAAGTGTGATTTATTCTAAGTTCTACTTTATTTGAAAATTGGCCATTGATAATTGGTTATTTCTTAACCTAGTTCCTAGATCCTAGTTCTTAGTTCCAATAATCAAGTTCCGATACGTTTACTTTACAAGGTTGCAGTTTATCAGTACAATATCACTATATGACTGACAGGAAGACAAAACAAACTAAGGAAAAGTTGAGCTTAAAGGTTGAGAAGAGAAATCTCTTTGGTCGAAAAGTTAAAAAACTCCGCCGCCAAGGGCTCATTCCGGCAGTTGTTTATGGCCACAATTTTGACTCAGTAGCTGTCCAGTTCCCGCGCCATCAACTAAAGGTAATCAAACGAGCTGGAGAAACTAGTGTCATTTACCTCGAACTAGATAATCAAAAAATCCCAGTAATGATAAAACAAATTCAGTATCATCCAGTTAGCGGCCAGGTGCTCCACTTGGATTTTTATAAGGTAAACCTGAAGGAGAAAGTAACAACCGAAGTGCCAATCGAGTTAGTAGGAGAAGCTCCAATCGCTAAGGAAGGCTACAACATCGTCCAGGTCCTTCATGAAGTGGAGATCTCGGCTCTGCCTACCGACATACCTAAAGAAATAGAGGTCGATATTAGTGGTTTAACTCAAGAAGGAGATGATATTCGGCTGAAGGATGTAAAACTGCCTGGAGAAAAAATCGAGTTTGCTGAAGGTGTTGATCCAGAAGAAACAGTAGTCATTGTTGAAAAACCAGCTGAAGAAAAAGAAGAAGAAACGGCCGAGGAAGTTTCAGAAGAAGGTGAGGAAACAAAAGAAGCAAAGGAAACTAAGGAGGAAGAGAAAGAAAAGAAAGAGGAAGAGAAAAAGGAAGCTGCTCCTGAGAATGAGGTTAAAAAAGAAAACTAACATTGCTATAATTTAAGTATGAAAAAATACATTTGGGGGTTGGTGTCAGTTCTAGTGATATCTTTTTTCTTTATTTCGCCTAAATATTCGTGGGCTACGCATATTAGTTTAGAAGGTGAAGCTGGGGGCGGTATTCTTACTAACCCGGTAATAAATACCTCCATAGAAAATTGTAAAAACGGAGAGATTACTCGAACCACTTCTATTCTCGGTTGCGGAGGACAGGGTCCTGGATTGTCTTTTGCTGAGACTGTCCTTTTTGACATAAGCAACCAGATTATTGACCCTAGAAACCCCCAAAAAGAAAGAGGGGCTTTATTTACCTTAGCCAACTGGAGCGATATTCTAGCTTTCGGCTCTCCACCAGTTTCGACCACTCTCTATTTTGCTGAGTTGGGAAAAAACCTAGGCATTGATATTGCTCCGACAGCTTACGCTGCCAGCCAAGGTATTGGTTTTAGTGCTTTTTATCCTGTCCTCAAATTATGGCGGGTAATGGCCAACATTGCCTACGGCTTATTAGCTATCATCTTTGTTGTTATTGGTTTTCTTATTATGTTCCGCTCGAAACTTAACTCCCAAGTGGAGATTACCATTCAAACAGCCCTCCCACGCTTGGTAATAACCATTATCTTAATCGCCTTTTCCTATCCTATTGCTGGATTATTAGTTGATTTTATGTATCTTATTATTTACGGCTTCGTTGGTTTTCTGGGAAGCAGCCACTTATTGGATGCTTCAACTACTTTAAAAGTTATCTTTACTAATGATCCTTTCCGAGCCACTCTAATGAAGGGGTTCGCTAAAAACGCGGCTTTCAATCTAGGTGGAGGTGGAGATGAATCTATAAAAGCCCTAATGGGAAAATCTTTAGGAGAGGTTGTGGGCATCCTCATCCATTATGTAGGAGGAGCAGGTTTGTGGGTTCTTTTGGTCTTCTTTATTCTTTATATTGCCCTTCATGTCTTCTTAACTATGCTTAAAGCCTACGCTGAGATAATTCTCTATGTCGCCCTAGCTCCGATTTATATTTTAGGGAATGCTTTGCCTGGCAGTAATGCTTTTTCTTCCTGGTTAAAAACTCTTATCGCCAAACTCCTTGTTTTCCCCGTTATCATCTTCCACTATATTTTGGTAGCTATCCTAGTGGGGAGCAAACAGTGGGGAGCAACTGGCAGTCTCTTAGGCCAAAGCCAGGTGGCTGGTTGGTCACCTCCTCTCTTCAACTTTAATGTTGGCACTAAGGGGGTCAATGCCGTTTTAGCTATAGTCGCTATTGGCATCCTCTACCTGGCTCCGAAGGCAGCTGAGACAACCGAAAATCTGGTTAAGGGTCAACTTAATATCGATATGAACCAAGCCATCGGTGGCGCTTATCAACAAGTAGCTAAGACCCCGACCAACTGGTACCAGAAACATAAGACTGAACTAATGATGAGGAAGTTCAGTGAGGAAACAGCTAAACAAATCCGGGGAGGATGAGGCTGAAACTAGGAGAAAATTTTTAATTTAAAATTTTAAATTTTTATTCAAATCAAAATTTTAAAATCTTAAATTTTAATCAAAATTAGAACTTGGAACTTAGAACTTGGTAAGAAAGCACCAAAACACAAATTCTAAGGATACAAATAGAACTAGGAGCTAGGTAAGGAAAGCACTAAATCCGAAATCCTAAGCTCCAAATCCCCCTTCGGTAGGGGCAGGCAATATCCAAATTCCAATGACCAATGATCAAACGCTTGAATAATTGATATTTGGAGTTTATTTGAAACTTGGTCATTGAAAATTGGAGTTTTACCTACCTCTGAGTTCCTAGTTCCAATCCCAACTCCGTTGTATAATCAGAAAGAGATGAACTGCCCTCGTAGCTCAAAGGATAGAGCGTCTGACTTCGGATCAGAAGGCTGGGGGTTCGAGTCCCTCCGAGGGCGCAAAAAATTAAAACCTTCATTAAAACTAAACCAGACAAAGTTCTCATTCGAAGAGAGATTATAAGAAATGAGAAGAAAAATTTGTGCAAAATTAAAAAAGCTTTATAATATCTAATATGACAAATAACAACTGGAACCAAATTGAAGAACGGGAAAAAGAAATTGCAGCAGTGAAGGTTAAGGAGCGTTCCAAAAAAGCCGGACGGTATGAAAGCGGCTGGTGGAGGTTGTACCAAAGTTTTAAAACCCAACGTTTAATTACTGTTAGTGATTTAAAAAGTATGGTACATGGACATTATAATCAACCAGTAATAAGCGTTTATTTAAATCTGGACCCAGAAAAGGTAAAAAGAGAAAGAAAAGTCTATTTATCAGTTTTTAATGCTTTAATACATAAAGAACTAAAAAATCGGCAATCCTGGCTATTAACTTTGAATAAAGACCAGAAACAACAATTGAATGAAGACATTCAAACTATAAGAGAATATTTAGAAAGAGTATTTGCACCTAAGGGGTTAAAGAGTTTAGTACTCTATAAATCAGGTAAACAACTTGGTTTCAAATTTAGTTTCAATATAAAACTCCATCACAGAGATCAAGTAATAGTCGACAACGATCCTTATATATTGCCTTTGGTATCAGTTCTTACTAAACATCCCAGGGTGCTTAGTGTTTTTATGAGTAAAGATGAAGCGGTATTTTACCGCTTGCATGTGGGGGAGTGGGAAAAAATTGAAAGGATTAAATCGTTTACTCCGAATGAAAAGGTAGATCATTCACGTCCAGGAAAGGTATGGCGTAGCCGCTTAAGTTGGTTACATCGACACTATCGAAAAGCCGCAAATCAAATAAAGCAATTATTCTATGAGGAGAACTTTAACGGGTTAGTGTTGATTGGAGCAAAAGAAACACTAAAAGAATTTAAAGAATTTATAAGCCCAAGTATTTATAAGAAGATAATTGGAACTCATGAGTTTCCAGGAAAAGCAACTGAAAGGCAGTTAAAGGACATCAGCTTAATAGTATTAGAAAATTACGCCAAGGAAAAGGAATCAAAAGAAAAGCAAAGAATGGAAGAGATTATTGGACAAGGAAAGTCAATTACCGGATTAAGAGGGGTAGTAGAGGCAGCTAATCGGTTTTTGGTAAAAAGATTGTGGATAGATGGTAATAAAAAAGAAAAAGGGTGGGTATGTAGAGATCACCATTTTCTATCAGTAGAAAAGGGTGTCTGTCCTTATTGCAAACAAGAGTTGGAAGAGTGTGAAAACATATGTGATGAATTAATTGAAATGGCCCAAATTTATCATATTGATTATTTTGTCTTTGATTTTGAATCAAAAAACCTAACACCATATGAGGGGACAGTAGCAGAAGTATACAATGTACAACAAGACTAGAAAATAAAAGCATATAAAAAAGTCTTCCAAGCAGTTAATTCTAGATGTAGAAATTATACATTTGCTTAGTGCCCCTAGTTATCTAGGGAGTAGGTGTTGGAGGACTTTTTGTTGGCTGGGGTAAACAATGTTGGGATGGAAGGTTATTCCGATTAAATACCTCCCAGCGAGTGGGGCATCCATCACAAGGGAGCGTTCCAGTATTTCGACAAATTTGAAGGCGGACAACTGAGTCCGGCTGGGGGAAACGATAAGGTTTAGAATAGTTTTTAAGCACGATCTTCATCATCCGGTTCCAGATAGGAGAAGCTCCGGTAACACCAGAAGCGACATAGCTCATCGGGGAGTTATCATTGTTGCCTACCCAGCTGGCGACTAAATAATCTTGAGTATAGCCAATCGTCCAGTTATCCCGCATATTATTAGTAGTCCCGGTTTTAACTGCCACTTGATGAGGGCTAAGATTCAAATACGACCTATAGCCAAAAGCCGGTATCCGAGCATAGTTATCACTAAGGATGTCAGTAACGATATAGGCTGAGGCCGAAGAAATAACTGGTAGAGGAGAAAGTTTAGAATGATAGATCTCTTTGCCCTGATAGTTATAGATTCGAGTTATCGGTTTCAGATCTTGCCGCTGGCCATAGTTAGCCAGAACCCCATAAGCTACTGCCATATCGACCATTCGGACCTCATTACTGCCAAGAGTAAGGGATAAACCCCATCGTGCGGGGTCATTCCAAGTAGTGATTCCCATCCGTTGGGCAAAGTGGGCTAAGTTGGTTGGCCCAAGCTTGCTCAAAAGCTTGACTGCTGGAACATTATAGGAGTTAGCCAAAGCGGTGCGTAAACTAACCCAACCATGATAGCGGCCATCATAATTCCGCGGCTGATAAGGGGGCTGGCCTTGTTGGGGAAAAGAAACCGGGGCATCTAGTAAGTGATCGCTTGGTCTGAACCCCATCTCCATCGCCAAAGCATAAGTCAATGGTTTGATTGATGAGCCTGGTTGTCTAAGAGCTAAGGTAACATTAACCTGGCCATCATTCTTAAGGTCATAGAAATCAGCTGAACCAACCATAGCTAAGACCTGGCCTGTTCTTGGTTGGGTAACTAATAAAGCTCCGTTAGTAATGTGGTATCTTTTAACCTTCTCAATCTCTTCTTTAACAATCTTCTCTGCTTCTTCTTGAAGATGATAATCTAAGGAAGTGTAGACCTTTAATCCTCCTTGGTTAACAATATCTTCTCCATACTTATTAACTAATAAGTCTTTAATCCAGAAGACAAAATGAGGAGCTTTAATCTCTTCTTTTATTGGAGCTAGCTTTAACTTCTCTTCATAAGCAGCCTTAGCTTCTTGAGGAGTAATATAACCTTCTTTAAGCATACTTTCCAGAACTAGCTTCTGCCTTTCTTTAGCTAATTGAGGATGAATGAAAGGATTGTACTTAGTTGGGGCTGATGGCAAACCAGCTAATAAAGCAGCTTCAGCTAGATCAAGATCCTTAGCATCTTTATTGAAGTATTTTAAAGAAGCTGCTTCTATTCCATAAGCTGTTCCACCATAAGGTACAGTATTCAAGTACATCTCCAAGATCTGTTTCTTAGAATACATAGACTCTACAGCTAAGGCTAAGATAGCTTCCTTTATCTTCCTTTTTATTGTTCTTTGGGGAGAAAGGAGAGTGTTCTTAACTAACTGTTGAGTAATAGTTGAACCTCCTTCTAACCTTTTATGGGTGATGATCTTAAACAAAGCTCGGGAAACACCTTTAAGATCAATCCCAAAATGATGATAAAAGTTCCTATCCTCAACAGCTATTGTTGCTTGAGGAACATACTTAGGCAACTCATCCAGCTTAACAGGTATCCTATTCTTTTGAGCATAGATCTTGTATAACAAGATGCCGGAACGGTCGAAGATAAGAGTAGAACCAATTTTCTGTTTCTGGATAATCTCATTTGGAGAGGGTAGAGTTAGGACTATATAAAGGAAACCGCTGCCCAAAACAAGAATAAAACCTAAACTAGCGATGATGTACCAAGGTAAATGGAGATGAGCCCCCTTTCCCCAACTGATGAGTTTATTTTTTATTTTTCTGAATCTCATTCCAAAGCACCTCCACTATTTTATCAGCCAGATCAGAGGCATTAAAAAAGGGGCCGTAAGTTTTGTAAAGTAGGTCGCCTGCCAGTCCATTGAGATAAGCTGCAGCCTGAGCCGCAGTCAAGGGAGGATTTTTGACCCAGAAGCCAGCTACCAAGCCAGCCAGAACATCACCTGTTCCTCCCTTAGTCATTCCTTCATTGCCTGTTCGATTGAGTTTGGTTGTTTTGCCGTCGCTGATGATATCAACAGTACCTTTGAGGAGAATAGTGGTCTTGTATTCTTGAGCCAGTTGACTGACCACTTTCTTTCTCTCTTCTAAGGTTGAAGGTAGTCGGAGTTGAAAGAGGTTGGTAAATTCTTTCTGGTGGGGAGTGATGATAACTTGAGATAGAGGTTTCAACTCTTGGGCCGAGATTACCTGTAAAGCCCCGGCATCGATGAGCCATTTTTTAGTTGGATACTTTTTAAGGAGGTAGGTGGTTAGTTGATAGGTATCCTGCCAATTAAGACCGGGAAGAGGGAATGGATGCCTTTCTCGAGTCATTCCTAAGCCGATTAAGATAACGTCGGCCTCATCGATGTACTTTTCTAATTCAGGGCGAGGAATGTAGATGAAGTCCCAAAGCTGTGACTTCAGTCCATTAACTACACATTCAACCTCAGGGACAGAAGAGAAAAAGACCATATCAACCAGGCGGGTTAAAACCTTTATAGCCCAGAAAGGAGCTCCATGGAAAAGATGTGATCCGCCAATGACCATTACCTTTCCATTTTCCCCTTTATGGGAGTTTTTCTTGGGAAGAATTAATCTTGGGAACATAACCCATTATATCGGAAATCGGAACTTGGTTATCAGAACTTAGAACTCAGAATAAATCACTCTCCCGAAGTGTGATTTATCACTCTTCGGGAGTGTGATGAACTTAGAACTCAGAACTCGGAACTTAGAACTTAGTTAATTAACGAGTCATTCTGAGCCCCGCGAAGAATCTAGCCGATAGGCGCATGAGTGTATTCCCAAGGGTTGCTGCCAGTAACTTTGCGCTTCGCTAGATTCTTCACATTCGTTCAGAATGACGCGAGGAGGGGAAAACAGATTGTTCGAGATTACTTCCTCTAGACGTTGTTTACTTTACAACTTTATGAGCTTTCTAACTTTTTTCCTTAATCTAATTCTTGATTGAGTGCTAAAAGTGTTGGGATATAATAAAGGAGCCAACGGGGATTAGCTCAGATGGCTAGAGCGCTGCGTTTGGGACGCAGAGGTCGGCGGTTCAAGTCCGCCATCCCCGACAAGAGGACAGCTGTGCTAAAATCATATCATGGCTGACAGAGAGGAATTTAATCCAGCTAAGTTTGAGAAAAAATGGCAAGAGAAGTGGGAGAAAGAAGGTATCTACAGGACCCCTTCAAAAGTTGATCCTAAGAAGAAATTTTACTGCCTAGATATGTTTCCTTATCCTTCGGGAGCTGGGCTCCATGTTGGCCATGTTGAGGGCTACACAGCCACCGATATCTACTCTCGCTATATGCGGATGCGAGGTTTCCAGGTTTTACACCCAATGGGTTGGGATGCCTTTGGTTTACCAGCTGAAAATTATGCCATTAAGACTGGAATCCATCCTCAAGAAACGACAAACAAAGCTATTAAGACCTTTACCAGCCAGATTAAGTCCTTGGGCCTGTCTTATGATTGGCAGCGGGAGATTGGCACCCATCGGCCAGACTATTACAAATGGACCCAATGGTTTTTCCTTCTTCTTTACAAGATGGGATTAGCTTACAAAAAGAAGGCGCCAGTTAACTGGTGCCCCTCCTGCCAAACAGTTCTGGCCAATGAGCAGGTGGTGGATGGTAAATGCGAACGTTGTGGAACTGAGGTAGTCCAGAAGAAGATGGATCAGTGGTTTTTTAAGATTACTGCTTACGCTGATGAGTTACTTGAAGACCTGAAAAAGATAGATTGGCCGGAGAGTACCAAGGAAGGCCAACGGAACTGGATTGGCCGCTCTGAAGGAGCACTCATTAAATTTTCAATTTTCAATGACCAATTTTCAAATTCTAAGGAAGGGGAGCAGATAGAGGTGTTTACGACACGGCCGGATACGCTCTTCGGGGCAACTTATTTAGTCCTAGCCCCCGAGCATCCTTTAGTTAATAAGATTACAACCTCTGAGTACCAGGAAGCCGTTAAGAAATATCAAGAGGAGACTCGGAAGAAGACTGCTCTACAGAGAAGCGCCTTAGAAAAAGAAAAGACAGGAGTCTTTACCGGTGCTTATGCTCTTCATCCGGTTAATGGTCGGAAACTACCTATCTGGATTGCTGATTATGTCTTAATGACTTATGGTACCGGGGCGGTTATGGCTGTGCCAGCTCATGACGAACGAGATTTTCAGTTTGCTAAGAAGTACCAATTAGAGATACGGCCGGTAGTTAAGCCGGAAAAGGGAGAGTGGAATTTTGATGAACAGGCTTTTGTCGGCGAAGGGGTAAATGTCAACTCTGAGTTTTTGGATGGATTAAAAACCAAGGAAGCTAAGAAAAAGATTATTTCCTGGTTAGAGGAAAAAGGGCTTGGCAAAAAAGATGTAAAATATAAACTGCGGGACTGGTTAATTTCCCGCCAACGTTATTGGGGAGCGCCCATCCCTGTTATCTACTGCACTAAATGTGGAACAAAGGAAAAACCAGCCATCATTCCGGTTCCGGAGGAGGATCTGCCAGTTAAGCTGCCAGATGATGTGGATTTCAAACCGACAGGGGAGAGTCCATTAAAGTATTCTAAGAAGTTCCATGAAGTAACCTGCCCAGTGTGTGGAGCTAAAGGGGAAGGAGTTGTTTGGCGGGAGTCAGATACAATGGACACTTTTGTTGATTCTTCCTGGTACTTCTTCCGTTTCACTGATCCTAAGAATGAAAAGGAATTTGCCAGTAGGAAGGCTATAAAAATCTGGATGCCGGTGGATCTCTATGTAGGGGGAGCGGAACACACTGTTCTCCATCTCCTTTATTCTCGTTTCTTTACTAAGGTGCTTCGAGATGCCGGCTATATTGATTTTGATGAGCCTTTTCTGAAACTGCGCCATCAAGGCTTAATCTTAGCTGAGGATGGCCGAAAGATGAGTAAGCGCTGGGGTAATGTTATTAACCCCGATGACGAAGTGAAGAAATTTGGAGCCGATACAGTTCGCCTCTACGAAATGTTTATGGGGCCGATAAAAGATGCCAAACCCTGGAGTACGGCTGGGGAAAGAGGGATCTATCGTTTCCTAAAGAAAGTTTGGCGGCTGCAGTATAAGGTGAAGAAACAACTGCCTAAAGAGGAGGAAGAACGGCAGATAAATAAGTTAATTGCTTACGTGGGAGAAAATATTGAACGCTTAAATATGAACATCATTATTGCTCGGTTTATGGAATTTGTTAATTATTATTCGTCTCAGCCTTATCTGCCCTTTGAAGTGTGGAAGCGCCTTCTTTTAGTAATGGCTCCTTTTGCTCCTCATATTACTGAGGAACTTTGGGCGCGGGCTGGCCTGCCTTTTAGCATCCACCAACAAGCCTGGCCAACGTATGACCCCAAAATGATCGCCGATAAAAAGGTAAAGATAGCCGTAGCTTTTGATGGCAAAACACGAGGAATTATTGAGATTGGCAAAGACTCGTCTCAAAATGAAGTAATCGAGAAGATTAAAGGAGAGCCAAAATTAGCTAAATATCTATCAAAGACTCCTCAAAAAGTTATCTTTGTTAAGAATAAGATAATTAATTTTGTAGGGGAGTAGTAACCTTTCTACTTGACCGTGTCCCTCTCTTTTTCATATACTCAAGATATGGAGAAATATATGCGAAGATTCCTTGATGTCCTTGGTTCAGCAGTTATTGTATGGTTGGTGATAATCATTGTTGGAGGATTAGCTGTCTTTGCTTCCCAATCTTCTCAA
>JALVIH010000033.1 GCA_027028625.1 bacterium | reverse complement strand
TAATAATAGCAAATAAAACAGCGTGTGTTTAGTTTTACTTATAACCCAACTAAAAGAAATTGATTCATTTAAAGATCTTACTTACTAATACTATAATTCCCATCATCCTCGTCTATTACTAGGAGCATGTCCTTTGGGTAAGGAATCAGGATGTCGGAACTGACTTTTCGTGGGTGACAATGACTTTTTTACCATATCTTTACCCTTTTTATTTTTAGGCAATCTCGGTACAGGTTGATCATATATCTTATACACCTGTAATATATTTAATTGATCCAAGGGTGTTTTATTCAACCAAATTAAAAACGCTTTTTTAATCTTTCTTATACATTCGGGGTCATCATTACACTTTCTTTTTCCAAACACGTTATCAAGCCATTCATCACCGCTCTGACCAATGCTCCAATCAATTATTCGCACCCCTGTAGAACTTAAAGGAGAACTGACACTGGATACTGATTCAAGGCCAGCTGTATTAATAGCAGATCCATAAATATAGAGCACAAATTGATTTTTAGTTAATTTACCAGGTGGTTTTAGGTGTAATATTTTCTTTATTTTAACTGCTCCTTCATAAGTGGGTCGACCTAACAATAACTGAACTACTTGGATAAAGTCTTCCTTTCTTAAAAAGCTGGGGGCATCTACTGCTTGAGAATATAAAACTTCATATAAATCATTTCCTACTCTGCCAGAAGAGGTTAATGTTGTTAGTATTTTTACAGTTGAGTTAGGATCATGAGTAAAAAGCACACTTTCAATCAAACGATCAATAATTGTTCGGTTACCACCTTTATCTACTAATACATTCCTTAGATTCCATAAAGAATAGAACCGGTTTGTTTGAGCAGGATATTCCGTAACTACCCTTCTATATATCGTACTCCATGTTATCACTTCACTTTCCCTTAACCCCCTCCCTTGTTCTTGTTCTAAAAGAAACTTCAATAATTCTGCTCTCTGCTCTGGAGGGATCTTAGATTCGGGACGAAAAAGAACAAAATCTAATATACGCATTATTCTAGCTCCATCGTCATCTCTTCTTAGGTTCTCTAATAACTCAAAGATATCTTCTTTTGCATCACTAAGTTGAACTCCTACATCCCTCAATAAGGACATTAAATCTTCTGGATTAGCATTATATCTAGCATATTTAAACATTATCTGCTTTACTGATTCTCTTTCATCTCCCATCATGAGGGAGTTCACTATTAAATCCCAAGCGTGGCGGTCTAAAAAGACTTCTGGATTAACGCTATAAAATTCTTTAAAATCTTCTGAAAATTGAGGAAATTCAAATATTAACGTCCTATAATTTAACTCCGACAATAAATTCACCCTTTGCCATCCATTGGACCTCAGCTTTTCTAAAGCCTTATTAATTATTTCCCGTTTTGTAATATTATCCATTGTTTTAGACATCGGACTTAACCAACGAGAGATGTTCAGAGCTACCACTCCTTTATGTTCTGCTATTGGACTACTATTAAACTGAGCAAAAAATTGATAATAATCATCACCATATATTTGATATATTCCTTCTGATAAGATAGCTACATCATTGAGGAAAAATACACCTTCATCACCACTACTTAATAACTTAAGCATAGCCTCTACCAATTCTTTTTTATTCTTTCTGGTTTTTTTATCACCTTTAGATACAAATTTTTTTATAGATTCCAAAGAGGACTCACTATCAAAACCGTTAAAAGAATCATATAGTTTGAGATTCTCCCAATTAGAGGTTCCAAGATAATTATCTAATCTTCCCAAGACTATAAACTTCTCTATAAAACCATCAACAGCCTGCTGATATTCGCTTTTGCTCTCTCCTTCTACTTTGGGTACATTTGAATCTACCCATATTAGAAAATCTTTGAAGCTATGGCCAGTTAAATCGTGCCAAAGCAATCCTCCTTGCCGCATTCTTTGGGCAACATCCTGAATAAACTGATAAGATGCAGTCTCATTATTCAAATTAATCATACCATCAAGGAAACTCATTATTCGTTGAATATCATCAGTACTAGGATCCTCCGGTAAAAAATCCAAAAGTATGTTCGCCCCACTCATTATTTCAAACATTTGGGCAGTCTTACCAATATCAGGAGAGTTATATAAAACCTCCTTCAACAACGCCCTTTGTTTTTTGTTAAAGGCATAAGAAGAAGTATGTTCCCCTATATAATAACCATAAATAGTATTAAGAGCACCAATAACAGAAGTATTGCTTGGTAATCTTGTCCAAGGAATTTTTAGGTATTCTTCAGTTGGGATATTCACTAAGAGATATAATGTCTCTTCTTGATCTCGTATAGATAAATTAAAGAACCACTGCTGAAAATCTTTGCTTTGCCATAATGGCTTAAATTTTTCTGCCCAACCCAATAAAATTATCTTTGTTCGGGGATGAAATTTCTCTATTGATTTAGCTAATAGTTCAGAATTGGTACCTTCATTTTTTAACATTTCTATAATCCAATTTGTTATTTCCCCATCAAGATCGGCTCCATTTGTCTGATCAAGTTTAGTTACTAAAACTGGATCCTCCATTAAGATACTTACCGCTTTTCGAGTATAAAAAACATCACCACCTTCATAATCTAGGAGTTTCCTGTAGAACCTGACAATCTTATTGGTATCAAACTTTTCTTGCTTAATCTGCTTAGGATTAAATGCATAAACCAACGCTAAAGTAGAAGCTTTAATATCATATTCATTAGATTCAGCTTTTGGTAAAAAGGGTACAGATATCACCATTGGGTCATCTAATGAAGAGAAAAAAGGAGGAATACTTATTAATGTTGCTTGTTCTTCCGTGGGTATTCTCTTTCCATACAACCCTCTCTCTTCTCTCTTTTTTAGCACGTTATGTGAGATTACACCACCAAAAGGAGTTTGACCGCTCATCGGAGAAATTTCTCCATTCCGAGTCGTTATAAAATGAAAACCCGCTCCAGGAATAGTTTCCTCATAACCTGTCAATACCCAATAATTGAGATAACTTTCACTAAAAATTCCAATATCTCCTTCTAGTGGTGGCATTGTCCATCTCAACACACTTCCACCATCAACTCCTCCATGTACTTGATAAAAAACATTACTCGTCATTGCCGCTACATAGCCCCCATTTAAAAAAATGCTAGACTGGATACTCTCCCAACTGTCTGTTCTAAAAGTTATAGGTGTCAGATACATTCTCCCTCCTAGAATCGTTTGCTTTTTAAAAGACATTTCTACCCTATCAACTCCCCCATCAAGAAATAATTTATCATTTTTTTTCAGCTCAAGGGGAAGATTAAAGTACAAAACATACCCATCTCCAGTTCTATGTATCCCATGAGAAATAATTCGCCAATTCTGACGGCCATCCCTTAAAGAATCACTTTTACCATATAAATCCGAGAATGGCACCTTACTAACGAAACCATTATCAGCATAATGAACTTCCAGCTGGCCAGAGTCGATAAATGAGAGTAACTTATCCAAGTTACTAAACTTTATACGAAAACCTTCTAAAATTCCATCATCTTTTACTTCCCATCCAGTTCTCTTTCCTATTTCTTCATTTACAAAAGATTCTCCTACTAAGTCAATTTTTCGCCAAGGAGCCTTTCGTAGTTTTTTTATAAGACCACCCGTTTCAGTTTGAGTGTCTCTTATTCGCATAAATTGTTGTACATTGTTCCTGTTAATCCTATTATCAAGATAAACAGGTACGTCAAACCAGTGGGGCCGTTCTAACCATACTTTTATATCTTTCCCTTCCAAAGGAAGATATATAGCAAAACCCCCACCTTCATGATACTCATTATGGGATACCACTAACCCATTTGCTTTTAATCCAGGATAGCTCTCCCCGTTTATAATATCTCCTAAGTTACCATTAATGACTTTTACCCCATCAACTTCAACTATAAATTGTCCCATATCTTCGGGGTGAAAATCCCAATTTGACCTAGCGACAACCACAAAATTTAACCACCCTAATCGCCCAGGGTGGCCCTGGGTATCAACTATACGGACCATTTTTCTTCCTTCAACAACATCTACAGGAAATTTCCCCTTCTCCCCAGTTTTGAGGTTTATGTAACCTTTTGAAACCCCTCGTTGATAATCATCATATATACTATACCCTCCTTGCTGAGGAACTTTATGCTCGGCAGAGGAAAACACTACTACATTACCCAAGTCTTTAGGAACGTCAAGGAAAAAGGCTTCCACTAACTTCTGCTCTATCTCATTTTGTTTTGTTTTTCTTTCTTTTTCTTTTTGAGTGAAATCAACCCTCTTTAAAAGTACCTTATTTCTCTTCTCTTGTACCACAGTCACATGCTGATCTCTATCCTCTTTTCCTGCTACTTTCGGTTTTGTAACCCTCACAGACGAGAAAAAATTCATCAAAAGCAACAAGAGTAAGGCCAACCGCCTCCTTACATATTTACTCTCCTTTCTACCATCTTCTTTCCTATTTTTTACTTTCTCTATTGCGCCACCACCAAAACTGGAAGTTCCCTCAGTATCATTTGTTTCAAAAAACTCTTCTTGTCTTCTTCTTTTTCTGTCCTTTGATCTTTTTTCAGCTTTTACTTGAGAACCTTGCAATACCTTATCTAACCTTTCCTTCGCTTCTGAAAGTAAATCATCAATTATCTTCGCAACATATTTTTCTGGAACTTCTCCAGCGATTATTCTCTCAAGAAGATCTTTATCTCCCCTTTCAAAACCAAGAACTGTCTTAAAAATAGAACTTATGGGATATTCGCTACACTGTTTACTCAGCTTATCAAGCCTGTCTATTATTTCTAGATATTTTTCCCCCTCCTCGCTAGAAAGAATACTTATAAAAGCACCACGGGGACTTAGTTTATCAGTCATTTTATCAAAATCCAACTCTGCTAAATGTATACCAGCTTTTAGTTGTATCCCTTTTTTAATCTGCTCCAATAATTCCAATCCCTCTCTAATCATTTCGCTAGGAACATTACCTCCTGAGATTTCTTGTAGTGTTTTCTCGATTTCTTTTTGGCTGACTCTGTTTTTCTTTTTATTAGAAAAGTATTGAAGAGCAACATAAAAACCAACCTTAGAATATTCATTTTTTTCTCCAATATTAGCTATGTTTTCCAAGGAATGCCGTACATCAGGAGGATAAAATTCAGGATCTTTATATTCTTTGTCAGCTCGTTCCTTTAATTTAATATACATAACTGCATATCTAATTCCTTCCCTTATTGAATCCCTCACTCGTTCTTCTTCTGTTTTAGTAATCTGGTCTCTATTTTCTACTACTATATCTACTGGCATCCTAATATCTCCTTGAAATATGTTTTATTATATTCTGTGACATTTTGCTTGTCTAGCAAATAAAACAGAGTGTGTTTAGTTTTACTTATAGCTCAACTCGCTCAATCATCTCTCCTTAGATAAAAAATGTTTTTATAGGTCATTTCCTCAATATAAATTACTTACTCAGCAAACCCTGTTTTTTCAACTTTTCCTTTAATTTGTCTACTGCTTGCTGAGCTTTATCGGATAAACGCATTGTCATTTTTGTATGATCAAAATTAAATAAACTATCCAAACTCCTGCGGCCACCAGCATCACGCGTATAAGCTCCTGCATCACACATATAGAACACTAATAGGAAATCTAAAAGTTCATTTATAGGAGCTTCGATACTTTCGGAGATTATCATTAGTTTTTTAACTCCAATTTCCACTGCCGACTCTTCTCCTTCACTTTTAACAATCTCTCCTATTATATTTTGATCAACTAAAGTACTAATCATAAGGATCTTCTTTTCAGGTACTTTCATTGCCTTCATTATTGGTTTTATTAAATCTAATGTAACTTTATGCTGATAAGCAGTATCCCTATAAAATTCTACAGCTAAAGGTTTCCCTATATCGTGCAACAAAAGGAGTAAAATTATTTCCTCTTCATTTATAAAGGAAAAATTTAGCCGGCCCCGGAAATATTTATTAAACTGAGTGAGAACCATTAATACATGCTCTTCTAGGGAGTATCCCTCAACTACCCCCGTACTCATCTCGAAAATATTATGAAGAAATAGATTATTACTAACAAACCATTCTAGCAACTGCTGAGGCGTACCCTCCGAAACCTTACTTAGCTCAGTAAAATTGCCCAAAACTTTTAACTGTCTATATTCCTCTGGTGTGAAGATAAGTTTTCCCTCTATATCATAAATAGGAATATAAAAACCATTATTGGCTATCACAAATTTCATTGTATCAACCATAAGAGGAGAACTAACATTATCTACTTTTTCCTTTAAGACAAGAGCTCTTATCTCAGTAGATGGTATTCCAGTTCTTATTCCTACATGATCTTCACCACGCACCCCTGATCTAATCAATTCATACTTTTCTTTGAATTCATCATCTATCCTCACTACCAACAAGACATCTCCGTAATTTTTGGCTTCTGTATCCATTATAGTTTTTTCAAATGTTTCAGCAGGTCGAACCAAAGAGAAATCTGAATCAAACGGAGTCGAATCAGAACTTGTTTTCTCTCCTCCAATATACTCTCTACTTACCAAACCACTCCCTAAAATAGAGGAAAGGTTCTCAAAACTAACCCCTTTAACTAATGAAGAATCAAGTAAATGGAGTGAGTTAGATTTTTGTTGTTCTACTAAAAGGATATTTTCCCTATTAGTCTCCTTAAGTTTCTTCTCCATTTCATTTAGGACCTCTCGGGGATCTGACATGCCATTAGTTATCTCTTTAACAAACCATTCTATTAGTTCTTTCTCATTACTGAAGTTCATATGTCTCATCACCATTATCAAATTATTCTTAACATCATCACTTAGTACCAGAAATTTATCAAAATTATTAATATAAAAACCATTAATCACTCCAACTACAACTTCTAGAAATGAATTAATCTTTTTAGTAAGGGAGGCATCCTTTTGCCAAATAGCTGGCGGCTTCATTAGGATTTCTTTGATTTCCCTAACATTTTCTAAGAACGCTCTATACTCTAGATCATTAGAGTTCAATAAAACAGAAATTAAATCTTTTTTTATTAACTTGAATACTTCCTCTTGAGAAGATAGTTTTTTTAATTCCTCACTCACTACTGCCCCATTTCGAATAGCTTCTTCGAATACCTTTCTATAATGCGTTTGGTGATAAGACAGTTGCGGTGTCAAATACAAAAACCTAAAGAGAATCAGATTGCGAAGGAAAGATGGTATCACCGCAACTTCAAAAAGCTTATCTAATTCTTTTAAAATTTTCTCTGGGCACTTCAATTCCAACTGGGGCAGAGTCGCCAATAAATAATCTTCAATCATCATTAATTCCACACTTCCCATAGTTCTGACATATTTTTCAACCTCTCTATACCTTTCTATTTGTCTCTCAGCCAATTCAATCTCGCCCCTCAACCACAATTGAGCAATATTTACTTTTAATTCCTTTGGTCTTATCTTTACCCATCTTAAAAAGAAAGAAAAATCTTCCGAACTAAATTTTATATTTACTCTTAACTGCCTATTATTCCTTATAATTCCTTCAGCAAAATCAATCATATCGTGTTCTATCAAAAAAGACATCAGATTTTTTCCTTCCCCTTCTTTGAGAAGACCAACTAATTTGGGCCAAAATAAACAAATCTTATAACCCTCAATACCTTCTGATGTCTTTCCTATATTCGCCAAGATTTTCTCTTCTGGTTGGTTAACATATAAGTAATGAAAAACGTTCGTATCAAATTTGTCTTCCCATCCATTCTTTTGCAAAAATTCTCGGTAATCATTTACAAAACTATGTGCAAAAAATAACTCTCCACCTTTGTTTATTACATATCTTGAAAACATATTTTTCTTAGAACGGAAAAATATAGCCAATGTACTATTTCCATTACCTAACTTATCAAGATGGTATAACCTATCCCACATTGACCAAAATATTAATTCATCTTTTTTAAATAACTCTTTAAAACGAGGCAAAAGGAATTGTAAGAGATCTATTGTACCTAGATCCCACAAACATTCTAATAACTCATCAGCTCTGTCTTTTATATTAAAAAGCAAATCCCAACCTTCTGGATGTTCTACTAAGAATTTGGCAAAAACATCACTAAAAATCATCTCAAACTTGCCAACAATCTCTCCGAACTCATTTAATTCAGCTATATCTGTTTTTCTCAATACCCACAAGATATAACCGCGCACTATTGTGGTTTTAATATCATCATCAAGGGTTTTAAAAAGTCTATCATTTCCCAACGCTTCATTTATTTGCTGTTGGATATTTACCACTAATTTTGGAGATAGTTGGATACTTTCTTTTCCCTTTATTTTAATTTGTCCTGCCAATATTAGAGGTAATAATGACCTCAATAAGAGTTCTTTAGAGATCGATCCAAAAATTAAGCTTAATGATCCCAGTGGATCTAAATCACTAGGTAAATATAATGCATCTCTTACAGATAATAACTTGCTCTTTAACCAATATTCTTTAAAATCTTTGATTCTTTGTTCCACACCTTCCACTCCCGCTATCAAATCTAGCAACTGGCTATAACTAAAAATAATTCCATATTCTTTATGCAACTTCCCTATCTCCTTAAAAATTGACAATTGTTCAGAATGGTCAGTTATTCCTATAGAGTTTAAAATATTTAAAATCTTTTCGATATCAGTTTTTATTTGAGCCTTATTTTCCCAAACACCCTCTAAAATATCTAAATGAGAACTATCGATAAACTTATCTACACCTACAGACCGTAGGAACTCAACTATATAATAATATTCGTTATCCCCATCCAGAAGGGACTGAATGGTAGCCGCACGAAGAATTATCCTTTTAATTTCCGTTTTATATTCTTCATTAAAATCCGAATAACAATGATATAAACGGATACGCCAACCGTGATTTAAAAGTTCATCTAACTCTTCTAAAACCCCACTCTCCTTTACTCCTTTAAAAACTTCTTCATTTAATTCCCTATCTATACTTCTTCTCTCGGCTGTTAAATATTCACCTAACCTAATACGTATTTCTAATTCCTTTTTATTATATGGTTTTCCAATATCATATTGGTAATTAGTTAAAACAAAGGCTCGAAGTATCATATCCCAGTCTTTAACACTAGCTCCCTTTTGATACACCAACTTAATTCCTGTTAAAACCTTCTTTAAACCAAGAGGATTATATAAATCATCCCATAAAAAAATATAGTTTTTGAGTCGTTCTATTATCTTTCGGAAATCACTATCATCCAACTTTTCCAAAAATTGCAAAAGTTTGATCATACCAAAAGAATCTTTCCATTCAACTCTCCTATTCCTATAATTTTCTTTAGACTCAAACAACGCAAGTAGGGGTTTATTCCAACCAAGTTGATATAAACGCTGTCCTAACCTAGAGCAATCACATCCCTGAAGTAAATCAATGAGGGTTTGCTCTTTCAACGAATTAATCACATCTACCAAATAATCATAAGACTCCGATATTCCAGATATAACCTGTGAATTTAACACATAATCAAATCCCTTTACACCATTTAGACGCCATCTCAATCTCACCTTATTCTTTAGAACAGTTAATTTTATCTTCTCTTGAAAATTCAACTCTTTTATAATTTCTTTTAATTCTTCTTGATTTTCTTCATTTATCCGAAGCCACGAAGCAACCGATCGAGGAAGTTGGTCAACTCCATATTTTCTTTTTAACTCATTTAACTTTTCAATATATAACCGTTCTATATCATCTCTTCCAACCTTTTCTTGCTTTTTATCTACCATTAATTTTTCAACAAAAGATACAAATGAATCCGTACCTTCTACATCTACAAAAGAAAGTGAATCATCATGGAAAGAAGGAGATTCTCTCTTCGTCGGTTGTTCTGCGGGCACAGGATTTTCAGCAACTCTATCCATATTTCAATTATAACTAGAACCCTATAGTAAACTTTACCAATCTTAGTTGTCTTTTGATCCGCCAGGGTTGGCGGATGAGGCGAAAAAGCCACTCGAGGCCTAGTTTTTGCATCCAACGAGGGGCACGAGGAACTTTACCAGCCCAGTAGTCAAAAGCTCCTCCAACCACCATCAATACCTTGGCTTGCAACACATCTCGATAATGGCAGCTAAAAAACTCCTGTTTCGGCGCCCCAAAAGCTACTAGAAGCAGGTCAGGACGAAAGGCATTTATCGTCCTAATTATCTCTTCATCAATCTCTCCTTGAGAACCTACTTTATTCCCCCCTACCCCTTTTATCTCCAAACTTGGAAACTTTTCTCTTAACCTAGAAAGAGCCAACTCATTTACTTCCTTCTGGCTCCCAAGTAAAAAAACCTTGCCTTTTTCTTGGTTCAAAAATTCAAGCAACTGCCAAGCTAAATCTACTCCACCTATCCGTTGGACAGAAATTCCTCGCTTAATTTTTAGATACCAAACAATTCCTACTCCATCAACTAAGTTGAGATCAGACGAGTTCAAGCAAGTCTTAAATGATGGATTATCCCTAGCCTGGACCACTTGTTCCGGATTAGGAGTAAATATTACCAGAGGCCGCCTTTTCTTCTCAAGAGTAACTCCCAACTTTAACTCTTTTTTAAGATCATCAAAAGGGAACTCAAAATTAAAACGTACTCCCTGTACCTCTATCGTTTTCATAACCCATTATAACTTCAAAAAAGCCGATATTGGTGGTCCAGCGTAGAAAGAAAACGGCGGAACATTTCTTGGGTTAGAACTAAAGAGGCCTGATTGTCATTAGGGTGGACATTTATCTCTTTAGCTTGAGTAACCTCCCTATCGATGACTAAAATCACCTTCTTCTGCCGATCATTGAGAATAGAAAAAGGAGAAACTGATCCCGGGGTAACTCTTAAAAGCTGCTTTAACTCCGCCGGCTTAGCAAAGGTCAACCTTTTTTCTCCTACCTCCTCGGCTAATCGACGGAGATTGGCTCGCTTCTCCCCTGGCAAGGTATAAAGAATATATTTCGTTTCTTTAATTCCTTTGAGGAACAAGCTTTTACAACCCAGACCAGGGGCGTTAATTTTGTATTTCTTCCCCTCAGCTACGGTAAAAATAGGAGGATGCTCATACATTTGAAAAGTTATTCCCTTAGATTGAAGATATTTTTCTACTTTCAGCCACTCAGCTGATTTAGGACTCATTTCCTATCCCGAGCCTTTATCTTTTTAATCTTCCTTTTAATAGCTGCTTCGATATCCATTTCCGGAAAGAGAGAAACCAGAACCAAAAGCGTTATTAAAACATCAACCACCTCTTCCTCTAAATTTTCCAGGGTAAACTTTTCCAACTTATCCTGGCGTTGGAGGCCTAAATACCCAAGAACATCATTGTAGAGTTCTCCTACTTCCTCGCCCAACTTAACCGCCCGAGCCAGAATCTGAACTTTCTTCTTGGCTGAAGGAACATCATGAGACAAAAAACGCAGGTTTCGGTCGGCCACAAACTCCAATAATTGATCAACAGTCTTTTTGCTGACTACCATATAGGTATTATAAACCCTGGAACTAGGAGCTAGGGGATTAATTTGAAATTTTTAATTTTTAATCAGAAATTAGAACTTGGAGCTCGGAGCTCAGTTATCAGAACTCAGAGCTCGGAACTTAGAGCTTGGGCTTTAGTTAAAAATAATCAAATTCCAAATTCCAAGGATACAACAGGAATAAATCCTAAATTCGAAACTCTAAGCTCCAAATAAACCATAAATTCTAAACTCTTCCGCCACGGCGGATCCCGCCTTGGGCGGAAAATCCTAAACCCCCCTTCGGTAGGGGTAAAATCTAGCGAAGCGCAAAGATGCTGGCATCCAAGCTTGGGGACACCACCCTCCTGCGCCTATCGGCTAGATCCTTCGTCGCTATGGCTCCTCAGGATGACTTTGCGAGAAGGTTTGCTTTACAACTTTACGAACTTTTTAACTTTACAAACTAAGCTCTGAGCTCCAAGATCAACACTCTCCCGAAGAGTGATAAATCACACTTCGGGAGAGTGATTTATTCCAAGTTCCAATGATTGATAATTGGTTATTTTTACTAGGTTCTCTTCTCCCCCATCTCTTTGAAACAGTTCATAAAGTAGAGGGAAACTATCTCCAAAACTATAGAAAACAAAACCAAGGCAAGAGCATAACTAGTGGTTAGTCTGGCCAGTAGAGTAGGAAAGAAAAAGGAAATAATTCCTACTCCCACCGTCGCCCCACAAACCGGCGCTCCTAAACCACAAACTTGGAGAGCTCCTAATCCAATAGCTGTTGCCACTAAACCTAAAAAAGATCCCCGCGAGGCCCGACTAAGAATTACTCTTTCTTTTATATTCCTCACTAAACACATAGTACTCAAACTAAAGAGAAATAAAAACAAAAAAGCTAGAAGGGCTGTAAAGGAATAAAAAACACTCCTAGGCAGGAGATAATACCCAAAAATTAGAGCCAATAATAACACCCCTAAACAGTACTTGCTTCTCAAGCTGTCTAGAAGGTATGTTTTAGTTATCATACTTAACTATAATATATTATGCCGCCACGAATTTTAGTTTTCGACTCGGGAATTGGGGGACTATCCATCCTTCAGCACTTAATAAAAAAACAACCTGGAAGCACTATTTACTATCTAGCGGACCAAGCCTACTTTCCTTACGGCGAAAAACCAAAAGAAATTATTGAAAAACGGTTATTATCTCTCATTAATCAGGCAATTAATAATTTCCATCTCGACTGCCTGGTTATTGCTTGTAACACAGCCACCTCTATTAGCCTTCCTCAGCTCCGTCAGCAGTTTAACCTCCCCATCATCGGAGTCGAACCAGTAGTTAAACCTTTAGCCCAGTTCTCCGACTCTCTTCTCTTGGCAACCTGGAACACCATCCACTCTTTGAGATTCAAAAAGCTTGTTAAGGAATTTCAACCTTCAAAAATGGAGGTTTACTCTCCCTCTCACCTAGCCACGGCAATTGAGGAGAGAAACTGGCCAAAGATAAACTCAATCTTAGATCAGATAAAGAAAAAATTCCCCTCCCCTACCGCTATTGGATTAAGTTGCACCCATTACCCTTTAATAAAAAAGAAAATACAACAATTCTTCCCTCAAACCACTATTATTGAACCTTCAGAAGCGGTAGCCAAACAAGCATCCCGACTCTGCCCTGTTTTGGAAGAACATTTTTCTTCAAAAGCTTCTCCTCAGATTTTTTGGTTAACTACTAGCCAGCCTAAATTACTTGAAAGACAAGTTGAGGACTACTTAAACATCAAGATTAAAGCCAAGAAAATAAGCTTCTAGCTTACTTGGTTTTATTCCTAGCCTTTTTAGCATAACTAATTACCCAACGGAGATTATCATCCTGGTAAACCTTGGACTTCAGTAGTTGAAAACCTACTTGGCTAAGAAGGCTATTCAGCTCATCCTGGCGATACAAACTGATTCTCCGAGGCAGATTCATATATTCTACTCCATATTTATTAGTCACCTCTAAAAATTCGCGGTCACCTTCTTTAACAGTGATTACCAAAACACCTCCTGGCTTAAGAATCTGGTATGTTTCTTTCAAGACCTTTCGAGCTAGGCGACCCTTAGAAACATTCCCCAAAGTTCCCAAGCACAAAACCCCATTAAAGGTTGCTGAGGGAAATCCCAGTCCTTTTGTAATGTCAGTGGTGAAAAACTTGGCTGTAACATACTTCTTGGCAATCTCAATCATCTCTTCAGCAAAATCAATACCATAAACATCCTCTACTCCATGAGCCTTCAACCACATTAAATCTCGACCAACACTGCAACCTATATCTAGTACTTTCTTCTGCTGAGGGAGATAATTAAGAAACTGAGTTAGAATTTCAACCTTAACTCTATGGAAGTTCCTGTTTAAGTAAGCTTGGGCAGCTTTGTTATAAAACTGGCGGGTTCTATCAACTAATTTATCCATCAGTCAACTCACGGCATAACTGACTTTCAACTACTTTAGTTTGGGCCTGATAATCTTTATTCTTTCTTATAACAGCTTCCTCCTTTCCCTGAACGATAAGAAAGGAAATCTGAACCAGCTCTAATCCCTCTCTTAACAAAACCGGTTTACTAGAAAGATTCTTTACAGCCAAAGTCAGACTTCCCTCAAAACCTGGCTCAACTAGATGACTATCAAAAGTAGTCAAAACTCCTAAACGGGCCAATGAGGAGCGACCAGTAACAAAACCAGCTACTTTGGGGGATAAGATAAGATACTCTTGAGTATTAGCTAAAACAAACTGATTAGGCAATAACTGAAAATCTATAAGAGGAATAACCTCACCTGTCTGAGGATTAACTACTTCCTTAGCCAGACTCAGATTATAACTTAAGATACCTAACTTCTCCTCTCTAAAGGGATTAATAACTACCTCTCTTTGCTCTAATAAATCTAAAACTGCTTGTCTAGCCAAAAACATCCTATTTCTATTTTAACATCAGACAGAACAGGCAGAAAAGCCGCACTTAGGGCAAACTTTACAACCTTCCGTTACCTGCATTTTAGCTCCACACATAGGGCAAATATTAGATATTTCTTTTTTATCTTCCTCTTTTTTGGATAACAACCGTTTTAAAAACGGAGCTTGTTTTCCTTTACCAGAAACATCCTCTTTCTTATGGGAATCACCCACATTAAGAACTTGAACATCCCGAGAGCCATCCCGATAGACAGTGATTCCTTTACATTTGTAACGCCAAGCAGCAACGAAAGCATCAATAACATCCTGGACATTAGCTGAATTAGGCATATTAATAGTCTTGGAAACAGCATTATCGACATATTTTTGCCAGGCAGCCTGCATCTTAATATGTTCCAATGGAGTCAGGTCCATCGCGGTTACGAAGACATCTCGAACCAATTTAGGTAGAAAGTGCAACTTCTGGATAGAGCCTGTTTTCAAAACCTGCCGACGGCTGATCTCAAGCTCTTCTTTAGTTATCTTTCCCCTCTCTACCAGCCAGTTAAGTACTCGAAAAAGATCCTCATTTAACTCAGGTAGCTTAACCCCATCCATTGCTTCTTTGTAGTAAGAGAGAGCAAATAGAGGTTCTATTCCATAAGAAGCCATAGAGATAATAGCGATTGTTCCTGTTGGAGCAATAGTAGTAACCGTGGCATTGCGGAAATGTTTATAACCTCGGTTCTGCCAAATAGAGCCAGAAAAGTTTGGAAAAGAGCCTTTTTCTTTACCCAGCTCCGCTGAGGCTTGCCAACCAACATCACGGATAAATTTCATCACCTTTTCTGCTAGTTTACGGGCTTCTTCATCACGGTAAGAGAGCCCCATCCGAATAAGAGTATCACTCCAACCTATGATTCCTAAACCAATCTTTCTATTCCCCAAAACCACTTTTCTAATCTTCCTTAGAGGATACTTAGAAACATCTATAGTGTCGTCAAGGAAACGAACTGCCGTTCTCACCGTCTCAGCTAACTTGTCCCAATCAATCTCATAAAGCTGCCCCAATAAAGGATGAATCCGACCTTTTTTTAAATGGGTCGTGAGATTAATAGATCCTAAATTACAGGCTTCATAAGATAAGAGTGGCTGCTCGCCACAAAGA
This sequence comes from bacterium, assembly GCA_027028625.1. Lineage (GTDB taxonomy): Bacteria > Patescibacteriota > Microgenomatia > JAADGY01 > JAADGY01 > S014-63. Next base: position 13,571 of record JALVIH010000033.1, on the reverse strand, counting down.
TTTACTGTCTCGATCGGCCCCAACTTTGGAGTCGGATTATATTTGTTTATCTCGTCGATAAAAATTAAACCGGGGTCCCCATTGTACCAAGCATAAGTAGCCGCTAACTCTAAGATAGATCTGGCTTTAATAGTCGAGACAATTTTCCCATTGCGTGGATTAACCAAAGGCCAATCCTTATTAGCTAAAGCGGCTTCCATAAATTTGCTGGTTACAGCTAGGGAAAAGTTAATGTGAGGATAACGACTTGAGTCCTCTTTAGAAGTAATGAATTCCAAAACATCGGGGTGGGTAACATTAAGAACAATCATATTTCCCGACCGTCGCTTCCCATGCTGGAGAAGAATGTCCGAACTATCGTTGAAAAGCTTCATTACAGCCACTGGGCCGCAGGCCCGCCCAGAGGAACCAGAGATGTAATCTCCCTTAGGCCGAATTTTAGAGAAGGAAATTCCCACCGCCCCACCATGTTTCTTTAAAACAGCTGCTTCCTCTAAAGTTTGGAAAATTCCTCGAACTGAATCTTCAATAGGCAGAACAAAACAGTTGGCCAACTGGCCATCCCGGGTGGCGGCATTAGTTAAAGTCCGACCAGCCGGCATAAATCGCCGTTCAGTCATCAGCCTCAAAAACCTCTCTCCCCACTTCCGACGGTTCTTTTTATCCTCAGCCTTAGCAATAAAATAAGCTACCCTTTTAAACATCTGAAGAGGGGTCTCTATAACCTGACCCTCTTCATCCTTGAGGAGATACTTACTCTTCATTACCATTAAGGCGTTAAGATTGAGACCACCAACATCATCAACAATACCCAGTTTTTTAGCCAAGTCAGCTACCTTACGCCTAGCAGCTCGAGAAAGGATATACTGTTTAGCTGTTTTGGCATGGCCTTTCTTGATAAGCACTATCTCAACTACATCTCCAATCTCTTCAGTGGTAATTTCTTTTCTATCAGGATAAATCTTACTTAACATCTTTTCTACTTCCCGAGAAAGGGTTTCAGCTAGTTTGAGGTCTTTTCCACCCAACTCGGCGGCGGCCGAAAAAATGGAAAGTTTGATCTTCCGACGGGAATAAGCTTCTCTCTTTCCGCTCCGCTTAACAACTTGGGGATTAAAATTCATAAGTCTATTTATAACAAATAAGCTCTAAAAATTCAATGAGATAAGTTATAATAGGACAAAAGGCGCGTGGCGCAATTGGGAGCGCAACGGTCTCCAAAACCGTAGGTTGCAGGTTCGAGCCCTGCCGCGCCTGCTTGTTACTTGGATAAAGGGCGCGTAGCTCAGTTGGCTAGAGCGTTCCGTTCACATCGGAGAGGTCCCTGGTTCAAGTCCAGGCGCGCCCACTAACTTATTTTTGACTTCTTCAATTGAAGAATGTTCAACTTCTCTTCCAGAGGAACCAAAACTTCCTTACTCTGACGGCGGACTAATCTAAACAACTGATGGCCCTGAGTAACCGTCCGGTCAACGAAAAGAATACCTTCTAAATGATCATACTCGTGCTGGACAACCACAGATAAAAGACCGTCAAACTTTTCTTCTTTAGGAACTAGTTGACCATTCTCTAAAGTTAAATACTTTACCCTAACCCATTTATGCCTGTCAACTAGCCCATAGATGTCAGGAATAGATAAACAACCCTCATAAGGGAACTCAGAGTTAGGCACTCCGGTAATCATTTCTTTACTCTTCTCAACTATTTGAGGGTTAATAAAAACACGAAGGGGCAAAAATTTCTTTTGATCTTTTTGAATAGTCAAAAAAATACGCCAATTATAACCAACTTGAGGAGCTGACAAGCCTAGACCTGTCAAATCTTGTCCTGTAAAAAGGGTATGTTGCATTCTTTTAATTAGTTTCTTCACTTGGGGCGTTAACTCGACCGACTGACTTTTCTTACGGAGGATAGGATTAGGAACAGTAACAATTTTTAAACCCTGAGCCATAAGTTATTTTAACATTGAGCCACCTGTCGGATTTGAACCGACGACCTACCGCTTACAAGGCGGTTGCTCTACCCCTGAGCTAAGGTGGCTTCATAAAAATAAGCTACTTTTGAACTACGGTCAGGTACGACGGTCCCCCAGCAATAAACGGGGAGGCTGTCTTGACTTCCACGGAAGCCAAGAACCTACCTCTTCATCCCGATTCTCGGGACTTACCCATTTGCTAGGTGTCGAGGAAAACGCCTCGTACCTTCCCAGTAATTTCAAAAGTAGCCTACTTTCATTATAGCAAAGAAGGAAGATGGAACTAGGAATCGGAACTTGGAATAAATCACTCTCCCGAAGTGTGATTTATCACTCTTCGGGAGTGTGATGATCTTAGAATTTGGAATTTGGAGCTTAGTTAATTAACGAGTCATCTTGAGGAGCCAGAGCGACGAAGGATCTAGCGAACTGAAAGCGAGCGCAAAATCGCTGGTACTCAGGTTTGGGAGCACGCCCGTGCGCCTATCGGCTAGATCCCGACAAGTCGGGATGACTCGTTAACTAACTAAGTTCTGAGTTCCAAGTTCCGATAATGTTTACTTTATAAACTTTATGAACTTTACGAACTTTCTAACTTTACAAATGTTATCATAACTTATGACAAAATTTGTCTTTTTTTCCTCCTCTAAATTTGGTCTTCCTTTACTTGAAGAGCTTCAAAAAGAGTTCGAGGTGGCAGCTATTATCAGTCAACCTGATAAACCTCAAGGACGAAAACAACTCCTTACTCCCACTCCAATTTCTGAGTATGCTCTCACCCAAAACATTACTCTTTACCGTCCTAAAAAGATAACCCCTCAACTTCCTCACCAGTTGCCCCAAACAGAGTTTGCTTTCCTCTTTGCTTACGGTAAGATTATTCCTCCCTACCTTCTTAATTTCTTCCCCAAGGGGATAATAAATCTTCACCCTTCCCTTCTTCCCAAATACCGAGGACCCTCTCCTGTCCGTTCAGCTCTCATCGATTGCCAAAAGGAAACTGGTTATTCTCTTATGCTTTTGGAAGAAGAACTGGATAGCGGACCAATCTTATTTCAAGAAAAAGTGCCTATCTCAGCTACTGATAATTGGCAGTCTCTGACAGAAAAGATTATTAACCGAGCCCTACCTCAACTCAACTCCATTATTAAAAAATATCTGCAGGGAAAGATTCACCCCCAAACTCAAGACCATTCCCAAGCCAGCTACACCAAAAAAATAAGCCATCAAACGGCTTTCTTAACTGCAGAGATAGAACCAACAAAAGCAGTCTGTTTTATTCGAGCTATGTCACCCTACCCTGGCGCCTACATTTTTGTTGAGGTGAAGGGAAAAAGAAAAGAGTTAAAAATTCATCAAGCCACGACAGTTAATAACCTACTTAAACCACAAATTGTTCAACTTGAAGGCAAAAAACCTGTCAGCTGGAAACAATTCTTGGACGGTTATCCTCAAGCAAAATTTAGTTATCCCCGATTAGCTTATCTTAATTAACCCAGCTTTATACTTTCTCAAGCATTTGGTACACAACTTCACCGTTTTTGTTTGATCTCCTATCTTCACCTTTACCGAGTGGAGATTAGGTTTGGACCAATGATGGGTTCGCTGCTTGGAGTGGGAAACTCGCAAGACATGCTGGGCTCCCTTGCCACAGATGTAACATTTATTCATTTTTTGTTTCTCTCCTAATTTCAATAATTTTAGTGGACCTGGCGGGAGTCGAACCCGCGACCTTCCGCATGCCATACGGACGCTCTAGCCAACTGAGCTACAGGCCCTCTCTCCCTCTATTTTAACTTTTTAACTTCCTTATGTAGAGTATGTTTTTTACACTGCGGGCAGTACTTTTTCAACTCTAACTTTTGGTTAGTATTTATCCTATTCCTCTCACTCACATAGTTAAGCCGTCCACATTCGGTACATCGCAAACCAACAATTATTCGATTACCTTTTTTAGCCATAATCTATATTATACTTGATAATTTCTTCCTGTCTATGGAGCCGAGGAGCGGACTTGAACCGCCGACCTCTCCCTTACCAAGGGAGTGCTCTGCCAGCTGAGCTACCTCGGCAACAAAACTATTATACGATAACTATAAATAAATCACACCCCCGAGGTGTGTTTTATCACTCCTCGGGAGTGTGATGAACTTAGAACTTGGAGCTCGGAGCTTGGAGCTTAGAACTCAGTCGGAAAGAAGAAAACTTAGGCAGTCTAAAGTGAGTAGAAATGAAGAAGAAGCTTGGATGCCAGCATCTTTGCGCTCGCTCCGCTCGCTAGATCCTTCGTCGCCCCAGCTCCTCAGGATGACGTGAAGAAGGGAAAGCAATTCACTCTAAGGAGGACTCTAGGAGGTGAAACATAACCTCTTCCCCAGTCATTCTGAGCCCTGCGAAGAATCTAGCGAAGCGCAAAGTCTTAGCACTCAAACTTGAGTAGACAACCATGCGCCTTCGGCTAGATCCTTCACATTCGTTCAGAATGACTCGTTAATTAACTAAGCCCCAAGTTCCAAGTTCTAAGCTCCGAGTTATGTTATAGTTAAAAACAGATATGATAGACTACCTAACAAGCAACCCATTAATGGGGACAGTTACTTTACTTAGTTTGCTTATAGCAATCACCGTCCATGAGTTTGCTCATGCCTGGGTGGCCAATCTAAGGGGAGATCCTACCGCTAAGGCTATGGGGAGGTTAACTCTCAACCCCTTAGCCCACCTTGATCCTTTGGGAACAACCCTCCTTTTAATTACCGGTTTCGGTTGGGGGAAACCTGTCCCCGTCGACCCCTTTAACCTCAGCGATCCTGACAAGGATATGGCTCTCGTTTCCTTGGCTGGCCCAGGAGCTAATCTCTTCCTTGCTTTCTTAGCTGGGCTTCTTTCTCATCTTCCTTTTATCCACTCCAGTCCTCAAGCTTTTAGCTCCATTTACATTCTCGTTTATCTAAACTTAATTCTAGCCGTCTTTAACCTCTTACCTTTTTATCCCCTAGACGGCAGCAAAATCTGGACATTCGTCTTACCACCCCAATTAAGAGAGGACTTAATTTATTTTTCTAAAGAATACGGCCTCTTGCTCCTCATCCTTGGCTTACTTCCTCTGATAAACGGCCAATCACTAATCTTTCTTATCATTAACCCCATTACCCAGTTTTTCCTTAATCTCATCTTTATTTAAAAAGATCAACAAACGCCTCTTCTGGCAGGTGAACTCTACCAATATTTTTCAATTTCTTTTTGCCCTTTTTTTGTTTTTCCAATAATTTATCCTTTCGTGTTTGATCTCCACCATAAAGTTTGGCTGTCACATCTTTCCGAAAAGGAGGTATCCGCCGCCGAGCCACAATCTTCCCATTCAATCTTCCCTGGATAATAACTTCAAACTGTTGGCGGGGAATTATATCAGCCAACTTATCAGTCAATTGGCGGGCCCTAAATAAAGCTTTTTCTTTAGGAAATAAAAAAACCAAACCTTCCACCACCTGGCCATTAACCAGTAACTCCAATTTAGACAATTCTGTCGGCTGCCAACCAGCCCATTGCCAATCAAAGGAAACAAAACCTGAAGTAGCCTCCTCCAATTTGTTAAAAAAATCACTTATCAGCTCTGCTAAGGGCATACTTCCTGCCAACTCTAAGCGCTGGCCAAAATATCTCACTTCCTTCACCTCGGCCCGACTATCTAGTAATAACTGAAATAACTTTCCGTAGTAACGGCGTTGACTAAAAAGTGTAAAGCGGATATAAGGTTCTTCAATTGTTTTGATTTCTGAAACGGCTGGCAAGGCCGCCGCCGTATCTACCTCCTGCCATTCTCCTTTTTTCGTCTGAAAGCGATAACGAATTGAGGGCATAGTGGTAACCAAACTCAGACCATAGTCCAGTTCTAGCCGCTCCTTAGTAATCTGGCTGTGAAGCAGACCCAAAAGCCCTAATCGAATTCCACCCCCTAAAATAGGCGAGTGTTCTAACCGCCATTGTAAAGCTGCGTCGATGAGAGATAATTTCTTAATAGCCTCTTTTAATTTGGGAAACTGATCCGAGTCTGTAGGATAAAAACTAACAAAGACAAGAGAAGATGGATGTTTAAAACCTTCAATCGGTTTAACAGCAGCCGAAGAGCTTAGAGTATCCCCCACTCTCACCTGGCGAATGTCTTTAATTCCAGTTACTACAAAACCTATCTGCCCAGCAGTTAGTTGTGGTTTTTCCTCCAATTCCTTTACCTTAAACACTCCTATTTTTTTAACCACTGCTTGGGCTCCAGTGTGATGAAACCTTATCTTATCAAAAGGCTTTAATCTTCCCTGAAAAAGGCGAACAGCAGCAACCACTCCTTGATGGGGATCATAAAAGGAATCAAAGATGAGAGCTTGGAGGGGTTTATTCTTCTCTGCTCTCGGGGTAGGAAAAACTCTCACTAAACGGTCTAGTAACTCCTTCACTCCCTGACCTGTCTTGGCTGAAATTAAAAGTATCTCCTCTTCTCGAAAGCCAAACAACTCCATCATCTCTAATTTGGTTTCCTCCACCCGAGCGGTCGGTAGATCAATTTTATTAATGACAGGAATCAACTCCAACCCCATCTTTTTTGCCTTTTGCCAATAGCTAACCGATTGGGCTTGAACCCCCTGGCTAGCATCAACCAAGAAAATCGCCCCTTCCACTGCAGCTAAAGTCCGCTCAACTTCATAGGAAAAATCAACATGGCCTGGGGTATCAATCAGATTTAAAAGATAACTCGTCTCACCAATAACATACTCCATAGTTACTGGAGCCAATTTTATGGTAATACCCCGCTGACGAGAGATAGGATGACGATCGAGTACCCTTTTATTTTCTCCTGGGGTTATACTTCCGGTCAACTCCAATAAGCGATCAGCCAGAGTCGATTTCCCATGGTCAATGTGGGCAATGATACAAAAATTACGAATCTCCGTCTCCATAGGAAAATTATAACCGGAAACCGGAGCTTGGAGCTCAGAAATTAGTTTGTAAAGTTAGAAAGTTCATAAAGTTTATAAAGTAGAATCCTTTGAGGAGTCATCCTGAACGAGCCGTCAGGCGAAGTGAAGGATCTAGCGAACAGAGTGAGCGCATGAATTGGCACCCAGGTTTTTTCTAATCTCTCACCTTACAAGGTTATTAGTTGAATGTTTTTTTGTCTTTTACTTAGTTCCTAGTTCCTCCAACTTAGCTCCTAGTTTCAGTGTGTGACCCCGGCGGGATTTGAACCCGCGATCTTCAGGCTGAGAACCTGACGTCCTAGGCCGCTAGACGACGGGGCCAGTACTCCTACAATTATACAATCTACTCTAAAAGTTTCTTCAAAAACTGGCGATATTCTCCGTTGATATCTGGATGCCTCAAAGCAAAAGAGGTTATCGTCTTCATATATTCGAGAATGTTCCCACAATCATAGTAAGTACCATTCTCTATTGCCCTGGCATACACTTTCTCTCCTCTCTCTCGGAGAACATTAAGGGCATCAATGTAAACCAACTCTTCGCCCTCGGGCCGGCGTTTATTAGCTTCCTCAATAGCCGAAAAGATAGCTGGGGTAAAGACAAAACCGGAAACAACAGCTAGATCAGATGGCACTTTGTCCGGTCCGGGCTTCTCAACCAAATCAGAGACCTCAATCACTCCTGGTTCGACTTCTTTTCCAGCCGCATAACCATACCGTTTGGTATCTTCCGGCCGTTTTGTTTTAATACATCCTAAGATATTTGCCTCATACTTTTCATAGGTAGCAATTAATTGTTTAGCACGACTAGGCTGTGCATCAATAAAATCATCTCCCCAAAAGACCAAAAATGGCTCGTTGCCTATAATCTCCCGAGCGTTCCAGATAGGCGTAGCATTTCCTTTAGGACCTTTCTGGCGCAGGTAGTAAAAATTAGCCAGTTCAGGAATTTTTTGTACTTTAGCTAGGCGATCTAACTTTCCACTCTCTTTTAAATGCATCTCCAACTCAAAATTGTGGTCAAAATGGTCTTCTATAGACCGTTTATGGTAACCAGTAACGATGATTATTTCCGTAATTCCAGCATCCACTAGCTCCTCAACTACATACTGAATTACCGGCTTATCAACTAAGGGCAGCATCTCTTTAGGCATAGCCTTGGTTTGGGGTAAGAACCGAGTACCAAAACCTGCTGCCGGAATAATAGCCTTTCGAATTGTAGTCATAATCAAACTCCTTAATTTAATAAAGCCTACACTTTAATCTTAAAAGGAAAAGTCAATTTTATGAAGTTTTCCTTTCTTTATGTTATTATTATCCATATGAGTAAAAATCCCATCAGCCGCTTTTTCGAGGAGGTTTATCAAGAGACCCTAAAGGTAACTTGGCCTACTCGCCAAGAGGTGATAAAATGGCTAATTGTTGTTGTTGTCATTTCTCTGATAACAGCTTTTTATGTTGGAGTTTTAGACTATATCTTTACTCAAATATTAGCTTATGTCGTGGTAAAATAGCTTGTTTATGACCAAGAAAAAACTAGATGAAATCATTGTTGAGAAAAAACAGCCCAACCACATCATTATTAATAAAGATGTGGATGAGAATAAAGGCAAGTGGTATGTCATTCATACCTACTCTGGCTATGAGTACAAAGTAGCCAACCAAATAAAACAACGGGCGGAGACATTGGAACTAACTGACAAAATCTTTGAGGTTATCGTCCCTACTCAGGAAAAGATTCTTATTAAACAAGGGAAAAAACATAAAGTTAACGAGCGTTTCCTGCCAGGTTACATCGTTGTTCGAATGCTGTTGGATGACAATACCTGGTTGGCCGTCCGAACTACTCAGGGAGTCACTGGGTTCGTCGGAGCTGGCAGCCAACCTATTCCCTTACCAGAGAAAGATGTAAAAACAATTAAAAAACTAATGACTAGTGAGGCTCCCAGATTTAAGACTAAGTTTTCTGTCGGAGAAGCTGTTAAAATTATTGATGGTCCATTCACTGACTTCCTGGGAACCATCGAGTCTATTGATGAGGAAAGAGGTAAGGTAAAGGTATTAGTTTTATTTTTCGGTCGAGAGACACCGGTTGATCTTGACTTCTTACAAATTCAAAAAATTTAGATATGGCTAAGAAAAAAGTAAAAACTCAGATTAAATTACAGATACCAGCAGGTCAAGCTAATCCTGCCCCCCCAGTCGGGCCTGCTTTAGGTCAACATGGCCTAAACATTATGGATTTTTGTAAGCAGTTTAATGATAAAACTAAGGACCTTAAAGGAGACTTGATCCCGGTAGTCATTACTGTTTACGAAGATAGAAGTTTTACTTTTATCACCAAACTGCCTCCTGTCTCAGCAATGATAAAGAAGGAACTAGGTTTGAAAACAGCTTCCCATAACCCAGGGAGAGAGATGGTTGCTGAGATTACTATGGACCAAGTCAAAAAAATAGCCGAGAAAAAGATGCCCGACCTAAACACCGATAATATTGAAGCAGCCATCAAAATCGTCTTAGGAACAGCCAGAAGCATGGGGATAAAAGTAAAGGAGTAAAATGACCAACAAAAAGCAAAAAACACCAGTTGAGGAAACTAAAACAATTACTGAAAAAAAAGTAGAAAAACCTACTCAAGAAAAGAAAACAAAACAGCCCGATAAACCTAAAGGCACTAAACCCCATCCTAAGTCAATGCATCGTCAAAGAAGTAAAAAATACCAAGAAGTTCGGAAACTGGTTGAAAGAGATAAACACTATACCCTCGATGAGGCAGTTAAACTGATCAAAAAGATAAGCTATGCCCACTTTGACGCTAGCGTTGACCTTCACATTAATGTTACTCGAACCGGCAAATTAGGGGAGGTAGATCTTCCTCACAGCAGTGGTAAAACCAAGAGAGTGGTTGTCGTCGATGACAAAGTATTGAAACAAATAGAAGCTGGGCAACTTGATTTTGATGTTTTAATCACTCATCCTCAATATATGCCCAAGCTAGCTAAATTTGCTCGTATTCTCGGGCCTAAAGGACTAATGCCTAACCCTAAAAATGGGACCATCACCACCGAACCGGAAAAGGTAAAGGCCAAATTAGAAAAAGGCAACCACTTGACACTTAAAACCGAAGCTAAAGCTCCCCTCATCCATTTATCGATTGGGCGGGCTTCGTTTTCAGAGAAGCAACTCAAAGAAAACATCACCGCTGTTCTTAATGCTTTTAAACCCAGCGAGGTAAAAGCTGTCTTTCTAGCTCCAACAATGGGGCCTTCCATCCGTCTCCAATTCCCCCTTTCAAAATAAATCCTAATCTCTAAATCCCAAATCCTAAACCCCCCTTCGGTAGGGGCAGAAATCTAGTGAGACGCAAAGAAGTTAACACCCGGGCTGGGGAACACATCCGTGCGCCTTCGGCTAGATCCTTCACTTCGCCTGGCGGCTCGTTCAGGATGACTTCAAGAGGTAAGGTACAATCTCCTCTCTGGTCATCCTGAGGAGCTATAGCGACGAAGGATTTAGCGAGCGGAGCGAGCGCAAAAGGTGAACTTTTGACTTAACATTCATATTACCGTCACACTCTTGGCCAGATAGCGTGGTTTATCGATCTCCCGACCTAAAAAAACAGCCAAGTAATAAGCCAATAACTGGAGAACTGGGGAAGTAACTAAAGGCATCAGCCATAAACTTTCTAAGTGAGAAAGAGGTAAAAAGTGCTCTATAGCTGGAGGAAATTCCCCCATTGGCAGATCACTTATTACCACTACCCTCCCCTGGCGGGCTACTATCTCATGGATATTGGAAATGCTTTTCTTTAATTCAGGCTCTTGACTAAAGATAACAGCTACTACTACATTTTCCGGACTTATCACCGCCAAAGGTCCATGTTTTAGGCTCCCCAAAGAATCACCATAACTAAAACGGTAGCTTATTTCCTTTAACTTCAAAGCTCCTTCTAAAGCAAGAGGATAAGCTAGGTGACGGCCTAAAAACATAAAGTTCTTAACTTCTACCAACTTTCCAGCAGTGGCTTTTATTTTCTCCTTTTCTTGAAGAACCTTACTAATAATCGCTGGTAAAAGTTGCAGTTCTCGAAAGAATTTGTCCTGGTTAACTAGTTGCTTGCCTTGTAATTGTCCAATATAAATTAGCCCTAGAAGTAAGGCTAGGAGCTGATTAGTAAAACTTTTAGTAGCTGCCACCCCTACCTCAACACCGGCTCGGGTATAAATTCCAGCTTCCACCCGCCGAGCCAGGCTGCTTCCGACAACATTGACAATACCCAAATTCAAGGCTTGCGTCTCCTTTTGAACCAACTTCAAACTTGATAAGGTATCAGCAGTCTCTCCACTTTGGCTGATGTAGAAAACGGCTGACCGGTCTAAGATTTTTTTATCAAGATTTAATTGGCTATAATCACTACTATTTTCACTCCAGACTGACAACCCTAAAGCCCCTACCCCAAACAATCTCCCCACCAAGGCAGCATTAAGCGAGGTGCCGCAAGCCATCAAACCTATGAACTCTTTTTCTTTTAACTTTTCTTCAACCGAGCGCAAGCCACCCAAAACAACCTTCTTATTAGAATAATCAACCCGCCCTCTTAATCCTCTTTCTACCGTCAAGGGCTGTTCAAATATCTCCTTAAGCATAAAATGGGGGAACTCGCCTTTAGCTAAATTAACTTTCTCCATCAGCCCCTTATTTATCAATTGATAATTTACTGGCTTCCCCTTAAGATTAAAGATCTCTACTCTTTTTCTATTTTGAAGGGATAGACGAGCCAACTGGCCATCTTCTAGAAAGACAACCTTCTTAACATTGTAAGGAAATGCTTGGGAATCGGAACTAACATAAATTTCTTCCTTAGTCAGTCCAATAGCTAAGGGGCTAGAGAAACGACCTAGCCAGAGGGTTTCAGGAGTAAGGGGAGAAAGAACAGCTACTGCCCAAGCCCCAACTAGGGAACCCAGAGCTTTTTGGAAAGCAGTTTTAAAAGAATAACCTTCATTTAGGAACTCTTCAATTAAGTGACTAATAACTTCAGTGTCTGTTTGAGAAATAAAGCGGTGGCCTTTATTTTTTAAATTCTTTTTTAACTCCTCAAAGTTCTCAATAACTCCATTATGGACCACGGCAACTCTCTTTGAACAATCAACTTGTGGATGAGCATTAATTTTACTCACTTTACCATGAGTTGCCCATCTGGTGTGACCTATTGCGATAGAGCCAGAAAGGGTTCGACTACGATTAAAAACCTCTTCACTAAGTTGAGAGACATAACCAACAGTCTTAATAACTTTGAGTCTATTTTTTCTATCAATTAACGCCAAACCGGCTGAATCATAACCTCGGTACTCTAATTTCTCCAATCCCTCTAGTACTTTAGGTACCGCATTCTTTCTACCAGTATAAGCAAAAATCCCACACATCTCTACTTAAGTATAACAAATACTTACTTAGAACTTAGAGCTTGGAGCTCAGATCTTGGAATTTGGATCTCAGTAATTGGGACGAGGTTAGAAGAACTATAATAAAAGTATGAGGGAAGCAAGGCTATATCGGAAGTTAAAAAATAATCTTGTCCAGTGTCAAGCCTGCCGCTGGCACTGTACCATCCCTGATGGCCAAACAGGCATCTGCGGCGTTCGTTACAACAAAGGAGGTACCCTTTATTTAACCGTCTATGGCCAAGCTGTCGGTCTCCACGCCGATCCAATAGAAAAGAAGCCTCTTTATCATTTTCTTCCCGGAACTCAAGCTTTATCTTTTGGAACAGTTGGTTGCTCTTTTGGTTGTCTGTTTTGCCAAAACTATTTCCAATCCCAACCACCTCGAGAGATACGCAGCTTAAAAGCCTCCCCAGATGAACGCCTCAAACTTCTCGAACAAGTCATTCATCAGGAATCCACTCTCGCTTCCCCTGAGGAAATCGTCAAGTTAGCAGAAGAGTACCACTTCCCTACTATAGCCTACACTTACAATGAACCAACTGTTTTTATTGAGTATGCCTACGACACGGCTAAACTCGCCCATCAAAAGAAGATTAAGAATGTCTTTGTTTCTAATGGCTTCGAGTCCGTAGAAAGCCTTGACTATATCTCCCTTTACCTTGATGCTATAAACATCGACTTAAAGAGCTTTAATGAGGATTTCTATCGAAAAATTGTAAAGGGGAGATTAAAAGACGTTCTGGAAAACATTAAGTTGGTTTACCAAAAGCACATTCATCTGGAGATAACAACTCTTATTATCCCTCATCACAACGATGATCCTGATGAGTTAAAACAAATTGCTCATTTCATCGCTAATATTGACCCTGATATTCCTTGGCACGTTACCGCCTTCTATCCAGCTTATAAAATGCTAGACACTCCCCCAACCTCTCCTGAAACTCTTCTCCGAGCTTGGGAAATAGGAAAAAAAGAAGGACTAAACTATGTTTACATTGGCAACATCTTGGATCCTGAACATTCCTCAACTTATTGTCCTAAGTGCCATTCGCTTCTCATTAAAAGGGAAGGTTGGCAAACTGAAGTGGTTAATCTCAATCTTAAAACCGGCCAATGTCAACAGTGCGGTTACCAAATTAATGGGGTTTGGCAATGAATCAAACCAACATCCGCCCTCCAG
>JALVIH010000032.1 GCA_027028625.1 bacterium | reverse complement strand
CGGGCGATTAGCTCAGTTGGTTAGAGCGTTCGGCTTACATCCGAAAGGTCGGGGGTTCGAATCCCTCATCGCCCACCTCAATCTTTAAGGAAAAAAATTAACAACCAACTGCAAAGGGCTATTCCCATTGCCAAGAACTGGCCAAACTTAACTGCTTTATTAAAAGGCTGTTTTTTGGTGATAAGAGGAAGATGCCTGGATAGGCAGTCTTCTAGTTTTTGGTTGAGTTGGCTGGAGGTAATTCCTTGGTTTTTGAAGATCATTACTTGAGGGTGGTCATAAACTTGAGCTGTTTCTTCTACTATTTTTGGAGGAAAATCGAGGCCGAAGAAGTGGGGATCGGAACTAAACTTCTTAATTAGTTGGTAGCCTAGTTTATTCTCTAGAAGCAATCGATAATAGCAACTAGTTAAGGGATAAATATTTGGTAGATGAATTAGACTTCCCCATACCCGCCGGCTGGAAAGAACCAGATAGTCGCTTTTGGATAAAGTCTGGGTAATTTTATTTATCTTTGTTTGGCTGTCAGGTTGATAAAGGTCTAGAGTTTGAAGGTGGTAATGGTTGGTTGATGAATGAGAAATGGGAAAAGGCAAGTGATCATCCCAATCTTCATTGACTATAGTTGAGCCGGAAGGTATGTGTTTATATATCCATAAAGAGGCTTGGACTCTGGGGTGAAGATGAAGATAAAAACTAAAGAAAAGAGCAGTCCAGAAAAGGTTAAAAAGTAAAATGAACCAAAAAACCAGCTTGTTTTTCAAAAAAACTTTGTCAATAACTAGGCCAGCAATTAGAAGGATAAAAGGAACTATTGGTAGGGTATAGCGAAGAAATTTGACATACCAGCCGCCGACGATGGCAAAATAAACTAAAGGCCAACTGAAGACAATGATTGTTTCTCTAGTAATGACTTTTTTCTGAAGCAGTTTTCTTATTCCCCAAATTATTCCTAGCGAAAAAAGGAGAAGGTTAAGAGGATTAATCTGCCAAGCTAAGTTAAGAAATTGGTAAAGATAGGGGGTGGTTTTATAAAACTGAAGAGTATAAGGTACGAGGAATTTTCCAATAACCACATTGCCTTCATAAAGCATCGATCGGTGGAAATCTTGAAAATCAAGAAAGGTGTAGGGTGAAAAGAAAAAGAAAAGAGTAGTCGAGATGAGAAAAACCAAAAATAACCTAGTAAAAAGGATAACTAACTTGTTTTTATGGGCAGCGGTCAGGCTTAGAATGATAGGAATAACAAAGGTGATTGCTGACAGCTTAGTTGCTAAAGCGAGTCCCAAAGTAGCGGAGAGGATTATTAAGGTTTTAAGATTCTCTTTTTCAAGATAAGTAAGGCTGAGATAAGTAATCAGAAGAATAAAAAAGATAAGAAAATTTTCAGTAGTTGCATAATGGGCGGTTTGAATTGTTGTAGGAGAAAGAGCAGCTAAAAAGGTGATAATGAGGGCAACTTTTTTTTGTCTAAATAGTTTTTTACTTAGGTGGTAGAGAACTATTAAAGAAAAGAAAGAAATACCTGCTCCCCAATAGCGGCCGATTAAATCTAACTTATTCCAATCCGTCAAGAAAGATACGTCTCCACTCAAGAAGCTGAGGATATAGGCAGTGGCTTTATAAAGGTAGATAGTAAAGCTGTTGTAAGCAAAAAAATGAGGGTTGAGTTGGTTAAAAAATTTAACTCGGCTGGCAGCCGCTAAAATATTGCGTTCATCCGGATGTTGGAAATAACCCTCGTCCCAATTGAGGTTAAAAAAACGGAAAAATAGGCCTAAAATTAGAATTCCTCTCAAGTACCATTTTTCACTTATTTTGAATCTTGCCATATCTTTCATTATAAATAAAAGTTAGAGACTATGTTAAAATATCCTGTACTGGAGCCGTAGCTCAGTTGGCTAGAGCGTTTCGTTGACATCGAAAAGGTCGGAGGTTCGAGTCCTCCCGGCTCCACCGCTGGCCCCGTCGTCTAGTGGCCTAGGACATCAGGTTTTCATCCTGAAGATCGCGGGTTCGAATCCCGCCGGGGTCACACATTGGAACTAGGAGGTTAATTTTTAACCTGCCTGCCGGCAGACAGGTTTGAAATTTTTAATTTTTATTCAAATCAAATTTTAAAATCTTAATTTTAATTAGAACTTGGAACTTGGAGCTTAGTTAATTAACGAGTCATTCTGAGCCCCGCGAAGAATCTAGCCGAAGGCGCATGAAGGTGAACCCGAGTTTGAGTGTCAGCAACTTTGCGCTCGCTAGATTTTATCCCTACCGAGGGGCGACCTTCGTCGCTCAGCTCCTCAGGATTGACTTCGTGAGAAGGTTTACTTTAAAAACTTTATGAACTTTCTAACTCCACAAACTGAGTTCCGAGTTCTAAGTTCTGATAACCAAGTTCTGAATAGCTTCACAAATGGTTTCCATTGATGAAGTTCCAACTGTAAAAGAAGGTCAAAATCAGGTAAAGGCCGAAGACTAAACGATTTTTCCAGTTGTCCTTAAGGATGCCTTTGTTCATTAGAAGGAGTAAAGGAACGAAGGGAAGGGCGTAGCGGCTAATGTCCCGGTGGGCAACGAAAAATAGGGAACTTAGATAAAGAGCAGAAAAAATCCAGAGAGGAGAGTTTTTAAAGTTTGGCCAGCTCCGAATTAGAAGATAAAAATAAAGACCGAGGAGCAAGACAATGTCTTCTAACCAAAAGCTGCCTACCCATACTTGAAGAGGATTAAAAACTTGAAGTGGCGGCCAGAAAAGATGAATGTTGTTCCCGGAATGAAAATATGCCCAGAAGTCGCCGCTTTGATGAAGATAAAAGTAACTTAAAGTTAGAAAAGAAAGTAGACCAATAAAGATAATTAGCCAACTTCTTTTGTCCATAAAAGTTTTTAGTAAGTTGCCTTTATGTTCTATTAACCACAACCATAAGCCAAAAGAAGCAAAGAGGAAGAATGCGGGCGATTTTGTCCAGAAAGCGGCTCCAGCTAAAAGTAAGGCAACTAGATATTTTCTTTCCTGCCAAAAGAGGAAGGTGAGGAGAATTAAAATGATAAATAGTGGTTCAGGGGAAATAATGTTGTTTATAGTCCACATTCGGGGAGGGAATAGTAAGACGCTCCAGCTAATAAGTAGAGAAGGATAGGTTTTGTTTACTTTCTGGTAAAGTTTAATCCAAGCCCATACCACTCCAAAACTAAGAATGAAACTGATGATAAAACCAGATAGAGGAAGACTGATACCAAGAAAGTTAACCAGCTTAATGGCAAATGGGAATAGAGGAAGATGAGCTGGGTAATATACTGGCGGGCGGTTTAACCAACTCCACCAGTGTAAGATTTGGGTGGGGTTGTAGTTACTTTGAGCAACAGCTAAGTAATAAGGGGCGTCAAAATTTTTCCACCAAGTAGTGAATGATAGCTGCGGCCAGTAAAGTTTTAGTTGGGTGAAAATAGGAAGAAGGAAAAGAATTTTTAGAAAGAGTACACCGGAAAAAACTTTTAACCAATAATTCTTTCTTCTCATTTACCTTTTATTATACAGCCCGCTCCCCGCCGATAAATTATAATGTCTATATATGGTAAGAAAAATTAGAGGTTGGTGGTTAGGTTTAGTGGTTCTTTTTTTGCTTTCTATCTTTCTTCGCTTTTACCAGTTCAGTTCTCGATTAATGTTTTTGGGTGATCAAGGCCGTGATG